>CAJXWT010000001.1 GCA_913062595.1 uncultured Fidelibacterota bacterium
TGCTCCGGAGGAGGGACTCGAACCCCCGACCTGGTGGTTAACAGCCACTCGCTCTACCAACTGAGCTACTCCGGAATATTGAATTGTGGCTTAAAAAAGCTGGCAAATTTATTGCACTTTGAGTTTCTCTCAAAGTTACATTTCCTTTTCAGCTATCAGAACTCTACCTTCATCAAATAGTCCCGATTTAATATTTTGGACTCCAATATATACAACCCCGTCTTCATCATGAGGTTCACCATAGGTTGAATGAATAGATTTCAGACCACCGAGCCATTTTCGTTTATCCGATATATATACAAGATCGCCAACTTCTGCGGACATTTTTGCCATATTATTCTTTGAAAACTGTATACGATTCTCACTTCCGTCTTTCGATTTATAATACACCTCAATTTTTTCGCCAACGCGATCATTCAATTCAGAACCTTTGAACATAGTTCTTGCTCTTTCTATCGATGAGGATATTAAACCTTCTGTAGCTTTTTGTTCATCGTAAGGGACAAAATAGCCAACGATAACCGGAACCAAAAGAATCACTAAAACTGCTGAAATAATTTGCCCTTGAATCTCCATTCCATCAAACAATACCGGGGCAAATGCCAATCCGGTGATTATAGTAATGCCGACCATTTCTTTACGTCCAGATTTCCTAGCATTAAACCATGCCACAAAACGATTATAATAATTTCCCGCAAATGTAACAAAACAGCCCACACCCATACAAACAACTATATTATAAAATGCCCGGATGTAGGAATAAGGTCTTGCTGGATTCATTTCGATTCCATGATCAAATGGTGCAATTAAAATTCCGGGGTATCTGGCACCGAGAATCATCAAAAGTACGCCCCCAAGAAAAGTTGTTATCACTCCAGCAGGAGTAAACCGTTTCCAGAATACACCCATAAAAATGGCAACAACCAGTGGCGGTGTTAATGTGGAATGAAAAAAACCGTGAGCCTCATAAACGGTTGGAAAATTCTTGAAAGCTAAAACTGCAACCACACCGAGAGCAGTAATGCCAATCGATGCAAGTCGAGCCACATAAAGTTCTCTACGATCTTTCTCAGTATCACTCTCATGAGAGGATTTCAAATAAGATGCGATGGGCCGATAAATATCATTTACACAAATTGCTGCTGTAGCATTGATCAGTGTATCCACAGTTGACATCAATGCAGCTGAAAGAGCGGCCATTACAAAACCAAATACGCCTGGGCTGGTCACAATACTGGCCACAACCACAAAAATTTCATCGGGTGATGTGTTTGGGCTAATGATATCCGGCGTCGCCACAGAAATGGCTTTTCCAAGCCAACCGGCGTTGCCTACAACAACTGCTGAAAGAGGTAAAACAAACATGATATTAATTGCTGCTGCTTTGCGCCCTTCATTCACACTTTTACAGGCCATAAACCGCATGAGCAACCCTTGATTCAAAAATAAGAATCCAATAGACCCAGCTACAGCGTCCTGCCAAAAAATACCCACAAAATTAAAACTCGACGGTTGGTTAAAATCCGCCAAAGGAAGTTTCCAAGTTGTAGGCAATAAATCCCAAAAAGCTGTGAAACCTCCCAAATAAGATATGCCAATGGCAAACAGCATAAACCCTGCAAACAACAGGATGAATCCCTGAAGCAAATCGGTAAAAATCACCGCAGTCTGACCACCATAAGTGATGTAAATCCCCGTTATAACCGCAATCACAGCAATGGCACGCATCAACGTAATATCAACGGTCGCACCCATAATATTAAACGCTTCAGGCAGCATGGGGATAATGGCTTTTCCTAAAGTCAAAAAACCGATCCCGATATATCCAATCATGTATAATAATAACAGAATCGTGGCTAAAAACCGTGCCGATGGACTAAACCGCTTTTCAAAATATTCCGGTATGGATCGCACCTTTGAATACACAATAATCGGCAGCCAGCCAAACATGAAAAACGGCACAAAAAACCAGTCATTTAAATAGGTCATGGATGAACTGATGCCATGTTCGAATCCCTTAGCTGAATATTTTACAAAACTATGACTGCCCACACCTGTGGCTACTATCGACATAGTGATAAGCCACCAGCTAAACCGCCGACCGCCAAAAAAGAAATCAGTCGTATCCTTTGTATACCGGCCAAAATATGTACCGAACAGCATAATAGTTAAAAAATAAACGACCATTACGATCCAGTCTGTAGAAGTGCCAATATTATGGAAAGTTTCCACAGTCTACCGCAAAGCAAAGATCGTTAATAAACCATGAATTGCCATAAACCAGGCGTAGCCCAAAAAGAAAATTTTCATCCACATACGATGATGGGGTTTATTTAAATCAATTGCACCAGTGCGCCAAACAATATAAACACCAGAAAAAAAGAATATTCCGCCTATGCCATATAGGTATATGTATGGCAACCAGGAATGGGAAAAATACTCCATTATCTATTTTTCATGAGTAGATCAAAGGGCGGTTTCAACTCATCGTAGGTTTCCTGTAAACCCTGTAACTGTACTTTTGTCTTACCAATCACAGGCATAAAGTTTGTATCTCCGTTCCACCTGGGCACTACATGAAAATGAATATGGTCTACAATACCCGCTCCACCAGCAACGCCGATATTGGAACCAAAATTGAATCCTTCAGCATTAATTTTTTCTTTCATGATTGCCATGGCGCCATCTGCGAACCACATTATTTCGTTTAGCGTTTCCTGATCCAGCGTGCTTGTGGTGTCCACATGGTCATAGGGAGCTATCATCAGGTGGGCATTATTGTAGGGGTATAGATTCATCAATACAAAAGATTGATGCCCCTTGGCGAGAATCAACGATTCTCTGTCATCATCACCTTTTGGTTTTGTACAGAAAATACAGCCATCTTCCTTGCTGCTTCTGACATATTCCATTCGCCATGGTGCCCAGAGACGATCCATCATTAATATTCATCATTATCGGATTGAGACTCTGCAATAAATCGCTTCTGCAGTTCTTGGGGTAGGTATTCATAATGACTAAAGCTTTCAGAATGGATTCCCCGTCCACCAGTCAATGAACGAATTGTAGTTGAATAATGATATAATTCTGACTGCGGTATCTGGGCTTTTATAACCTGGAAACTTCCCTCTGAGTCCATACCCATAATTTTCCCTCTGCGGCTGGATACATCACCCATAACATCACCCATGAAATTTTCAGGTATACGGATCTCTATATCCATTATTGGTTCAAGAAGACATGGCTGCGCACTGTTGAATGCTTCCTTGAAGGCGCCTTTTCCAGCAATTTGAAAGGCAATGTCCTTAGAGTCAACTGTATGCTGCTTACCATCATAAAATTCGACTTTTAAATCCACTACTCGGTAACCAGCTAGAATACCATCAACGCAAGCAGCTTGTACACCTTTTTCCACAGAAAGAACAAATCCGCGGTCCACGTTCTGTCCCACAAGGGATGAAATGAATTCTACCCCTTCACCCCGCGCTTTGGGTTCAATCCGCATCCAAACTTCTGCAAATTGCCCTGCACCTCCAGATTGTTTCTTATGTCGATATTTTGATTCACCCTTTCCTCTGATTGTTTCCCTAAAAGGAATGCGCGGCTTAAATGTATTTACCGCAAGGTGAAACCGGCGTTGCAGCCGCTGGACGGAAACTTGCAAATGCAATTCACCTTGACCAGATATAACAGTTTGATGCAATTCTGGATCAACTTGATAAACAAAAGTAGGATCTTCTTCGTGTAAGGTTGAGAGACCAACAGCTAATTTTTCTTCATCACCTTTAGCCTTCGGGATAATGCCCATATGAATATTCGACTTTGGCAATGCTACACCATCCATTACCACTCGAAATTTCTGTGATGAAAGTGTATTGCCAGTATGCGTGTCTTTTAATTTTACAACGGCTCCAATATCACCAGCATTCAAGTTATTAACACTTAAACGATTTTTGCCGTTTAGCAAGAACATCTGGCCAAAACGTTCCGATTTACCCCTGGATGTATTCAGTATATCCATTCCAGCGTAAACACTGCCAGAATAAACACGGAAAAAAGATAAATCACCGACGTGCGCTTCACTGATGGTTTTAAAGACATATACTACTGGTTCTTTACCATCTAAAGCGACCGATACTTCTTCATCGGAATTAGATTCTTTCGCAACTACAGTCCCACGATCAACTGGTGAAGAACCGTATTTAGATATGAATTCCATCAATCTAGTGACACCTACATTGACAGTAGCAGAGGTGCAAAATAATGGTATGAAACTTTGGTTCTGAATAGCATGGTGAATTCCGCTGCGCATTTCTTCTTCCGATAGATTTCCTTGGTCAAAAAACTTCTCCAGAAGAGTGTCATCCGATTCAGCTACATATTCGATCAATTCTTGATGCAGTTCCTCTACACGACTCTGCCATTCTTCTGGCAATTCAGATTCCGAGTATTTCCCACTGCCATCCCTTTGGTAGGTTATTAGTTCACTTCGTAATACATCTACTATCTGATTGAATCCAGGACCTGCATTTACAGGCAACTGCATCGGAAATACATTTTTCCCAAAATGATCTTTTGTCTGCTGGACAATTTCATCAAATTTTGAGTGTTCCCGATCCAAACCATTAATGACCAAAACCTTAGGAATATTATTTTTTGTAGCATATGACCACACTTGTTCTGAGCCTACTTCAACACCATTCACGGCATGCAGTAAAACGACAGCCATATCTACCACAGCAAGGGAACTAATTGCTTCACCGATGAAGTCTAAATAGCCAGGTGTATCAATAATGTTGAACTTCTTATCCATCCACTCCAGATGCAGCAGTGATGAGTGAATTGATATTTGTCGTTCGTGTTCATCATGGTGATAATCTGATATAGTATTTTGGGCCTCAATTGATCCCATACGGTTGATCTCCCCGACGCAGGCAAGCATTGCTTCACAAAGTATTGTTTTTCCAACTGCACCATGTCCTACAACAGCAAAATTTCGTATATCTCCTGATGTAAATTTCCTCATTGTTTCCTCGGATTAATGTTCTAAAAATGGATAAGAATTGTAATTTAACTCACTTTACAAATCAAGTGATTTCACGAATTATTAATATTGATCTATTCGCTTTAGGAACCCTCGATATATGATCGTAATGCGGGGACTAAATACACATCTGCCAGATTTATTTTACCAAATTCCCTTGCCAGTACTTTTAAGCGCTGTTCCAGTGGTTTTCGTTTATTGACCACAATAAAATTTTCTTCTCTTATCAAACATGATCCGCCAGCAAAATCACCTTTATCTTGTACGAGTTTGATGTTAAGCCGGTCTGCCAATTCTTCAAACATAACGATTAGTTCTTCAGGTCTTGAAGCCATTTTTATAACAGATTTTCTTTCTTATCATCCTGCAGATATTTTACCACATTTTTTACTTCTTCAACTCGATCCTTAGCAACAACAAGTGTAGCATCATCCGTTGTGATAACTACAACATTATCTAGACCAAGCAGAGCAATAAACTGCCCATTAGATTGTACAAAATTATTTTTCCCTTCGAGTATAAGGGCATCTCCGCGAATTGTATTCCCATCTTTATTCTTTGGACTGATATCATGAATAATATTCCATGAACCTAGGTCACTCCATTCAAACTTGGCTTTGACAACATAAATGTCCCCTGCTTTTTCCATTAGCCCGTAATCGATGGATTCTGGTGTAATTTTGGACCAGATATCATCAAAACCAACACCCTTATCAATCCGTTTACTGATTTTATTAATTTGATCATTTAATTCGGGCATGTGGATTTTGATATTTTTCATGAAGGTAGCAATGCTCCAAATGAAGATGCCTCCATTCCATAGGAAATCCTTGCTTTTCAAAAACCTCTTGGCCAGATCTAAGTGTGGTTTCTCTGCAAATGCTTTTACGCTGTAAGCATTCATGTGGTCCATTTCACTATCAGATTCATATTGTATATAACCATAGGCAATAGATGGAAAGGTTGGTTGAATACCTATGGTCACTAGCCTATTATCCTTTTTGGCCAAAAATGAAGCAGTGTTTATTGCCTTCTCAAATTCTTTATGTCCAACAATGAGATGATCAGCAGGAAACACACCCATAATACTATTCTTTTTCCGTTTAGCTATATGTAGTGCTGCCAAATTTATACAGGGAGCCGTATTTTTACCTTCTGGCTCTACAATGATATTTTCAGCAGGCACACCATTTACATGTTTTCTAATACTATCAGCCAAGTCAGCCCGTGTGACAATTAGAATGTCCTCTACATTATGTAATTTCCGCAGACGATCGACAGTCATCTGCAGCATTGATTTTTCGCCCAGAATATTGAGCATTTGTTTTGGTCTACTTTTTCGGCTATATGGCCAGAACCTAGTACCGCTGCCACCTGCCATAATTACACAGTACATTTTCAATATAACTCCTGGATATTTAATGATGGCAATTCAATATCCCAGTTAGTTCGTACCTCAATTGTATCAGGCATTACATAAAACCATTCTGCTGGCGTAAGAGGTTTTGCCGTACCAGTAGTATAAGTTTTGTCATTATTCCTATCAGAAAAAAGAGTTAAAGTATATTTGCCCTCTCGAATCTGGTTAAATTCTAATCGTGCTTGTGAATTTACGAAAGATATATTTTTCTGTTCCGGATTTTCAATAGAGTATAATACCGCTCCTATACCGGAGTCTAACTTTCCTTTGATCGGTATATACAAACCCCCGTAACCCTGATAGTCTGTGGTTTTTATATTCACTGTTATTACGGAGTCTAGCAACGTTCCTCCCATATTTTTTAATGAATCACTAGTAAATATATTTAAGGTATAATTTATTCTTGGTTCCCAATTATTATGGGGCAATATGTTCACCCACATTGGATTAATGTAAACTATTTTTTCATTAACACTGATTGTGTCACTTTTGTATAACTCATACTCTAGCCCCCAGTGAGGTATGGGTTCAGAAAATTTTAGTTCCAGATATACTGTATCTTTATGAGCAGTTGGTGTAATCGTTACTGCTTTTTTAGGTTCAGTTAAATCTATGTAGTTTTCATCATCCTGCGGTACGGCCACAGAAACTGATGCTGAATCCAAAAACACATCATTATCGATAAATATATTCTCAATCTTGATCCTTATCTTATTTGAAATAGGAGATTTGTCTGACCTAATTAATATCAAAGCATTTGGATCTTCAGGATCATGAAAACTAACAGGTGATTCAATTGTTCCATCATCATATGTAAGTATTACGGAATAATTATCATTCAAATAATTTAATGAACGACTGAAAATTATTCTGCCCCAATTATTACCATTCCATTCTCCTCTTTGTAATCTTAACTGGGGTTGTTCTTTCTTCGTAATCACGTTTACATCAGTGATGGATTGGTCCTGGTCAAGCGCAATAATTTTTTGCCAGAAAAGTCCATACTTCATTCTGCGGGTATCCAGCGCTAGTCCAGCCGCACTTCTATCCAAAGCTAATAGCAAATAATTGCCTGCAGATAAGAATTGAAAATTATACCCCCCTTTATTTGAAACATCAGTGAAATAATTTGGCATCGTCTGAAAAATATTTTCCAGACTATCTTGCTGAATTATACGCCAAAGGTGTACTGACATTGGTCCATCACCCCAAACAACACCAGAGATTGAACCGTTGTCAATTTTATCGCCAGTACTATAGGCTAGAAAAATTGCTTCAGCCATTTCCACGCCATGTTCATCTTTAATATTGCGACTCAGATTTATTACATAAGTCTGATCTTCTTCCAGATTATCTGGAAAATCAACTGTAAGATTTGTTCCGTGGGTATTTATTGATATCTCGCCTTCAACATTCGGGAAAACGCGAATTCCCTTTTTAATACTGGACTCATCCATATACTCTGAAAATTCTAACCGGATCTGCACACCTTTATATTGTAAAGTACCGCTTGGTGGTTCTGCATAGACTAGAAACGGTGGTGTCGTATCCTTTGGCCCACCGCTGGGCGGTTTAATAACGGCACAGGATCCAATAAAAAACAGAACAATAATGGATACTAATCTACCTAAGAAAGGATACAATAAATTACGTACCCAACTCATATTGGCTGCAGATTTACAGGAATTTTCTTCTCATATGTCATATTCGTTTTAGAAATACGCGTAGTTATACACCATACATGTACCCCAGCCTGATAAGCATTAACCAATGCTTTGCCAAATTTTGGATCACGTTCCCACATAGGTTGAAAGGAATGTGCATCTGATCGCTGCACCACGAAAAGAATCCCTGCTTGAAAACCAGTTTCAACCAAAGCCTGCAATGATTGCGCATGCCGTCTTCCTCTGTCTGTCACTGCATCAGGAAATTTGGCAATCCCATTTTCAACATAAGTTACTGATTTAACTTCCAAATAAAATAGATCACCGGATTTATCTTTCAATAAAAAGTCATAACGATGATTTCCATGCACAACTTCTGGTTTTACTAATTCAAAATCCTTCAGAAACAATAATATCCTAGAATCAATACATTCTTTTACAAATTGATTGGGCAATGCAGTAACCAGTGAAACCAGTTCCCCATTATACTTAGCTAGAATTGTACTATAATCTGTTTTTCGATGTTCGGATTCAATTGCTTTCCGTAAATATAATTCTCTCCCTGGTGTAAGTATTTCACGCAAGCGACCAGGGTCGGACAAATGGCTTTTAACAGATTTTTTTCCTACTTTAACTATTGTTATAAATCGATTAGGTCGCTCAATAAAGCTGCCCTTGATCAATGGTCCTTTAATTTCCATATCAGCAATTTCTATGTTTTTTATCAATAAAACTAGAATACGATAGGATCGAATAATTATGTATAATTATGTAAATTTACAGCGTTAATTGTCATGCCACTTGTACCTTCCTATATAAAAAATTTAGCCAGTTATAAACCCGGCTTACGGATCGATGATATTAAGCGTGATAAGGGACTGGATCGAGTAATTAAACTTGCTTCCAATGAAAATTCCTTGGGCCCGGCACCGCTGGCAATTGCAGCAATAGAATCCGCCATGCAAAAAGTAAATCGCTACCCTGATGCTTTTGGGATGGCACTACGCACTAAACTGGCAAAAAAATTCGATGTTAAAATAGAAAATGTAATAATTGGTGCCGGGTCGGAAGGCATAATCTCCAATATTTTGAGAACCTTTTTATTGGGTGATGATGAAATTGTGGCCGCTGCCGATTCGTTTATTGGTTTCCGGGTCCTGGCCAATGCAACTGGCCGTTCAATTCATTGGGTGCCAATGAAAAATCATCGCATTGATCTTGGTGACATTGCGGAAAAAATAAATGATTATACAAAGATCATTTACATTGCTAATCCTGATAATCCTATGGGCACCTATATTACAAAAGAAGAATTTGATAAATTTTACGCACATGTCCCGGAACGTGTTTTGGTTATTCTTGATGAGGCTTATTTTGAATTTGCAACGAATATAAAAGAATATCCTGATTCAATGAAATATCGATATGATAATGTCATTACGCTGCGAACCTTTTCAAAAGCATATGGACTTGCAGGATTACGGATAGGCTATGGATTTTCGCACGAAACACTTATTAGCAATTTGTTAAAGGTAAAGGTTCCTTTCGAACCGTCCTATTTTGCCCAGGTTGCAGGCTGTGCTGCATTGGATGATAACGAATTCATGGAAAAAACAATTGAATTAAATAAAAATGAAATGTCAAAAATTGAAAGTAGCATAGATGAACTTGGTGTCACCCGTATTCCCTCTGCTACAAATTTTGTAACTACTTTCTGGGAATCAGAAGAAAAAGCAAAAAGCATAGCAGAAAAATTGTTGGATGAAGGTATAATTGTCCGTCAGTTAAATGCATTTGGTTGGCCGGAATACATTCGGATATCTATTGGTTTGGAACATGAAAATGACCAGTTTATTCAAACATTGGCATCGATTATTTAATTATTTGAAATGAATAGTTATTCTATAAATGGTTTTGATCATTGTGAACTTTATGTGAGTAATGCCAAACAAGCAGCGCATTATTACCGCACTGCACTGGGGTTTTTACCAATCGCCTATTCCGGACTAGAAACAGGTTCTAGAGACCGCGTGAGTTACGTATTGAAGCAAAATCAAGTGCGATTTATTTTAACCTCCCCCCTGGAAAATAATTCAGAAATTGGCACGCACATCTATACTCATGGAGATGGCATTAAAGATGTATCGTTTACCGTAGACAATGCAGAAGCAGCATGGGAAGAATCCACCACCCGTGGGGCAGAGAGTATATTAAAACCAAAATTATTAACTGATGATCGTGGTGAAGCCGTAGTAGCCACTATTAAGGCGTTTGGTGATACTACCCACACATTTGTTCAAAGGAATAATTATGATGGTGTATTTCTTCCTGGATACACGGTCTTTGAGGAAGATGTACTGGCTGAACCAACAGGTCTAGTACATATAGATCATGTTGTTGGAAACCAATCAGATGGTGAAATGGAATCGGTTTGCAACTTTTATGAAAAGGTGTTTGGCTGGCACCGTTTCTGGTCAGTGGATGATAAAGATATTACTACAGAATTCTCTGCATTACGGTCCACTGTAATGGCAAACGACAATGAAACAATCAAAATGCCCATTAATGAACCGGCAGATGGTTTGAAAAAATCACAAATTCAGGAATTCATCGATTACTACAAAAGTGCGGGGATACAACATGTGGCAATGTCAACAAAGGATATAATTAAAACAGTCACAAAACTACGAAAAAATAGCGTGGAATTTCTCGATGTACCAAAAACCTATTATGAATCACTAACCGATAGAGTCGGTGAAATTGATGAAGACATAGCTGTGCTTAAAGAGCTTGGTATCCTGGTTGATAAAGATAATAATGGGTATATGCTGCAGATTTTTACAAAACCAATCCAGGATCGGCCCACACTTTTCTATGAAATTATTCAACGGAGAGGTTCCAATAGTTTCGGTAAAGGTAATTTTAAAGCACTTTTTGAATCCATTGAAAGTGAGCAGGAAAAACGTGGTAACCTCTAACAGTGCAACTGAAAATAAATGAGAACAGTTTTTAATTCATGAAATTTGTTACATATACGAATATTGATGATGAGAAGCCACGTTTTGGAATTAAGCGCGACGATGAGATCGTTGATGTAATCCGGTCAGCCATATGGGTAAACGAAAATAATAAAGACGCGACCTTCCTGACCATTCCAACAACCATAAAACTTGCTTTGGGTAATTGGGATATAAATTTCTCAAAATTGAAAGGACTCAATCAGGCTATTCCAGATTCAGATTTGTCATCACTGGAAGCGAACGGAAAACCAATCGCAATAAAAGAAAGTGAAGCTAGTTTATTACCACCTGTTCCTAATCCAGATACGTTTCGCGATTTTTATGCATTCGAGCAACATGTTAAAGCAGCACGGAAGTTGCGTGGAATGGAAATGCATCCAGACTGGTATAAAATACCAATCTTCTATTTTTCGAATCCGACGACTTTATATGGCCATGGGGAAAATGTACCCTACCCAATCGGAACAAAAGAACTGGATTTTGAATTAGAATTTGCAATTATCATCGCTAACGGCGGAAAAGATATAAAAAAAGAAAATGCAGATAAAATGATCGCTGGATATACAATCTTGAATGACTGGTCAGCACGAGATTTGCAGCGCGAAGAAATGCAACTGAATTTGGGGCCAGCAAAGGGTAAAGACTTTGCGAATAGTTTTGGTCCTTATATGGTAACACCGGATGAATTAACAGATGCTTGGGATAACAATAAGTTGCATTTACGGATGACTTGTCATGTTAATGGGAAACTCATTTCAGATGGTAATACAAATGATCTGTACCATTCTTTTCCCACTATGATCGAAAGAGCCAGTATGAATGTTGATTTACGACCGGGAGATTATATTGGATCAGGAACTGTCGGGACAGGTTGTATTCTTGAATTGAGACCTGAGTCAACTGGCGGTTGGCTCAAGAAGGGGGATGCAGTACGTCTAGAAATTGAACATATAGGTGTTTTAGAGAATACAATCGTATAATTCAAGATGCCATTCTATCAACAAAGAGGTCAATTACCTGAAAAAAGGCATATCCAATTTCGGGATAAGGATGGAAATTTATATTATGAAGAGCTGATAAGCCGTGAAGGATTTAGTTCATTATATTCAAATGTTTACCATCTTAATCCGCCTACCGATGTAACAAATATAGGGGAATTACATAAACTTAATAGGAAAGCTTGGATTGACACGCACCGACATCACCACATCAGATCTTTTAACTTAGAATCCTCAGGTGATGCCATCAGTTCTCGAGTGTCATTATTCTACAATAATGATGTTGAACTACACACTGCTCATGTTGAAGAGTCCATGAACAGTTTCTACCGCAATGGGCATCATGACGAAGTCATATTTATTCAAAATGGTAATGGCATGCTATATTCAAACTTTGGCAACCTTGAATTGAATAAAGGTGACTATGTAGTAATTCCTCGCGGTGTGGTCTGGCAAATGACTATCCAGGAAACAATGAGACAATTTATAATTGAAACCAATGGTCCCTTAGAAACTCCAGTGAAATATCGTAACAGGCATGGACAGCTATTAGAACATGCACCGTACAGTGAACGTGACATCCGCGCACCGGAGTTTGTAATTCCGCAAGTAAATGGGCCAGTAACAGTAAATTTGAAATTGGTGAATGGTTATCAAACTTATGAGTACGCCAACCATCCCTGCGATTTAGTTGGTTGGGATGGGTATTATTATCCCTGGGTATTCAATATCAATGATTTTATGCCAATAACAGGTAAGATCCATCAACCCCCACCAGTTCATCAGACTTTCCAGGCTCCCGGTTTAGTTATATGTTCATTTGTACCGAGATTATTTGATTATCACCCTGAAGCTATTCCCGCACCTTATGCGCATAGCAATGTTGATTCTGACGAAATTCTATATTACGCAGAAGGTGAATTCATGAGCAGAAAAGGTATCGGAGAAGGTTCGATCACTTTTCACCCTGCCGGTCTACCCCATGGCCCCCAACCCGGTAAGATTGAAGAATCCATTGGCAAAAAGGAAACAAACGAGCTTGCGGTTATGGTAGATACATTTCAGCCGTTGACAATCACTACTGCCGCCAAAGCAGCAGATGATAAAGATTATCCTTTATCCTGGAATCAATGATTATTGACCCTGAGAATTCATCCTTCCAAGATAATCATAAAATTATGATTGGCTCAATATTACCGCGACCAATTGCATTTGTTTCCACCCAATCCAAAGATGGAAACTACAATTTGGCACCATTTTCCTATTTTAATGGTATCTGTTCCAACCCTCCTTCAATCATGTTCGCACCTGGTCGCCGTGGATACGATGGTAAAACAAAAGATACGCTGAATAATATTGAGTCCACCGGCGAATTTGTAGTTAATATTGTTTCAGAAGATTTTGCAGAACAGATGGTGGCTTGTGCCACTGATTTCGAACCTGAAATAAATGAATTTACCGTTTCTGGTCTAACACCAGAAACATGTATAAAAATTTCACCACCCCGCGTTCAGGAAGCACGGATTAGTTATGAGTGTAAACTGAACCAGATCGTACCTGTTGGTAATGAAGGACCGGGTGGCGGATTTGTGGTGATCGGCACAGTTGTACTTTTTCACATTGATGATGAAGTATACGATGATGGACGTATCAATCTGGATAAATTAAATCCCGTCGGACGCCTGGCGGGACACACCTATTCCAGAACAAAAGATACGTTTGAAATAATAAGAAAAATCAAGCCGGATTAGATCCAAACCATGTCTGAAGCACTTTCAGACCGAATTTACCAGGCCCAATGCATGGGCAATATTGAACCGATCGAATTCATGGTACCCTACCCTAATATATATTCATTAATAGAGGGAGAGAATGTCAAGTACAGCCATCAGGTTTTATTTACCGATTATAACCTAACTAATAAGGATTTTCTTCGGCTGGTCCACCAAGGTGCGAATTGGTTAAGAGAAAATGGTTTACAGCCAAAAGAAAGGGTATTTATCCATGACTTAGAATATCCAATGGCCGAAATAATTGCATTCAGTATTTGGGCATATGGCGCAACAGTTATTCTTGCAAGCTCAACCTCGGGGAAAAAAGATTTAAATGGAATAAAACCTTCATTCGTAGTTAACGCAACTAATTGCCCATCTATAGAATCGCTGACAAACTATTCAACGGAATTCATACCCACTTTCAGGCCCGCATTGCTTCATGAAGCGTTAATATATTGTGTTGCAGATAAAATAATTCAGCTTAGTCACTATAATCTTTTGGTAAATACGAATGGATTGCAAAAATACTTAGGGTTAAATAGAGATGATACATTCCTTGTAAAACTTGCGCCAGAATCAACAGCCTGGGCAGTGCTACAACTTCTATTACCTTTGTATGCAGCGGCATCTATTACAAGTAATAATCCAAAAATAATTTTTGGGATGGAAGGTCAGTTTGACAATCCGGATTATATTATCAAAATGGAGTGGGCAGAAATTTCCAAAGAGAAAAATATTATTTTTATTCTTCCAGAAAATACAGCTGTATTATCTATCGGGGATAAGCCAATACACATGACAGCCATTGAAAAACGAAATAAAAAAATGAAGATTAATGGTCATTCTGTTATGATGGGTTATCTGAATGAGAAAAATAATGAAACAGTATTTCGCAATAAAGGATTGGTGATATAGAGTATTTATTCTAAATGTTCCTCAACATATTGCAGCATTTTTGTTTGGATACTTAGATATCCCAATCTCGTTTCGATATTTATAAAGCGTACGCCCTTTCGAGCGACGAACCAGGATAGCGATCCATTGTCTTTCTTCGGCTGTGTTTCTTGTAAAACAACATTATAAGGGGATTTAGACAATAAATTATAATCATCCCGATTAGTACATATAAAAAAATTATGGTGATGGGGATGCTCACTATTTTTCAGTGATACTTCTGTACTAAAAGGAATTTCTTTATCTATAGAATAATCACGAAGATTATTATGTAAAGCAATTAACAATCCTCCATTTGGAGGGGTGATTTTATCAAAAAACTTTTCTTTATCATTAGCGATTAAATTGACCAATTGATCAACAGCCGGTTTTGAAATTTTGTCATTAAATTTAATCAAATTTTTCTCCGCCCCTGCTTTCGAGAAAATTCGATTAGGATCCATCATATAACCATTAATAAAAACTTCCCGATTATTATTCTCGATAAGAAAGGCTGTGCCGTAATTATCTTTCAAATGGCGTTTTAGTAGCACTGCAGCAGTTTTTTCATCACCATGAATCCATATAAAGCGTCGATTAGATTCACCGTTTTTTATTACCTTGAACTGAACACCAGCTATATCAACATATTCCTGAGCCAAATCATTACTATAAATATTGAAAGTAAATAAAAATCCGATGAAAATAATAAAATATTGATATTTCACTATGCTCAATAATTAACAGGTTAAATATATTTTAATACCGCCTTTGATATCTTTATATCCTGCACTGCTACACCAGTTAGATCTGCTACTGTAAGCTCAGAACTCGTTGTCCGCCCTTGCCGATCCCCATTGATAATCTCTCCCAGTTCTACGATAGAATCCATGGATACTTTTTTGTTTCTTATTGCATGATGAATTTCGCCGCGAACTTCACACTGTGATCTGCTATCCGCAATAATCAAGTCCGCTTTAGATAAAACATTAGTTTCAAGTTCTTGTTTATTGGGAGTATCAGAACCCATTGCAGTAATGTGAATTTTTCCTGTAATCTGGTCCTTTCTAATTAGTGGTTTTTCACTGGCAGTACAAGTAACAATCAAGTTGCAGTTATCAGTTACTTGTTCCAGGGCCATGGTTGTTTCAATAATAAAGTCGGTATCATCCATGCTGGTTTTATATTGATCCAGTGCTGATTCACTACGACCCCATACAATTGCGCTTCGGCAATCCGTTACATTTTTCAGATATTCCAGTTGCATGCGAGCTTGTATACCTGTTCCAATTATTCCAATTGTTTCAATATTGTTTGGAGCAAGGTACTTTGCACAAATTGCACCGGCCACTGCCGTACGAACATCGGTCAGATAACCTTCATCCTGCAAAAGACCAAGCGGTTTACCACTTTTTTGATCGAACACCAACATCATTCCTTGTCCATTTGATAAACCAAGAAGTTTGTTTTGGTAAAATCCGGAGGCAATTTTGATCACATACACATCATCATCCCGAATGTATCCATATTTTATATGTACATCACCAGGAGGATGTTCAAAATTTAATTCTCCGACAGGTGGAACTACCACTTCGCCATTAGAATAAGCGCTGAACCCGGCTTCAATTTCCTGCATAAGGTCTATCTTGGGAAGTACCGCCTTTATCTCATCCAGGGATACGATTCTCATGCCAATACTTCCCGTAATGTATTGGAACTAATATTCCCTCCGCATATAACGATAACAACTGTTTTACCATTTAATTCAGTCTCTCTTTTCTTAAAAGCTGCAATTGCTGCGCCAGCTGACCCTTCAATCAATTGGTGGTGATCTTCCAGCCCATTACGAATACCAGCTGCAATTTCATCCTCAGATAACAAAACAAAATCATTTATAATTTCTTTACATATTGCAAACGTAATGGAATTCTCTTCAACCCCGCCAGCCGTACCATCAGACAATGTTGGTTTTGATGGCAGATCCAAAATCGTTCCTGCCTGTAGGGACTCATACATAACGCAGGAATTTTTTGGAGAACAACCAATCATTTCAAGGTTTGGCTGCACTGTTTTCAAATATCCACCTATTCCAGATATCAGACCGCCTCCACCTACAGCAACTATGACCGTATCAATATTGCTCAGATCCTCATTTAGCTCTACACCCATTGTACCTTGACCTGCTATAATCATAGGATCGTTGTATGGAGATATGTATGTCGAACCCGTAGTCACAGAAATTTCCTGGGCACGTTGTTCTGCTTCAAGGCAATCATTGCCAAAATACTCAACGGTGCCGCCTAGATTTTTAATATTCTCTACTTTATTGGGCGCTATATTTTCAGGAACGATTATACTGCCACTTATGCCTAAAATTTTCATGCTAAGCGAAACTGCGGCTCCGTGATTACCGGTTGAGGCAGTTACAACACCTTTTTTTCTTTGTTTTTTATTGAGAGAAGTCATTTTACTAATGGCGCCACGGAATTTAAACGAACCTGTTTTTTGAATGTTATCCAGCTTTAGATAAACATCACCGTCAATGATATTACTTAGTGATGGTGAATGGTCTAAAGGTGTCTTACGGATTATATTTTTCGAACGACTGTATGCAGCCTGTACTTCATCTGGAAAAGTAATCATAATGTATTAAACACTCGATCAATTCTGTCCAATGCAACTTTTAGGTCATCCTGTTTCGCGCCATACCCAAAGCGGATATATCGATCCATACCATACCAGTCTCCAGCTACAAGCATTACACTCACCTCGTCCCGTACTTTTTCTACCAGTTTGGTTGAGTTTATATCAAATTCATAGTAGACAAATGCCATCGCACCTGCCTCGGGGGGGATGAACCGGAATCTACCTGGGCAGTGATCCAGCCATTTCTGAAACAGGTCGAGGTTCTTCCTTAAGGTGGTACGTGTTGCAGTAAGAATTTTTTTCCTGTTAGTTCGCTGGAGTACATGGGTCGCGATGGCATCACTTAATCTACCGACTGCAATGGATGTATAATCATGGGTCGCCCAAGCGTTTTGAATATAATCCTCATTGGCAATTGACCAGCCCAGTCTCAAACCCGGTAAACCATACGCTTTTGATAATCCACAATTGACAATCGTCCTATCGTAGCCAATATCCCAGAAAGATGTGCATTCTTCCCCGGATAATTCCGCGCCACGATATACTTCATCCGCCAGAATCCACGCACCTGCCTGACGAGCTATATCACCAATTTCAAAAACCATGTTCTTTGACAACACAGACCCAGTGGGATTATTGGGATTACAAATACAGATCATTTTTGTTTTACTCGAGACCAGGTTCTTGATCTCATCTAATTGCGGTTTCCAATTTAAGGATTCGTGCAAGTAAAATGGTTTTACATCAACACCAAGCCCTTTGGAAAATCCTTGAATTTGTAAATAATTAGGGACCATGTATATCATTTCATCACCCGGTTCTAACAATGTTAAACAGGCAACCATATTGGCTTCGGCAGAACCATTAAAAACCTGAACATTATCTGGATTGGTTTTGTCATAAATATCAGCAATTGCCTTACGCAGATTTAGGGACCCCTCTGTAAAACCATAAGTCAGTTCGGTATTATTTATCTTATCAACAAATTTTTTGTCAAACAGTGAATTTAATGAACCGGGATGTACACCACTTTCAGATAGATTATAATCAACTTTATTCTCCCAGATAGACTGCTGGCGTTCAAGCACAAATGTTTCGAATCTCATAATAAAATTATTGGTAAGTATTGATTATAAACTATATACCCTGATCTTCAAGAAAAAGGGCTTTATTTACATTAGCAAAAAATTGCTGAAAGAATTCGAGTTCATGGATGCCGCCGGTGCTAAGGATTTTCCCATCTTGCTCGATTTCACCACTGGCACTTACTCGAATCTTGGTATTATCAGTATCAATGTCATTTAGATTAATCGTGACCTTATAACGATAAATTCGGGGACCCGTTGGACCATCTTTACTATCACCGCCACCTATTCGAAATGGAGATCTATCATTACTATTCTTTCCACTATCATCGTCATCTCCTCCAAAAATTGCTCCCAACATAATTGCGACGATGACAACAGCAGAAATAATCAGACATGTTTTTTGGATTTCACTAAGTCCTTCTACTTCATTTTCATCATGAGATAATTCTGATTTTTTTTGTTCTGTAGTACGGCTGGCAGCGATTAGCCCCACATCCGAATTCAGTACGTTTATGGTATAGTCCATATCCTGCAATGCATTTATAGCTGCTTTTAAAACTGTTTTCATATCCTTAGAGAAGGTGCGGGTCTCCATGGCCCGCGCTATAGTGGTAGGGGGCTTTACGGTTGGTTGTGGTGCAGTACAGCCGATGATTGAAATACTTAAATAGGCTACCAATGCGAAGTGCAGTACCTTGCCTTGCACTGTCGCAGGATATAATAAACGGTGGATCATCTAATATTTTAAACTTTGATACGTATAATCCAGCACATTTTTGTTGTCATCAAATGTAATTAAGACAGTAAGTGATTTTGAAGAAGAGCTACTGGCCGAACTACTTTTGCCAAATAAAAAAAACCAAAATCCTCCTGATTGTGCTTCATTATCACGAGATATCCGGTCGTAGGTCCATACTTCTCTGCCCTGCGCATCTTTAGTAATAATATTAGGCGAACCCAGTGCATCCATTACTGCTGATTGACTTTGTCCCTTGAATATTTTGCTTTGAACTGTCCCCAGTGTAAGATTATCGCTATCATTTGGTTTATTCGCAGCGCAGCTAAACAAAATAATTGAAGTAAGACTGATAATTATGATTTTATTCATTGTTTCTCTCCTGGTGATATCATGAAAGGTTGTTAAAGTTTTTTACCATGTACTCAGCCAATTTGTTCCAAGTAAAGGATCTTAATAATTAATTATTGAAGATCCGCTAGAATATCCTGGGCATGTGATTTAACATTGACTTTTTTATAGGCCTTTTCGATAATACCCTTTTCATCAATGATATAGGTATTTCGAAAAATGCCTTCATACTCACGACCCATGAATTTTTTCTTTCCCCATACCCCATAAGCTTGCAGAGTTTTTTTCCTTTCATCACAAAGCATGGCGAATTCAAAGCTCTGTTTTTCGCAAAACTTTTTTTGCTTATTCGGCGAATCAGCGCTCATACCTATAATTACTGCATTTTTTTCTTCAAATTTTTGGAGTTCATCCCGGAATCCCTGGCCTTCGGTAGTTCAGCCAGGCGTATTTGCTTTTGGGAAAAACCAAAGTACTACTTTTTTCCCTCTAAAATTATCGAGTGATATTTTGGTCCCATCACCATCTGGTAATGTAAAGCTCGGTGCCTTTACTCCAACATCTAACATAGTTTCTTCTCCTTAAAATGTCACTTCTGACCAACGCATTCGATCATCATTACTAATCACCATATCATGGACCACCTGGACCGCTTCTTTCTGTCCACGCCATACTAGCAAATCCAGCGCTCCATTTAAGTCTACCCATTTATAATCACAATGCTCTTGGGATATTTTCACGCTATTTGAATCTACTTCAATTCCAAAAACAGGTACAAGATTGATTCGGTCACCATTTGTTTCATAAAACTTACTGACATGATCAGCAACAAACATCTTTATAGGTGCTAAACCTGTTTCTTCTTTCAATTCGCGGGTGGCAGCTTCCCATGATGTTTCTCCATCCTCAATCTTACCAGCTACGCCCTGCCAAATATGTTCATACATTTTGGTCTTAGCCCGCTTTAAAACCAAGAATAGTAAACCTGCAGATGTAATACGATATACGTATGCGTCGATAACTCTTATTTCAATATTTGGCACCATTACATCCTTTGGTCATTTGAATATTTATTTAAATAATTTACTGACCATTTTGAAAATTCACCCTCATTGATTTTTTTCCGAATAGTTTCCATTAACAGCATATAATATGTGATGTTGTGCATTGAAGCTAATCGCAAACCCAACATTTCATTAATGTTAAATAAATGGCGCAGGTACGCTTTTGTGTAATCATTGCACAAATGACAATTGCATTCTTTATCGACACAACTGAAATCATCCAGATAGCGGGAATTTTGAATATTTATTACACCTTGGGATGTAAACAGTTGACCATTACGGCCATTACGGGTAGGTAAGACACAGTCAAACATGTCCATGCCATTCTGCACAGCACGGACAAGATCTGTTGGTCGACCAACACCCATAAGGTAACGTGGTTGATCCTCTGGCAACAATTCATCCAACATAGCAATATTCTCAAACATGGCCATTTTATCCTCTCCTACTGCTAGGCCACCAATACCAATCCCGCAAGTACTATAAGGCACCATTTCCTCAACACTATTTTTACGCAATTCAGGGTATATACCGCCTTGTATTATGGGGAACAAAGTCTGATTCCAATCATATGGTACTTCCGAACTATCCAAATAATCTTTACAACGTTTGATCCATTTTGTTGTTTGATCCACAGCGGATATTACCGTTTCCTTCGTTGCCTCCCCTGGCGGGCAAACATCAAATGCCATGATAATATCCGCTCCTAATGATAGCTGAATTTCCATCGATATTTCAGGAGTTATAAAATGACTACTACCATCGAGATGAGATTGAAATTTTACACCCTCATCTGATATTTTATTCAATTTTGCTAAAGAATATACCTGGAATCCCCCGCTATCCGTTAGAATTGACTTTCCCCAATTCATGAATTTGTGTAAACCGCCAGTTCTGTGGATAAGATCATGACCTGGGCGTAGAAATAAGTGATAAGTATTACCTAAAATAATAGCTGTGTTTACATCATAGAGTTCCTGCGGTAGTAATGTTTTAACAGCACCACTGGTACCTATGGGCATAAATACAGGTGTATCTATTTGGGAATGATCTGTCTTCAGTGTACCAGTTCGGGCAGAAGAATTAGGATCAGTTGATGTGATAGAAAAATTCAACTGTCAGAATAAGTAACCAAATACTTCCCGTACGGAAGAAACACCAAGTACTTTTATTTTAGTACTGGATCTCTTGAATCGCTTTAAGCTGGATTTCGGCACAATGATCCGCTTAAATCCCAAAGCTTCAGTTTCTGCTACTCGTTTATCCAGCTTTGCCACTGACCGTACTTCACCAGCTAGACCCACTTCCCCGACTAATACTGTATTTTGAGGGATGATACTATCTTTCGCGCTGGATCCAAGTGCTGCGATCACTGCAAGATCTGCAGTAGGATCACTGATACGAAGACCGCCAACCAGGTTTACAAATACATCCTTTGTACCCATTACCATCCCTAGTCTCTTTTCCAAAACGGCTAAAAGCATGGCTAACCTTTTATAATCAATACCATTGGCATTACGTTGCGGTGTACCAAAATTTGCGTTCGATACCAATGCTTGTACTTCTACCAGTATAGGTCTGGTGCCTTCCAGGGCAGGAAATACAGCTGATCCAGGAACTTCTGTTGCCCGCTCAGCAAGAAAAAGTTCAGATGGATTTGATACTTCCTCTAATCCCCGTTCATTCATTTGGAAAATCCCTACTTCATTTGTAGTTCCAAAACGATTCTTTACTGATCGTAAAACTCGATGGTCTAAACGTGAGTCACCTTCTAGATATAATACAGTATCTACCATATGCTCCAGCATTTTTGGCCCGGCAATTATACCCTCTTTTGTAACATGTCCTATTACAATTACGGATACACCATTTTGCTTTGCCAATGTTAAAAATAGTTGACCGCATTCTCTAATTTGGCTAGGAGAACCAGGGATCGAATCGATATTTTCGCTGTATATATTCTGAATGGAATCCAAAATCAGTAATTGTGGTTTGATGTGTGCGACCTGATCCAAAATAACTTGGGCATTATTCTCACTTGAGAGTTGAATCATATTTGAATCTATTCCTAAGCGTTTCGCTCGTAAGGCCAATTGATCTTCACTTTCTTCAGCAGACACATATAATACATTACTTTCTAAACCAGGTATTATTTGTAGTGCCAGCGTGGATTTTCCAACCCCTGGACTGCCACCAAGCAATATCATGGATCCAGGTAAAAAACCACCGCCTAAAACACGATCTACTTCAGGTATCCCAGTTTTATTTCTTTTGATTTCGCCTTTTTCCAGTAAATCTATCAGCTTTGTCGTGGCCCGCGGTCGACCATTAGATCGCGCTCGTGATTTGGTATTTACTTTATATTCACTTAGCGTGCCCCATTCACTGCAGGATGGACACTGCCCATGCCATTTAGCAAACTCATCACCACAAGAAGAACAAAGAAATACTATTCTAACTTTAGATTTCGCCATGATCAGCTGGGAAATTGACCCCGACCGAATGGATTGTCAAGAACTAAGGGGGTTTACCAGTCTGTGCCGATGGAAAAATAATACTGAGGTTTGGAATAACCGGCAGGATTAACATCCCATGCTGTGTCAATCCTTAATAAAAAATAGACTAAATTGATTTTCACGCCGACACCAAATCCAGCTATAACGGGGTTTATACCGTCAGGTAGTGTATAATCACCATATTTCTGACGCATATTGCCTACTTCCTTGAATTCATCTAAATGATCCCAGGCAGCGCCCACATCAAGGAATAGATAGCTGCCAAAGTTGCTAAAAACAAATTTATTAGGTATACCAAAAGCAAATAGCAAAGGAAATCTGAATTCCAGATTCATAAGTGCAACATTACTTCCAGTCCTTTCAAAATAACGATAACCACGCATAGGAAATACAAAGTCTGATAGATAAATATCAGTCAGCATTGATGTATTACTGGTGTCAATTGGCTGACTACGGAATTGACTATTATCTTTGCGTCCAAATGTTTCGCCGCGCCCACCGATCCAATTCTGTAAGCCGCCTAGTATAAATTTTTGCGGATCAGGACCAAAACTTTTACCAAACGTTATTCTACCAGCCAAACTTGTGAACCTGCTAAACATATAGTATTTCCTTATATCAAACTTTATGGTCTGGTATTTCAATTCGCTTGCACCCATTCCGGGACTAATTCTCAATGTGGTATTATGACGAACACCATCTATAGGGCCTGTGTACCCGTATACGGTATTATCAAATATATAACTCGATGTTAGCATCATAACATCAGCAGCATCTCCTGCGGTTTCAAAATATTGTCTTGTAATAACATCCTGCTGAAATAACCGATAGTCAATCTTATTATACGATAGACCTGCATCAAATCTATTGAATCTATTAAAGGGGTAGGATATCAATCCCTGTGTACCATAATACCGCAATCGATAAAGATTGCCATAATAATCATTGTACCCATCAGCCTGGTGAAATAATGCGAAAAAATAATCCGCGCGATTTTTTAAATAGGCATAAGTAAAATAATAATCACTCTTATCCAGACTTATGACTAATTCGGTTCCCAGAGATATTTGATGGTCACCCAAAACGTCACTGAAAGCGAATTGCGTCATCCCTTGGGGACCAAAAAAGCTACTATAGCTGGCATAACCAAAGACCATGTCCATGGTTAATCTAGTCTTATAAGGCTGCGGTATATAATCTCCATCTATTGAAATAAGTGAATCTGCCACTACGAACATACCTGAATCAGGTTCTGGTACATTAGTATTTTGGTTATAATTCTTGTACTCCGGCGCAAAAATATAATTGGAATAATCTCTTCCTGAAGTTCGATTAGTGTTAATACCAGTTGATTTGTTGCGACGGAAATCTACCAGAAATTCATCTACCGATTTTCTGTTATTGATGAATTGTGTTGAATTGATTTCAATAACATTCATATCCATTGGGTTTGCTAAACGAAAGATATCCCAACCATTATCTGAATATCCTGCAAATACCATGACTTCATCATCATCTGAAAGACTAATTTGGAATAAACCGGTAAGTATGTTAGTTAATGGTTCAACCTTATCGTCATCCATACCATGCCTGTATAGATTTGATATACCGCTTTCGTCAGATGTATAAAACAGCACATTATCCGTCTTTGCCCAGACAGGATAATTTTCATTGGCATCAGTATCCGTGATTCTTTGGGAAGAATTATTTGAAATATCAAAAATAAAAATGTCAGTCTGAAAATGCATTATTTCGAATAGAGGTAAATCGGGATCAGCTAAATTGTTTTCGTTTTTATTACGACTGGAAACATAAGCAATATTAGTACCATCGGAACTCCATACTGGTTCTGAATCCGAATAGATATCATTTGTCAGATTAATAAGTGTTTTATTTTCCAGGTCATAAAGATATATATCACTGGCATTTGCCTTATTACCGACGAATGCTATCTGCTGCCCATTCGGACTCCAGGCTGCTGAAAAAATACCATCCAAATCAAAGGTAAGTTTTTTCTTATTGCGCGGTTTTTTTGCATCAATTAAATACAATGCGTCCTGTGAGCCAGCCTTTGCTGCAATGACTATTTTTCTACTATCTGGAGACCATGATATACCGGGTTGCAGCCATTTTAATTCTTCAAAATCCATGGATCGATTACCTTTAACCAGTCTGCGAATATTTTTCCCATCCGCTGCGTCAATAAGGGAAATGTTAGCAAACCCTGATTTGTCTTCCAGAACAGCAATCTTACTGCCGTCAGGTGAAATCGCCGGTGATATGTTATAATAATTATTTTTTTCTTTATGGTCCGTCAATCTGACAGCGATATCTTCGATTTCTTCACGACCATTTATATCTGGCCAATATTCTTTTTTCAAGTATTTATGCCATTGTTTTGTCAGCCGCTCGGAATCCATTCCTGTTGCTTTTTCAAAGCCTTTCTCAGCACTTTGGGTCAATTTCATTGCGGTGAATACTTCACCGATTTTTTCCCGTCCATATTTTTCGGCAATGAATCGCCAGACTGATTGCCCGCCCTTATATGCAAGAAAAGATTCCAACTGCTCTATTGTAGGCATTTCCTCATGAACGGCTAGATCACGTAAAATCATATCTGCTTGTGTATCCCAGTTCATAGAAAGATATTCTGCCAAACCTTCATTGGCCCACAGCGGTACGCGCAATTTTACCCTCCCTGAGTATACGTTCTGTGCTGAACCATAAATCATGTCATTGATTACAGCATGGACTAGTTCATGATGAATTACATGACGAAACTGGTAGTAGTCACCTTCAAAAGGAATAACTACACGGTTCTTGAATAACTCAGTAACGCCACCAATTCCTTCTTGCATGTATGGTAAAATAACATTTGTTTGCTGGAAATCATTATGTGAGTGATAAATAATTATTGGTACACGTTTTCGTAACGTCCAGCGCAGGTGCTTCGATATCTGCTCATAAGCTTCTTCACCTTTTTCAGCAGTATACTGTGCTAGATCGAAACCATTACCATAATAATAGATATCAAAATGAGGAGTTGTGATAAAAGACCAATTAAAATTTCTATACTGGACCTTATTTTGTCCGAATGATTGACCTACAGCTAGCTGACAAGCGAGGATCATAATAAATATAATTAACCTAAACATAATAACTGTATTATAATTTACTCTACAAGTTCGAAAATTTGGACAATATTTATACATTAATGTTAAAAAGAAGATAAATTGAATTTGATTACTTATCCTAAATCTTACAGTTTAGTTTCAAATGGTATGCAACTGCCGGTCTATTTTATTTCAGACGTACATCTTATGGATCAGTGGTCCGATGGCGAAACAGATCATCAAAAACACCTTAATCGTTTTCTTGATCATATACACCATACCGGTGGAACGCTGTTTATCAATGGTGACTTATTCGATTATTATTTTGAATACAAAGATGTAATTCCAAAAGGCTATTTCCCCATATACAATCAACTATATACCTTGAAAAATTCTGGCATTGAAATTCATTATATCCTTGGGAATCATGATTTCTGGGTTATGGATTTTATTAAAAAACATTTGACAACACAAACATATGAAAACGATGTAACGCTGGAATTAAATGGTAAAAAATTCTACATTTCCCATGGTGATGGCCACCTTTCTTGGGACCATGGATACAGATTATTGAAGCGTATAATTCACAGTCGATTGTTTATTTGGGCTTACCGTTGGATTCACCCGAACATCGGGTTCAAGATTGCCAGCTGGATTTCTAAGCGCGGAAAACACTATGATCATTCAGATGAATATAATCAGCGCGTACTAGATGAAATGACTGAACTTGCGAGGGAAAAAGTTCGGCAAGGATTTGATTATCTTGTTTTAGGGCATTACCATCAGGCTATTGATCAGTCAGTTGAAAATGGAAAACTGATTATTCTTGGGGATTGGCTAACATTTTTTACGTATGGCTATTTTGATGGTACTGACCTCACACTCAAAAAATGGGGCGAGCATGAAGCATAGGAAGGGATTAATCCTGCTAGTGTTGCTATCATTCACCCTCAATAGTTGTTCATTTATCAAAAAGATTTTCCCTGGTAAACAAGAAGAAGCCCCCAGAGTGACTTTTGAATTAATCGATAAATTACGGATTGCTTACGAAGATGGTCGGATTCAGGCTCTTGAAGAGTTGATTTCAATATATAATGATAGCAGCCTTCCCTTCGAGGCACGTATCGAAGCTGGTAGAGTACTTGGAGACTCACAACATCCCACGGCACTCAATGCGATTGCCCAAATGGTTTCAGGAGGAGAAGCATTAGACATAACTTTCATGGAGGAATCCATAAAACTGCTAACGAAATTCAGAGAAAATCCTAAGGCAGCGGAGGCTATGATCCAAGGCATGGAAAATATTGAACTAAAGACTAATAGTCTCCACATGACACTGGTAAGAAGCCTGAATAAAATCCGTGTGGAAGACCAAGTATTGGCTTTACTTGATCTTTATGAGATTGCTCACGCTAATGTTGAACGGACTGATCAACTATTAGCCGAAACATTGGGGGCAATTGGAACAGAAGAAGTGGTTCCAATACTTGTTAGTATAGCAAGAAATCCAATTCTAAAAATCGGTGTGCGAAACCGTGCAGTAGAAATTCTTGGTAAGAAAAATCCTGCTGATGTGGCTAATGCATTTGCCGAATTGTTAAATGACCCCGCCACCAATTTAGAAGTACGGGAATTTGCTTTGAATACTATGCGCGGTGTGAAACAAGAGAACCTTATTCTGGCTCTATTAAATACATATAATATGGGGCGCAACGAATATTACAGTCTCTTGAATACTCTACTAGAAGCACTGGGAAATTTCGACGACCCGCAAGTATTTAAAGCCATTATCCAAATTGGTCTTACTGATGATCTGCCCCTTGATTTAAGAAAAAAAGCTATTGAAAGCCTAGGAGGATTAAATAATCCAAATGTAATTCCAAGATTTCTTCCGCTATTAGCAGATGCAAAAAACTATACACTACATGGTTCGATTGTTCAAATGGTCGGTAGGTTGGGTAAACGGGATGTGTATCATGAAAAGATACGTCGATTAGCATTTACCGCCCACATGAAAGAAAGTCAATACATTGTACCATAGAATAATTGTAATCATTTTGTTAATTCAATTTGGCTCGGCACAGGATATTACCACTGCAGACCAGATTGAGGATCCATTTGAAATTGTGGAAGAGGATACAGCAGCATTAACTGTACCGGATACCACGCTGATACCCATACCAGAATTACGAGACGATGGAGATACACTTGCTATTCTTCCTCTTGGTAAGCCCTTTTTCAACTATGATTCGGATATCAAGCAATTGCAAAACCAGATAGATTCACTGAGAGCCATAGTAAAAATTATTGAAAGATATCAGAGTATGCCCACAGTGGACGAGGATATTATAAACCTAATTAAGGTTCCTAATATGCAGCATCGTATTGAACTGACAAATGGTACCGTTATTTTAGGAGAAATAATTGATGAAAATGCAGATGAATTATTTATCCAGACTACACTTGGACGGTTGGTAATTACAAAAGATAAAGTGATTTCAGTACAGCAGGAACGCCCCCCTGGCCCTAAGGTTGAATTGGTCGGAGATCCTTTTGTGAACGCATATCCAGATCGCGAAGAAATTGTCGGTACAGTAATTAATACTGGTGAAATTCGAGCAGACTTTGTGCGAACAGAAGCAAAGCTCTGGTCTCCTACGACTCAATTAGTGGCCAAGGATTCAGCTTTTGTGAATGGCGCCATGATAACTTATAAATCAGGTGTTATCAGTGATACATCAATTGACCCTGGACAGACTGCCAATTTCAAGATCGTGATTCAAAAACCTCCGACCGCGGAAGTAGAGTATAGAACGTATGCTATCCGCTGGGTCCGGACAAACTAACCAATTATTTCAACAACACCATCTTCCTGGTCTGTACAAACGCACCTGCCTGTATCTGGTAAAGATAGATCCCAGCACCTACTCGTTCACCATAGTCATTAGTAGCATCCCAGATCACTGACTTGTAGCCTACATCCTGAGAACCATTAACTAAGGTTCTAACCTTTCTACCAATCATATCATAAACTGCAATCTTTACATCACTTTGCTCTGGCAAAGTGTAACGAAGCGTTGTAGAAGGGTTGAACGGATTAGGATAATTCTGATGAATGGTATATTCATTCGGCATAGCATTCTCAAGATCAGCCCACATCACTGTCATATCAACCGTTGGTGAAAATTCACCCATATTACCAGAATGATCTAAGGCAGATATGCGATAATAAAGTGTAACGCCAACCTCGTATTCTGTATCCAGATACGTTGTATTGATAGTCTCAATAGATTGGTAACTGCCGAAATTTTCATCATTTGATTTATCCAATCTAAAGTATTGAAAATCTTCATCACTACTTATATCCCAAACTAATTCAATCCCTGATCCCCCTATAGCAGCCGTAAACCCAGTTGGAACACCCGGTGGTAAATTATCAATGGAATAACCAATAGCTGGCCAAGAATCAAGGAAATAATTGGGATCTTCCGTATGGGCCGTAACCATAAACATGCTCCAATAAATTCCAGCAGCAGTAGAATCACCTAACGTTGGCACCACTGTGCTATACATTTGCATACCATGCCAAGGTACAGTAGTAACGTAATCCCATAATTCTTCTGGAGCTTCTGGAACCAGGCGCCAAATCGAATATTGTGTGAAATAATTCCAATATCCAGGTTGACCAGGATACCAGACCAGACGCATCTGACGACCCTGATCATTGGGTACGTCTCCTGCGTAAACAATTATTGGTGGTTCTTCATACCACGGGTCATAGAGATAAAAATCTATCCAAATTTCTCCATTTTCTTCGACATATACAAACTCAGTATAGTATTCTAACCCCTCAGCCCAAGCACTTACATAATAATCGTAACCACCTATGACTTCCAGAGAATACCAACCATAATCGTCTGTTTGAGTATAAACGCCATAACCTATTTCATCAGACCAAGCATCTACATTGGCATAGGGTATTGTCTCACCATACATATCGTAGACATAACCATTAATTACGGAATTAACATCTCCGTAACTTTCCAATGTTATATTATACTCAACGTCGTCTCTATCATCTATATAAACTGAATCTGCGTAGAAATCATAATATCCATTTGCATAAGCATTAACATAGTAATAATTATCACCTAATACCCATGTTTCATAGAAACCGTCTTCACCTGTCCAGCTATATCCATATATCCCTAATGCATCATTCCAAAAGTTTATGCCCACATCCATCACTGGATTACCATTTTCATCTGCGACCACTCCGTAAACCATAGTGGTCAATTCAAGTAACTCAAAATTAACATCAGTTACACCACCATCTACATCAACCCACTGATAATTAGGAGTTATGACCATATTGGGACCTAGCTGTCCAAAGATATCCCACATATAAACATCATATTGTCCTACATCAGTATCCATCTCATATACACCATTAGCATCCGTCATAGCAGCATGAGGATAATAATAAGTATCTGGCCCCCAGGCCCAAGTCAATAAGTTAGGAGTAGCAGGATCTACACTACCCGATATAGAGGCCCCCATTCCAGGTGGGTTCCAACCAGTTACATCCAATGTTGCAACATCATGATATCCACCATTATCAAAATCTAAACCCGCAAAAAACCAGGTTGTATTTTGCATAGTCAGCCAAAATAAAATACCTTGATCATCATCCCAAGGATCATTCGGATCGAATGTAGCTTGTACAATACCAACTGCCGGGTTTTCATCAAACTCATCGTTATCTACTATTATAATATCTCCCACGACGACATAATCTGTATCGCTTAACTCGCTATCCATGTTAAAATCATAAACGATATGCATCAAACCAGCATTGGGTTCTGCTGCTGCAGAATCAAAAGTGATTGTAACTACAAGGGGACTACCTGCTGCTAATTCTGCACTTTCCTCACCATTTAATTCGATGGTGAAATTGCTGAATTCCAAGTCAATATAGTTATCAACTTCCATAATAAACGCTCTATCCCAATCACACTGATTGTCATTCCAGGTGCCATTCATAAACATTTCCGCACAATCTTCGCCATTTAGATCATTGGGTTCCCCTGCTGCCCAATTAGTATAAACTACATCTTCTCCAGTGGTCCATACCCAATCTCCTTCCGTTGCTATATCACTAAAGCCAATCCAACTATTATTTCCGGTTTGTTGTATTAAGGAATAAATAAAATCATTTTCTTCCTCAGATGAAATAGTGACCAAGTGTCCGCCTGCATTATCACTCATATTATCAGCTTCATACCAGGTTGTATCAACATTTGAAAAATAGTAATCACTTTCTCCAAAGGATCCGGCGTATTCAAATTCGCTATCGTCAAAATCATCAAGCGTACTATAATAAACTTGATCAATATGAACTGTAGATGAATCAGAACTTGAATGCCCAACTAATATTAGAGTTTCCACAGGTTCAACAACATCTGTAACATTATTGATACTAAACATATAATCAGGTTCATCTGGTATATATTCGGCTGTATCAGGAAGGGCCCATACGGATACAGTGTCCCCATCCACAGCAACAACCTGCCAGAAATATTGATCATAAGCAACTTCTGAAGTTGAAACTGAATCATAGGCTCCTTCCTGCCAGTAAAACGAACCAATAACCCCTTCACTAGGTGATGTATACACTGTATAGAAATTTAAATTCGATAAAAAGTTTGGATCAATGGCAACAGAAAAATGGAAATAATCGTTATAGGGCTGGGTAGCAATTGTTGCAAACTTAACCCTGGCTACAATTAAAGCATTTGTGGGATTAATTTCTACATCAGGATCAATGGTCCCATCTATTTGTACCCAACTTGTATATTCTCCAAAGGGATCTAAGGCACTAGTTAAATTCAGATTACCTTCACTTACTGCAGCAGTCCCCCAGCCCCACCAGGCCCAAGTGTAATCACTCGTAAAAGTAAGATTTGCACCAGGAGTTGCATCGGTATCAAAGGTTTCGAGCCACCAGGAATCCCGGCTGTTCCACTGACTGGGGTTTATATTTCCTGAGGAATTACTATTTAAAATATTATTGAAAGCACTGGTTTTTTTAAAGACGCTCGATTTCTGCGGCATTGATGATGCACGGTTTATCTGTTCTGTAAAAGACGTGAAATTACCGAACATTCCTTTCTTGTTTTCATTGCTCATCATGCTCTGTTGTTCTTTTAGTGTTGAAAAATCAATGACATTTGGCGCATGTTTTTCATTCTGAAACTTCTGTCTTAATGAATTTTTTCTTTTTAATTGTGCCTCACGAAAATCTTTTGATCTTTTCGGCATATTAAAGGTGCGGTTTATTTGATCCTGAAGATTGGGAATGTTATTATATTTTCTGATCTTATCGATTTCACGTTTTCTATTCATCTTTTTCTTTATATCTGAGAAATTAATAGCACCAATGTCATCTCCATCACGCCGGAAATTCTTTTTCAGGGAATTTTCCCTTTTCAGTTGCGCATTATTATGTTCTAAAGTTCGCTCTTTAAATTGGTCTGTCTTTCTAATGCGTTGTAGGTTATCAACATCTATGGGAACAGTAATATCATTACTCGCAACAATTTGTTTTTGCTGCTGAGTCTCTTCTTGAACTTTTACATTATCATCTAATGCAAAAATAAATGATAGGGTAAATAAAGGTAGTATTAATGACCAACGTTTCATGGCTTTTTCCTCCTCAATAAATTATTAGCTATTAATAATTAAGCAAGCTATTAAACTCAATCTACAATTACAGTTCTTAAGAATCAACTGCACAAGAATATTTTGGTAATTTGAGTGATTTGTATCACTTTAAAAACGTAATTAAATTCTAATAAATAAAGCGTTATAATAAATATTGTTGGAATACGCTATCTCAGTAATACCATCTTCCTTGTCTTTACAAAATTACCTGCTTGTATTTGGTATAAATAAATCCCACCGCTAACCGGTTTACCATAATGATTAGTGGCATCCCAAATCACTGATCTAGAGCCAGCAACCTGGGCCTGATCGATCAGGGTTTTTACCTTTATACCCAGCAAATCATAGATGGTAATAATAACAAATATATTTTCTGGCAAATGATAACCAATTGTTGTTTGAGGGTTGAAGGGGTTTGGAAAATTCTGATGTAGCCTGAATTTATTGGGAAGATAAGTCAATGTCTGCGTATTCATATATAGTTCAATAGGGCCCATAGGTTCCAAATCATGACCCGTAAAACCAAGGTAATCAGTTGGGTAACGATGCACCCGAAAAGTGCGATTCATACTAGAACCCTGTGGGCCACCTTGACCGGGTATTTCCTCTCCCTGATATAACGGTCCCGTATTCACTACAGGATTTACATAATCCCAGACCAATGATCCTGCAGAATCTATCTCAAAATAATGACCTTGAGGCCCATCACATATCAAGGTATTACCATTTTCCAGACGGTGAGCACCTGAAATACTAGATGCGAAAAAATCGCTTGGCGGTGTTGCCGTATATTGCCAACTTAAAGCATCCGGACCATAGACACCGCTGCTATCCAATACATAAAGATTATCTTCTCCAATTGGCTGGGTGATTACATCAATAGATGTATAGGAACCATCAGGACGGCCGCTACCATTATTAAAAACCATGATTTTTGAACCATTTTCAATCCAGCGCGTATCATGCTGACCAAAAAACATGCGCACATTGTTATTGTCAAATATATAGGATTGCGGGTTACCCCAGCGATAAAGTAAATCACCACCTTTTCCACTATTTCCACCACTATGACTGGCCGCTTCAGCGGTAGTTGTGCTATGGTCGATTATCCATATTTCACCAAAATGATGTACTGATAACATTATCTGGTCTAGTTCAGCATTATAATCCACTGCATTGATATGCAGCCAGTCTCCACCATCAGTATTGGGGCCAATGGGATAATTAATATTTACCAGTTCTGGGTGGTCAGATACAATGCCATAGTTGGCTTTTGATGAGTCATCTTCCTGAATTATGTGATCCCATACATGCCATTCCCATACAACGCTGTTGCTATCGGGATCCACCTCTATTATATGATCAGGCCAAAATCCAAATGGTTGTAAACTGCCACCAAGCAATATAGGATTTCGTCCATTTGCTATGGCCTCAGCATCAGTTTTATGTTCCCACGCTATAAGAAGGACATTTCCATTTGGCAGTGATTCAATATCATGGTGCTGCCAAAATTGGTTACTAAAGTAATCAAATTCCCAAATTAAGTTTCCATCCCAATCTATAATTTCAACTCCGCCACCACGCCCTCCAGTTTGAAAAAACTGTCCCTGTAATCTTCGGGTACGCAACAAATCACCATTTTCTAAAATGTATACTGAAAGGCCCGGCCTGTAGTTGCTGGGCCAGGATTTTACCAGTTCTCCATTATTATCAATGAGGTAGGTTACATTATAAGACATGGGTGCAAATAATGTGTAACCCGGCGCAGCAGCAGCGGCATTCAAGAAAAGTCCTACAGTTTGCTCCTGGCCCTGTCCAATTAATATACTGAAAATAAATAGAAAATAAATAATTTTATGAATATTCATTCCTTTTTTCCCAATATAATTATTTGTATTGAGGTCTTTTTATGATGAGGAAAAATTACCTCCTGAAATAATTATACCAACTTTTTTATCTTTAAACATCTGCTTGGTTTCCATTAGAGCAGCTAATGGCACAGCAGAAGACGGTTCTATATTGTCCTTCAGAGTTTTGGACATCATATTCATCATTGGTAAAATTTTATGCTCCGGAGCAGTAATTATATCTTTTACATGTTTTAGAATTATCGGGAATGTTTTTGTGCCCAAAGACGTGCGTAAACCATCAGCAACTGTATCCGGATAATTAGATGGAATGAGTTTCCTTTCTTCAAAGGATTGACGAGCGTCGTCTGCAAGCGCCGGTTCGACACCAACTACATTTATTATTGGTGCTATCTCTGATACCGCAACTGCAATGCCACTTATCAAACCACCACCGCCTACGGGCACTAGAACCATATCCAGGTCCGGTACTTCTTCAAGCAATTCCAATGCAACCGTACCTTGTCCAGAAATAATTCGATAATCATTATACGGATGGATAACTGTCGCACCAGTTGCTTTCTGTACCTTTAGTAAAGTTTCCTCGCGGCTATCAACCTGGGCTTCACATTCAACAATTTTAGCACCTAAATTTTCGATCAAATTTCGTTTATATGGCAACGCATTCTTGGGTAGCACTACCGTAGCGTTTATGCCACGAATTTTTGCCGCTAAGCTTAGAGCAGTACCGTGGTTACCTGATGAGACTGTAACTACACCGTTATTTGCTTCCTTCTCACCCAGACTAAATACCGCATTCACCGCTCCACGAATTTTAAATGATCCAGAACGCTGCAGATTTTCGCACTTGAAATATAATTCAACACCTGCATTTTCATTTATTTCTGTACTTGATTTAACGGGTGTTTTATGGACATGCGTTTTTATTCTACTGTGTGCATCTCGAATTGTATTAATAGTTACCTGCATAGTATTTTACTATAGACTCAAAATTTCAATAACTGGCAATAGCTTGTATTTCCTTTGTAATGTTAATATTTTTAAACAATGTTTTTCGATCATATACTAATTTATGATCGAAAGCATTCAATAACCGAGGTAGAAAAGGGAAATTTCAGGAGTAATCTATGGCTGACCCTATTAGCAATATTGAGGGTGATATCCGTGTCAATGGAACATTATCTTGCGATGGTGATCTAATAATTGATGGCCAGTTAGAAGGCCAACTATCAGTAAAAGGTAATCTTACGATCACAGAAATAGGCAATGTTTCCGCTGATACTGAAGCTGCGAAACTTACGGTCGCAGGAAAATTGAATGGAAAAATAAAAGCCGACAAAGGTGTATTAATAAAATCATCTGCATCAGTTGTTGGCCCCGTTAAAACTAATAGTTTAGTAATCGAAGAAGGAGCAGAATATTCAGGCACGATCAATATGAATGTGGAACTGCCCAAAGGTTTATAAATAATATTTTACAGGAGTAATCAAATCAAATGCCAGTAACTACAATCGGAAGGTCTTTAATTCTGAATGGAGAATTGCAGGGAAAAGATGGTCTTTCAGTCCAGGGAATTGTAAAAGGGAAAATTGAAATCGATAACATCATTACAGTTGAAAAAGGCGCGGTTATTAAGGCCGACATTAAATCAAAGGATGTGCAGATTGCAGGGGAGGTTAAAGGAAATATTAGTGCATCTGGGTACGTGCATTATATGGAAGACTGCACTGTTATAGGAAATACAACTACCGCACGGATCCTTATTGCAGATGGTGCTTCTATTAAAGGTAGTGTCCATATCGATATTTAATTGCTTATCGAATAATGAGTAAAAAAGTACAAGAAAATATTACAATTTTTCATAAGGACATATCTTTCACGGGAAAGGTAGCGGGCGACGAAGCAATTGCAGTGGCTGGACACATGGAAGGGACCATACAAACTTCGCAAGATCTCACAATTGAAAAAACGGGTACAGTCAAAGCTGATGTAAAAGCCGCCAATGTAACTGTGAGTGGCACTTTAGTGGGCAATGTTGATTCAAAAGGTGTTGTTTCGATTACAAAAACTGGACGTATGGTGGGAGATGTTAAAGCTGACCAAATTATCATTCAGTCTGGTGCGCAATACAAGGGCTCAGTCATAACTAAGACGAGTTCTGCAGGGAAAAAATCTCAACAAATTTCCCGTAAATCGGCTTCCGGATCAAAAACAAAACGCTGATTTTTATGCAGGGTACAATTACCCTTCCACCTTGCAATCTTATATTTTTTTGTAACCCTTTAAAATATACATATTTTTCTCAACTGTTTAAGAGCACCTAGTTTGATTGAGCCATGATAAGTCTCATTCTATCCGAAAACCATATTCATTATGCACAATGGGATGCTATTGCCGGTGTTCAAACAATGGATCTTGTTGGATCAATTCCATTAAAGACACCCCTTTCCGAGTATAAACCAGGCACAGAAGAGTTTACCTCTATGATTGGAACGGAATTCAGCAAACTCTCTATGCATATCGATATGGTTGGTAAAGAAGTATTGCTAACAATTCCTGATTGGATCGTGCACCAGGAATTCATCACACTAGATAAAGACTTAATCGCACCTGAGACTCGGCAGTATCTCGAGTGGATTTCTGATAATAGGTGGGGCGGTAAAGCTTCTCATTTTACTACACTTGGTTATTGGGTTAAGTCCGATCAACTGGATAAGAATTATGTACGTAAGACACTAATTCCGTCAAATGTTGTGGGAACACTGAAGCTCACCATTGCAGAACAAGGCGCTAAACCTACTTGGATGGGTACGAATTCGGAAGCGCTCTTAAATGCACAAGAGAAGGGTGATATTATACTGGTAAAATCGTCGGGTCTATCCTATGAATTATTCTATCGCTATAAACAGGAAGTAGGTTGGGCAAAAATACGGTTTATTAAAAACATTCCTCATATTCAATCAATTCGTGGTCGAAAACGTTCTGTTACAACTTTACTTAAACGGTTAAATCTTTATATCAATAGTGAAACTGATTGGCTTGGTTACGATATTGCTTATATAAATCAATTGAGTACCGGCAGGAAGAAATACTGGGAACGAGAAGGGCAATATAGTGAATCCCGAATGCTACAACCATTTGATAAAGTTAATCTCAGCGGTGAAGTGTCCTTTGAAAATCTATCGGTCCTGCATTTGAATGTATTGATGGCCCTCATTGGCACTATTGATAAATTACCGTTAATAAACTTGTTTGACGAACCGGGTATTACTCAATATGAAGAGGGTATGACTATCCCTCAGATCCAACCGGTTGAACAAGAAGAAAAAGTGGAAGAATCAGCAGATGAACCTAAATCGGAAAAGCATACCATACATAGCTCTTCTCTATCTTGGATTCTATTTATTTTTGCTGTGAGTGCATTTGCTTACTGGATTTTTTCTAAAGAATATCCTCAAACTATTAATTATAGAGATCACATTCTACAGCTGTCAAAGAACTCCTATGCAATGGCGGCATCGGTCGACCATATAATCGATGAAATAAATGATAGTACACTGATTGAAGCAATAGTCGTCAATATGCGTTTACATTTAGAAACAGTTAAGCTGGACACATTAAATCCAATCGAATTCATCAATGGAAAAGAAATAGGATTTACACAAGAAGAAATAGTTTGTTGCGGCGGTTTAAAGAACGTATATGACTATAGACTACGGTCCAATGGTATGATCGCAGATAGAAATTGGCTAACCATTGATGATTTAAAAATTATTTTTGAAGATTATCCTATTGATACGGAAGTGAAAGATCTATCAATGACCAGCAGTGATTTTCTTGCCTTTGATCGAGTCGGCGTTCAAACGAAGAACAAGGATGATCTAAAGAGAGCTCTTGAATTGTCAATTTCTCTAAGTGAAAATGTGTTGGTGAGAAAGATTACAGTTACAAATGATCCAACGAATCCAGGTCTTGAGGGGAAATTATATATTGCTGTAATCCGCGAGCCATCATCTGGCTTTTGGATATTTGATATACAATCTTATTTAAAAGAAATAAAGGACTTTATTGTTCAGGTGGAACTACAATCTTTGCCGCAACAAATCAAGGATTGGATTAGCCGGCTAAGGTGACCATAATTGCATTCTGTACATGAAGGCGATTCTCTGCCTGTTCAAATACAATAGAATAATCAGCTTCTATAACTTCATCTGTTACTTCCCTACCCCGTTCGGCAGGCAAGCAATGCATAAATAACGTATTTTTACCAGTCGCAGCCATTAGATCTCCATTCACCTGGAAAGGCTGAAATATCTTTTCTCTCATTTCCGCTTCATCTTTTTGGCCCATAGATGCCCAAACATCTGTATATACTACGTCAGTATTCTTCACAGAATTCGTAGGATCATGACTAACGGAAACTCCCGAAACACCTGCGCCAGATGATCCATTTACAGTATCACTATTAGGTTCATAATTCTCTGGGCAAGCACATACAAATTCCATTGGAAATTTTTGAGCTAAATGCAGCCAAGAATGAACAATATTATTCCCATCACCAACATAAGCAACCTTTAAATCCTCCAAGGATCCACGCGCTTCCCATATAGTAAATATATCGCTCATGACCTGGCAGGGATGATTATAATCCGTGAGGCCATTTATTACTGGAATTGTTGAGTTTTCAGCAAGTTCAATAATGTGACTGTGATCGAATAGGCGCGCCATTATTAAATCATTATAGCGGCTCAATAATCTGGAAATATCTTTAATCGCTTCCCGTTTGCCAATTCCAATATCATTTGGTCCAAGAAACAATGCATGTCCTCCCATCCATTCGAACCCTGTTTCAAATGAAACTCTTGTTCGCGCAGAGGGCTTAGCAAAGATCATTACCAATGATTTATTATTAAATATTTTATATTCTTCTCGGTTACGAAATTTCTGCTTCAGCTTTTTGGCTAATTTCAATATATCCCATAAAGCATCGGTAGAATAATCGCTAATATGTAAAAAATGATCAGCCACCCAAAATTAATCCATTATTTATTGATTTAGGATATCAAATAATTTTGAATTTGTTGGAAGAACCAAGGTGGTCTTTTTGTCTAGAATTATTTTATATGTTTCTAACGTACGGTAAAATTCATAGAAATCAGGATCCTTTGAAAATGCGCGCGCATAAATGTCTACGGCTTTTGCTTCACCCTCACCCTTGACCTCTTCAGCTTCTTTATATGCATTAGCTAGAATAATAGTCTTATCTTTATCTGTTAAAGCTTTGATCTTTTGCGATTCTTCTTCTCCCTCTGAGCGGAACTTATTTGCCTGTCGTATCCTTTCAGCCTGCATTCTGCGATAAATTGATTGTTCATTATTCTGGGGCAGGTCCACCCGTTTCAACCGTACATCTACAACCTCGATACCATAAGGTTTCGTGGCAGCAGCACTTTGTTTTGTCACCGTCTCCATAATTAATTCTCGGTTCTCAGTAATAATTTCAGACATATTATGAAGACCCAATTCCCTGCGCAGTTCGGAATAAACAATATCATCAATTCGTGTTTTTGCAATGGGTTCTGTTTGCACGGTTTGCAAAAATAACAGTGGGTCTATAATACGCCAGCGGACATAATTATCAACTATAAGTGATTTTTTATCTTTACTCAATATTTCCTCAGGAGAAACATCATATTCCAATAAGCGATTATCAAAATGCTGCGCAACCTGCAGCGGCGCCGGAAGTTTAAAATGCAACCCGGGCGTTTTAATTATTCTTACAGGTTCACCAAATTGCAATATCACCACTTGCCTGGTTTCATCTACGGTAAATACTGTAGTAAAGCCAAGTATTGCGATCAAAATAAAAAATACCATAATTACTCTCTTCATTATTTCGCTCCTTTCGTGCCACCTAGGTTAAGAAGGTTCAATAAATTTCCATCCTCACCACTGGGTACAATATATTTTTCAAGACCAGGAAGTATTTCCTCCATCGCTTCCAGATACAAGCGCTTACGGGTAACATCTTTTGCCTTGCTGTATTCCTTTAAAATTGCTTTAAACTTTGCAACGTCGCCTTCTGCCCGGCTAATTCTTGATTCACGAAAACCTTCTGCTTCGAGGATCATGGATTGTGCTTCTCCCCGAGCTTTTGGGATTACATTATTCCTGTAGCCCTCAGCTTCATTAATCATCCTATTTTTATCCTCTTTTGCAGAGGCTACATCCTTAAATGAATCAATTACCTGCTTGGGAGGGCTCACATCCTGTAGCTGTACCGCAACCACCTGTACTCCAGTCTCATATTTATCCAATATTGACTGCAATAGTTCTTTTGTTTCCTCCTGTATCATCAATTTCCCTGATGTAAGTGCTTCATCAATATTATGTCGTCCTACAACTGTTCTTAAGGATGCTTCTGATGCTTCGCGCATGGTCAATTCTGGACCAATAAAATTAAATAAATAATTTATTGGTTCTTTGATCTTATACTGTACAATCAGTTCAGCATCAACAATATTCTCATCACCCGTAAGCATTAGACTTTCCCGTTCAACAGTTCTATATTGATTTTTTCCAATCGTTCTGAACCCGATTTCGATCCTTTTCACCTCCGTTACTTTTGGTGTTTTAACCGTTTCTATTGGAAAAGGCATATGATAGTTTAATCCTGACTGTACCACACGGATGTATTTGCCAAACCGCTGGACCACACCAACTTCATCAGGGCCAACTGTATATACACCAGTGAATAGCCAAAATATTAAGGCGATCCCAAATATAGGAAAAATTCCCAGTGTAAGTAATTTTTCTGGGACCCTTATTTCACTATCCCCAAATATAATTCTTTTAGCTGCCATAATTTCTCCTTCGAATTAAAGTTCTTTTCGCAGTCGTGCTACAGGTAGCTTCAATTGCTTCCTGTACTTTGCTACGGTTCGTCGAGCGACTGGGTAGCCACACTTTATTAGCTTATCTTTCAATTCTTCATCACTGAACGGATTATGCTTATCCTCATCTTTAATGAGTTGTCTTAGTGCTAATTTAACCTGATATGTACTTATTTCTTTACCATCATTTAGTGTAATACTTTCGGTAAAATAATGTTTTAATTCATAGATTCCATATGGCGTCTCCACATATTTACCTCTGGTGGCACGACTAATAGTGGATATATCCATATCAATTGATTCTGCGATGTCCTGCAATTTCATTGGCCGCAGTTCTTCAATATTCCCTTTAAAAAACTCAGATTGGCGATTTATAATCTCATTCATCACATTTACCAGAGTATCTCTCCTTTGTTCGATTGCCTGAATGAACCATTTAGCCGAATTAAAATTATATTTAAGGAATTTTTGTGTTTTTGAAGTCTGAGAATTCGGGTCATCAACCATTTTATGATATATTTTACTAATCTGCAAAGATGGAATCCAGTTGTCATTTACGATAATTTCCCACTGATTACTGCGTTTATCTACTATCAAATCCGGAATTATAGTTTCATCTTTATTGATCTGTGATCCCTCCCCAGGTTTGGGATTTAGTTTTGATACAACATCAATTACAGCAGAAAGATCTGTATTTGAAATTCGCCCTTTTTCACAGATACGATTGTACCGTTTATTCACAAAATCATCAAAATAATCTCTGATGATTTTATACGTAATAGAATCCTTGTCATCGTCCAATTGAATCATTAAACATTCCTGTAGATTTCGTGATCCCAGGCCTGGTGGATCCAAATGCTGTACAACAGATAATATGTGCTCTATTTCTGATTCAACTTTACCAAAACGATCAGCAATAAGAAACAGATCAACGGATAAATAACCGTGTTCATCAAGATTATATACAATCTCTTCCGCAATTGATCGTTCCCAGTCTTCTAGATCAATATCATTGAGCTGGCCAATCAATTTTTCCAGAAAATTTATTTGATCCGGTATTGGAAGATATTGCTTATCTCTTTTTGGTTCATAAATATTGGCTGGTTCATAGTCATCATCCCAATCTTCATTATTAACATCTTCTGAATCCGTCGAATTCTGTACTTCTTCCACAGGTTCTGCAGGTTCAAGGATTGGATTTTTTTCCAATTCCTCCAAAATGATTTTTTCCAGATTCGAATTATTTAATTGCAGTAAGGTGGCTTCGATGACCTGTTGGGGTGACAGAGCCTGTTTTTGTTGTAGTTCCTGTTTAAGCATGTTAATCAATCTAATCGAAACCTTTTGCCTAGGTAAAGTCGTCGGGTCTCTTCGTCGTTTGCTAAAAACTCTGATGTTCCTGATTTCAGTATTATACCATTAAACAAAAGATATGACCGATCAGTTATTGATAATGTTTCCCTTACATTATGATCGGTAATAAGAATACCAATATCTTTTTCCTTTAATGATTTGACAATGGCTTGGATATCTTCAACAGCGATTGGATCAATACCCGCAAAAGGTTCGTCCAGTAGAATGAAATCTGGATCCATCGCTAAGGCCCGGCATATCTCAACGCGCCGACGTTCCCCGCCAGAAAGATCATGCCCTTTATTTTTTCTTATATGTTGAATGGACATATCCTCAAGTAACTTTTCAATTTTATCATTCTGGTCTTCCTTCGAAAGTGTTGTCATTTCAAGAACCAGTCTAAGATTATTCTCAACGGTTAATTTCCCAAAAATTGACGGTTCTTGTGCCAGATAACCGATACCACTGCGTGCGCGCATATACATCGCTTTACCAGTAATTTCCTCATCATCCAGAAAAATTTGACCCTTGGTCGGTTTAATCATCCCTGTAATCATAAAAAATGTAGTTGTTTTACCTGCGCCGTTTGGACCAAGCAATCCAATAATTTCACCTTTATTTACTTCAATATCGACATCAGATACAACCCATCGATTACCATATTGTTTGTGAAGGCCTGTTGCTCGCAACGCCTGGTGATTGTTACTCATCCTTTGCCCGCTCCATAACACCAGATGGTTGCAGTATCTTCCAGTGGTTCATGCTTACATCGGATTCAAAACCAATACCAAAAAGTGTGTCGTTTTTTTCTGTAGTGAGCATAATAGGGTCATCTGTATAAATAAGTTCTTCTTCTGAATTCCACATCAGTGTATCTGTATATAAGGTCACACCACTATCCGAGACCACAATAACATTGCCAATAGCGGTCATGAAATTAGTCCGCTCGTCGACTTCTGCTATTTGTGATTTTAAATTGGTTGTATGCTGTTCAAGATCGTCAAAAAAATCCACATCGACATCCTTATCCAATAAAATATATTGACGGTCATTGAATTTTTCCAGATGCCCTGATTTGACCAGTGCCCGCATTACACCTTCATCAGTCAGAGTGATCTTAACCCCCCAACTTTCCTGATCAGGATACCCGCTTCTGGTATTACCATATTCTGCCCTTTCAAGTGTACTGCAATTAATAAGAAGTATTGCTATTAAGGGGAAAAATCTCATGCGATTATTTGGTTAATAAAGATTCTTTCATTAATTGAATACCTTTTTCATATCGTCCTTGACACATTGCTATCCAATCAATTGCTTCTCGGAAAGCTCCCTGACCACCAGGTAAGCTCGTTGTATAAATTGCAATATCCTTGACTAAATGATATGCATTTGCTACTGCAATAGGAGCCCCTACATTTTCCATTAAATTTAGATCAATTATATCATCACCAATAAAGGCAATGTCTTCATCATGTAAAGAATATTTTAATTTTAAATCTTCATAAGGCGTCATTTTGTTTAGTAATCCGGTATAAACATCTTCTATTTTTAATTCCTTTGCACGTGCGTCTGTAGCTGAAGAGGGACGTCCAGAAATTATAGCCACACGAAGATCCAGTAAACGCGCTAAAGCAATTCCAGCCCCATCAACAATAGAAAACTGTTTGAATTCTATATCCCTAGAAGTAGCAGGATCTTTTGCTTTATAGATCGAACCATCAGTAAGAACACCATCCACATCCGCGATTACAAGTTTAACTTTTTTACCCCGTTCAATAACCTCAGGCTCGAATTCCGTTTCGAAATTCGAACTCGAATAGATATCAACCATCACTTTTAACCTTTTAATTTATTATACTTGACAGCGGCACCAATGAAGCCCCTGAACAGTGGATGTGCACTATTCAGTCTACTTTTCATTTCGGGATGAAATTGACTGGCTATAAACCACGGATGGTCAGGATATTCAATAATTTCAACCAAATTTAGTTCCGTATTAACTCCAGAAACAACCAGACCGTGTTTCTCGAGTCGACTGCGATAACGATTATTGACTTCCCAACGATGACGATGTCTTTCTGAAATATGTTTTTTCCTGTATTCTCTTGCTGCTCCTGTCTTCGGTTTTATATCACAAGAATATGCTCCCAGGCGCATCGTGCCGCCTTTCCGTTTTATTGCCCGCTGGGATTCCATTAAATCAATTACCGGGTATGGGGTTTTTTTATCAAACTCGGTACTGTTAGCATCTGTTAGGCCGCAAACATTTTTAGCGAAGTCAATCACAGCACATTGAAGCCCTAGACAAATACCCAAAAATGGTACATTATTTTCGCGCGCATATTTACAGGACAAGATTTTTCCCCCTGTACCACGGGATCCAAAGCCTGGCAATAGTAACAGTCCATCAACATTAGCAAATTCTTTTTCTGCACCTGTATCTGTTTTGATATTTTCTGTGGCAATCCAATGAACATTCACATGTGCATCATTCTCTACTCCAGCATGGATAAAAGCTTCTAGCACACTTTTATAAGCATCGGGTAATTCTGTGTATTTTCCGCACATAGCAATATTTACTTTGTATGTTGGTTTTTTAAATCGTGTAATAAAATCATGCAATTTAGATACCTGCGGTTGCCCGGTCAGTTCCAGACGATTCATAATTATTTGACCCAGTTTTTGCTTATCAAAAACAAGCGGAACTTCATAAATGCTCTTGACTTCCTTACCCTCAATTACATGATTCGTTGATACATTACAGAAAAGCGCAATTTTTTCTTTTACTTGTTTTGTTAAAGGATAATTAGAACGACAGAGTATTATGTCAGGACTCAGGCCAATTTCGCGTAATTTCATTACGGAGTGCTGGGTAGGCTTGGTTTTTAATTCTTCGCTGGCTTGTATATATGGTACTAGCGTCACATGTACAATCAAATGATTGCGATACCCTACTTCAACCGACATCTGGCGAATCGCTTCCATAAATGGTAAACTTTCAATGTCACCTACAGTGCCGCCTACTTCACAAATAACTACATCATATTTTTTTGGATCATTTACTAGATGAATACGCCTTTTTATTTCATCTGTAATGTGCGGAATTACCTGAATGGTAGCTCCTAAATAATCACCCTTACGTTCTCGATTCAAAACTGTGCTATACACCTGGCCCGTTGTGGCGTTGTTGTGCTTACTCATGTCAACATCAATGAAACGTTCATAATGCCCTAAGTCAAGGTCAGTCTCGGAGCCATCATCCAGCACAAATACTTCCCCATGCTGGTACGGATTCATTGTTCCCGGATCCACATTGAGGTATGGATCCAGTTTCAGTATAGTAACTCTAAGCCCTGCACTTTTTAATAAATAGCCAATAGAAGAAGCAGTAATACCCTTGCCAAGACCGGATATAACGCCGCCTACTACGAAAATATATTTTACTGGTCTTTTCGGGCTCATTGATTAGACTCAAATTGATTGAGATCTTCCTCAGTATCGATTCCTCGATAGGGATAGTCAGTTAACACTACTTTTATTGGAATTCCATTGTCCAGGGCTCGTAATTGCTCCAGATTAAATTTGGCTTCATTTTCCGTTTGATCGAGCTTTGTGAATTGCAATAGTGTTTCCTTACGGTAACCATACATACCCACATGATGGTAATACCCACCTATTTCAATGTCTTTAGTCTGCCTTCGAAAGGCTGAAGCAAAACCATTTTCATCAATCATCACTTTTACTGAATTTGGATTTACATAATCAATATTATCTATTACCGTACTGGCTATAGTTGCCATTTCTACAAGTGCATCTTCGAATGCATCGATCAATTGATTTACGATTACTGGATCAAGCATTGGTTCATCACCTTGGATGTTTAATATAACATCAGCATCTATGTCTTTTATAACTTCAGCTACACGGTCAGTACCAGAAAGGTGTTCTGAGTCGGTCATCTGAATGTTTGGTTTATAAGATTTTAGCGCTTCCTCAGTTTCATTGCTGTCTATGGCAATGATTACATCGTCCAGTTTATCTGCTTCTTTGGCACGATCATAGACATGCATTACCATAGGCTTATCATTAATGAGGGTGAGTATCTTATTGGGGAAACGTTTCGAGTGTAAGCGCGCTGGAATAACGCCAACGACGATGGTCAGAACGTCTCTCCTGTCATCAACAGATAGATAATGTACAATTTAGTCATTTTAATTTTACCGAAATCAAGGAGGAAAATTTATTAAATCCATTGATCAATAAAGAACGAAAAATGGGACTTATTCATATCGCAAAGATTCAACGGGATCAAGATTAGCAGCACGCCAGGCAGGATAGATACCAAATCCAATGCCAATTACTGAGCATACTACTAAACCATAAAAAGCCCAATCCATAGGTATGACAGCAGGTACGTTCAGCAAGACGGCAACAATGTTGCCACCCAAAATTCCCAAGATGACACCGACGATACCACCAAATTGACTGAGAAATACTGCCTCTGTTAAAAATTGGGTCAGAATATCACCTTTTGTCGCACCAATGGCTTTACGGATTCCGATTTCCTTTATTCGTTCTGTGACTGAGACAAGCATAATGTTCATAATACCAATCCCTGCCACCAAAAGTGCAATTACACTAACAGCACTGGCAAAAATTTTGATCCCCCCGGTGAGTCCGGCGAAGGTTTCTAACAGTTCCTCATTGGATAATATTTCAAAATCATTTTCTTTTTCAGGCGGTACCTTGCGAATCACACGCATAAGGCCGATGACTTCATCAATGGTTTTCTCAAATATTTCAGGTGATTCAGCTTCCACGTTGATGCCTAAAGATGTCCAGCGGCTTGAGTACCTTTGCAGATAAAGTGAAATGGGAATCAGGGCAAAATAATCCTGACTTTGACCAAAGGCTTGTCCTTTTCTTTCGGTTACGCCGATTACGGTATAGTCCAATCCCTTGATTTGAATCACTTTCCCAATGGGATCTTCAAAAGGGAATAGAATATCCACCACGTCGGGGCCTAAAATGGTAATATTTCTAGAAAAACGGATATCATCTTCCATGAAATTCCGACCGTCTGCTAAATAGGTTTTATACGTGCGGAGTCCCCATTCGTCCACACCAACAACTTCTGCAGTTTTTTTAAGCACATTATCTTTGTAGCGAATATTTCTCTCTCCTGTTTGATCGGCAACGCTTACCCGTAGAGGTAATTTGGCACGGCGTTTTAATTCTTCATATTGGAAAAAATCTATATTTTTTCGTTTCCGATACTTGTTGTCTGGGCCGTGTATTCGAATTGCGGGATATTTCTGGACCATGAATGTATTGGTGCCAAAAATATCCAGCTGGGAATTCACGGATGATTCCAAAGTGCGAATGGCCGTCATAACGCCAATGACCGAAAACACCCCGATACTAATTCCAAGCAGGGTTAAGATTGACCTGAGTTTGTTTTGACGAATGGCCTCGATCGCCATTCGAAAACTTTCTTTGATGGTATTTTTTAAATGGGATTTTTTAGCCATCATTCATAGCGTAAAGCATCGATGGGATCAAGTCGTGCAGCCTGGTAGGAGGGAACCAGCCCCGAAACTATACCGACAAAAATACTGAGTACGATTGCACCAATGGCTAATCCAATCGGCATATCAGAAGGAAAAAACTGGTTAATCACCATACTTAATCCTGTAGCGAGCCCCATCCCCACTAATCCGCCAATGAAACAAATCATGATTGCTTCCATTAGGAACTGCCCCAAAATCATGGATTGAGTAGCACCCATCGCTTTGCGGACACCGATCTCTCGTGTGCGCTCTTTAACGGATACAAACATAATATTCATGATACCAATCCCGCCCACAATAAGTGACAGGGCGGTAATAAATATACCCGTACCACCAATCGCGAGTTTAATGGACTTATACTGAGCCTCCATGGTGGCCGATTGATTGATGCCAAAATCATCTTTTTCAGTGGGCTTCAGTCCGCGGATACGCCGCATATGCCCCCGAATTTCATCCTTTGCTATATCAAAATTCTCTGTATTTAGTTTGACCCTTATACTCATCCATCCCCGTCGGGAAAAAAGTCTAAAATAGGTTCCCAAAGGCATCGCAGCCTGGTTATCTAGGCTGAACAAACCCATAAATTTCCCCTGCTTTTTTAAAACACCAATTACCCGAAATTTATATTGCCCTATTTTTACATACTTATCAATGGGGTCTTCATCAGGGAACAGTGCATCGGTCACATCACCACCAATCACTAGCACACGCGTGCCAGACCGCTGTTCACCTTCAGTAAAATACCGTCCTGATTCCACATCTGCAGCATCATTGGTGGCCATGTATTCCGGTGTTGTTCCAAAAAATCGAGTGTCAATCCGCTTATCTCCTCTGACAATGCTGCCGCCTCTTTCTGACACCGGCGCCACCGCCTCTACAAATTGTGATTTTCGCCGAAGTTGTTCCCCGTATACTTCTTTCATTCGGGGTCGATTCCGCATCTCCCACCAGTCCACATCACCACTGAACCAATCCATGCGACTGAGAATCAAAACGTCTCGCCCAAGAAATGCCATACTCTTTTCAAAAGTATGGTCCAGCCCCGAAATAAGGGTACCCATCAGTGTTACGGATAAAACACCAATTACAATACCCAGGGCAGTGAGAATTGACCGGGATTTATTGGCAAATATAGAGCCCAGTGATATGCGCAGGTTTTCCCAGAAAAGTGCAATCATGCAGAAGCTTTTATTCTTTTTAATGTATTTAATAAATCATTAACATCCTTTAAATATCCAGTCCAATCTTTTACCATTCCATCTTCTATATCATCTATAGTAGCAGTTCTTATCCAGTCTTCATACCTTTTAACTTCCTCTTTTAAATATTGTACTGGATTGTCCTCTAAAATAGATACGATTGATGTATTAGCCTTTAGTTCGGTCTGCACTTGCGTTTCTAATTCTTTTCCCGATAATTTTGGATCATATTCAATCCAGCTTTCTCTAATAGATTGTTCATTTATATCATAAAAGGTTTTTTTCATTTTAGACCATTCTCTTATTTCTATTGATGTTTCTACAGGGCCAGGACCTATTTCTGGATCTGGTACTTCAACGGGGGGTTCAAATACAACTTTCCTACCTGAGTTTGAGACATCAGTTGGTTTTTCTAATAATACTCTAGGTGCTGTTTTAATGTGTTCCTCAGCAATTCTTGCTTTTCTAACTCTTACCGTTTTGAGATCATCTTTTATTTTACCATCAAAAAGATTAATCGTCCGGTTGGCGTGCTCAGCAATGTATTCTTCGTGTGTCACCAGAATAATCGTATTCCCCTTATTTTGAAGTCTGTCTAATATTTTCATGATTTCTACACCGCTTTTAGAATCCAAATTTCCGGTAGGTTCGTCCGCCAGAATGATCGAAGGGGCATTCACCAAAGCCCTGGCAATAGCAACTTTCTGGCGCTGTCCGCCAGACAGTTCATTTGGTTTATGATGCATCCGTTCTTCCAAACCAACGGCAATGAGTGCTTCTCTTGCTTTTTCCACCCGATCTGACTTGCGAACATTTGCATAAATGAGAGGCACTTCAACATTCCGAAGTGCTGTTGCTTTAGGCAGTAGGTTAAAGGTTTGGAATACAAACCCGATCTTTCGATTACGAATGGATGCCAGTTGGTTGTCATCCATTTCGTGGACCAATTCACCTTCGAATTCATAGGTGCCCTCGGTTGGCGTATCCAGACATCCAATCATATTCATTAGCGTTGATTTCCCAGAGCCGGAAGGTCCCATGATGGAAATGTATTCATTCTGTTTGATAATGAGATCCACCCCATCCAGGGCACGTACAACTTCGCTACCCACATCGTAATGGCGTTTAATCCCTTTTAAAGAAATTAAGTCAGCCATGATTAGTCTTCTTTGCTTCCCTTGCTGATTTTCATGCTATTCTTACCACCGCCAGATTTATCGTCCCTGGTGGTGACTTCTTTATTGTGAGCCAAATCTTTACTAATAGCACGATAGCTACCGGTGACAATTTCTTCCCCTTTTTCCAATCCACTTAAAACTTCGTAGTGCGTTTCTGATGAAATACCAACTTCTACGGGACGGATGTGCACGTATTTACTTCCTTTCTTAGCTTTCTTCTTTTTCTGGAATTTGTCATCAATCTCAGACATTATTCCATTCCTCAAAACACCACCTGGTTGATCGGCTAAAACAAAAACCAGTTCCTCCATTTTTTTTGCTTTCGGTTTTGCATCCCCTTCCCGATCGCCGCCGGGCCTGCCGCTCTTGCCAAAGGACATATTTTCCGATCCTTCTGGACGAACGGTAAGACTTTGAATAGGGATCGCAAGTACATTTTCCTTCTTATCGGTAATAATATTTGCTGTCGCACTCATTCCAGGACGTATCCCCGCTGGTACATTAATCATCGTGATTTTTACCTCAAAATTTGTGACCTGCTCTTGGGAACCCATAGCTGTGGACTGTGCCTTGTGTGCGATTTCAGTTACAATTCCATAAAATACTGTGTCTTGGAATGCATCAATTTCAATTTCCGTTGTATCACCTAAAGCAACAGAAATCACATCATTTTCATTCACATCCACAATTACTTCCATTTTACTCAGGTCTGAAACTGTCATCAGCACATCAGCCTGGAACATACCCCCGACAGCCAAATCACCAACTTCCTTATTAATGGAGGTCACAGTTCCAGCCTGAGGAGCAACAATCCTTGCCTTATCAAGATTATCCTTGCGGGATTCCAGATTGGCTTTGGCCTGTTCCAACTGACTATTAGCAATTTCATACGAAGCCAACGCTGCTTCCAGTTCCTGGTCTGAGGCCATATTTTGGTCATACATGGTTTCGATGCGTTTCCGGTTTGCCCTCTCCTGTCTCAAGCGCGCTTCTGCGGAGCGCACCGAAGAAGTGGCAGCGTTATAATTGGCCAGCAACTGTTTTCTATCCAGAGATATTAAATGCTGACCTTTCTTGACATCGTCACCTTCATTCACGGTGATGGAATCAATCCATGCCGATGAGGTTGCACTGATCTTGACTTCCACTTCTGGTTGGATTCTTCCACTCGCATTCACTTTGTGGATTACGCTTTGGCGAGTTACATTCTCCGTCTCAACCTTAATTGCGCTAGTATTGTCCCGCAGTATATTGGCCACGATTAACAACACCAAAAGTGTGCCTACCCCACCGAAAATTATCCATTTTTTCTTTTTAGTTAATTTTTTCTTAGCCACAATGTGCTCCCATTATTATTCTAATTCCGAATCTAGTGTTCCCAATAAGCCCTTCAGGTTGGCCTGTTCAATAAAAGCATCGTATTTCATTCGAATCAAAGATGAACGGGCGCTGACCACAGATACCTGCGCATCTAAAACTTCCAGGATTGTCGTGGATCCAAGTGAATAGCGCTTCTGGGCCAATTTTAAATCCTCCTCGGCGGAACTCAACACCGTTTCATTAATTGGGATGACTTCCTGATAATTATTAAGTCTGTCTAAAATCCCATGTAGTTGCACCGACAGATCTTGAAGTTGGGTCAAATATTCCGATTCCTGCTTTTGCACATTCAATCTGGCCTGTTGGATCCTGGTTGAAAGTGTATTCCCTGTATAAATTGGAATCGATATGGATAAACTGATATTCCTTCGCCAGTTTTCATCCCATTCGCCAGATAGAGTTTCAAAGTCTTCGGCATTACCAGAATAATTTGCACTAGCACTAATATTTGGCATGCGAGCACCTTTTGTGATTTTCTCGTTGAACTCCGCATTTGTGATTTGGCGCTGCTTTGCCAAAACGCTGGGATTTAACTTTTGTATTGTTTCAAATCCAGTTTCAAAATCCGGTACCGGAACTAGTGCGGCGGCAACATCATTCACAGTAAAATCCTGGTCACTACCAATAATCCCCATAGCGTTTTTAAGAATTAGGTATGAATTCTCTAAAGCAGAATTATTATTCACCACATCTACACGTGCCTGACCAAAACGTACTTCAGCTTTAAGCAGATCGGTTTTACGTGCCGACCCCAATTCAAATCTTTTCTTTGTTAGAGCCAACTGCTGCTGCGAGCTTTTTAAGTTAGATTGAGCTACATCCAAAAGCTGCATAGTTTTTAAATAATTAAAGTAAGTTTGATGAACTCCTCTAATGATGTTTATTTTAACCTGTCTATCAAATTGTTCGGCTATTTTATAGCTATTTTTAGACTGAGCAATTGTGTTCCACCAAATACCCCCATCATAGATATTTTGTGATAAGGATATTCCGGTAGATGTACTGGTAAGGTTACTGATATCGCCAAATGTGATTTCGCCTGTCGCTTGATTATATCCACCCTCTTGAGAGGGAAAACTGGATTCACTTGAACTGCCTGAAAACATCAATGAAGGCAAAATGTTGCTATAAGACCCCTTCACAGTCTGCTGTGCACGTTGTAAGTCCAACGCTGATGCTTTGAGTGTCTCCTTATTTGAAAGGGCAATTTGAATACAGTCGGCAAGAGCCAGAGCCTCTGACTTGGCAGACGTAACCAATAGAAATAATGAGATTAGTAATCTTTGATTCATTTACTTTAAGAGAAAAGGGCACCGATCCCGGCAAAAAGGCTCAATTGAAATAACCAATAAATTGATATACCTATAATGAATGGTTTAGCATTTTTATTAAAGAAAACTCCCAGGGCAATACCAATTAGTACAATGCGCCAGATACTGAAAAGATCTATACCCGCCAATAAATTGTAAATGAATGTACCCTTTTCTCCGATCCCCAATAAGCCCAGCCCAGTATAAACCTCAATGGACCATTTAGATAACATTAACGGTGTTTTTACTATTGTCTCCAGCACAGTTACCAGGTAGGCATAGGAAATATACGGTAACAGCTCAGAGTACTTGGCTGATTCACCAAAAAAGAATTTGACGATAAATAACACAATTAATGTGAAGAAAATAACTCTCAGGGGACCAGCTAAAATATTGGACAACCACATTATTGCTACAGATACTGTACCAGGGTTTTCAAAAGATTCATATACATTTTCCAGCGCTTCTTCTTTTTGTTCATCAGGTATTTGTGAACTATTCTCAATCCACTCTATTGATTGTTCTAACTGTACATCATAATAAAGGTCTTTAAGTACTACTAAGCTTATTGCTCCCACTACCATTAGCACCACCAAGGGCATAGTACAGGTTTGCCAGTTGTTTTTTCCCTTCAACTCATTAAAAACAGATACAGGATCCGTAAAAGTATTTATAAATGATGCTAAGAATTGCATGGGGCCCTTTCCTCGGGTGATAAAATAAATTACGAAATATAATCGTCTTTTATTTGATATAAATAACCGAGTGCTTTTTCATGATCATTATCGATCTTGCCATCCAAGATAGCTTCTTCGATGGCTTTTTTGATTCGGCCAACTGTTTTCCCTCCTCGGATAGCACATATTTCCATGATTTCATGGCCACTCACTGGTGATTGAAATGCCCTAAATGCATCCCTTTCCTGCACATTTTGCATCAATTCATCTACACGCTCAAAATTATGCATATACTTTTTCACCTTTTTTTGGATTTTTGTTGTGATATCTGCTCTACAAAGTTTCATCAAATCATCAATATCATCACCTGCTGCGACCATTAATCGCCGTATTGCTGAATCTGTTACACCTTTTTTTGCCAGCGCGATAGGGCGCAAATGCAATAATGTCATTTTTTTTAAGTAAGCCCCTAGGTTATTCGATAGCTTCATGCGCTGGGCAACCTTATCCAGAATCTTTTCCCCGATAGCATCGTGCCCATGGAATGTATATCCCTTTTTCTGATCAATGCGTCTTGTAGTTGGTTTTGCAATATCATGTACCAGCGCTGCGAAACGAATTTCCATTTTCTCTGTAAGTTTTGCGGCATTGTCCACCACTTGCATTGTATGGAAAAAAATATCTTTATGATGCCATTCGGGCGTTTGATCGATACCGTACATTGCATCTATTTCTGGAAATATCAGTTTCATCAAGCCAGTTTCTTGTAAGATAAACAAGCCTATTGAAGGTTTCGGAGATGCTAAAATTTTCAACAACTCTGCCGTGATCCGCTCTTGTGATACAATCAAAATACGATTCTTCTGGCGAATAATTGAATCACAGCACTTTTTATCTACTTCGAAACCAAATTGTGACGCAAAATAAGCTGCACGCAGCATACGGAGCGGGTCTTCACAAAAGGTTTCATCTGGGTCCAGCGGAGTGGTTATTTGCTTAGCTTGTAAATCTAAAATACCACTGTATGGATCGTGTAATTCTCCAAATGATTCAGGTAAAATATCCACAGCCATAGCATTAATTGTAAAATCGCGACGAACCAGATCTCCCTTTAAATCAGTATAGATCACCGTAGTTGGTTTTCGAGATTTATCATCATAGGACTCTATACGCGCTGCAGCCACATCAATTCTAATTTTCTCATAAGGAATTTTAGCAGTTGAGAATTCTTTAAAAGGTATAATTTTTTTCACTGCTAACTGCTTCGCCAAAGCTTCCGCAAATTTGATGCCGTCCCCAACCACCATTAAATCAATTTCCTTTGAGATATTTTGCATGAAGATATCACGTACGAAACCACCAACAACATAAACCTGTTTCTCAAGCTCAGATCCAACTTGTCCGGCCAGCTTAAGTACCTTTTCTGCTTCGGAATGAACGGTTATCAATTCTCGAATATTAGTCATCTTAAAAATTACCGATTTCAATATTTAAAATGAACTAGTGCTTCAATATTACCATGTTGAAATATACTTGCCACTCATTAGGCCTGGTTCTATTTTCTAACATTATGGGGAATTGGATAATAAATAGATATATTATTTTACCAGCACTTGTGTTTACCTGCCTCAATGCTCAGTTCGCAACTGTGAATGTTACCATGGATGATCGCCTGCTGAAAAACGATGACCGGCAAGTTCTTTTACCTCTAAATAATGAGATAAAACGATTTTTTATTAATGCCACATGGGATGAAGATTGGAATGACCTGGGGATTGAATTAAATGTTCAAGTTATTTTCCAAGGTACTGCAACAAAAAATGGCAAGAAGACTTTCCTTGCGCAGGTACTAATTTCTACAAAAACTGACCAACGATTTTTTGATAATTCTTTACAATTTTATTTCAACACTGGTGGCAGTCTTTATTATGACCCGATAATGTTCGAACCACTACCTAGTTTTCTATCATTTTACGGTAATATTATCCTTGCAGGAGAAATAGATACCTATCAACCAAAGGAAGGATCAAAACAATATGAACTCGCTCGATCAATCGCCCTACGTGGTTCGGCAAGTAATTTCTCCAAGGGTTGGGCAAAACGTGTACAGCTTGCGGATGATATGTCAACGAACTATGGTTTGCGTAAGGCGCGTTTCGCTTATTACTATGGATTAGATTTATTTGAAGACGGTGAAATAGAAGAATCGATTAAGCAATTCAAGGAAATGATAGCCGGGATTGATGAAGTTTATGACCGTATACCCCGCGAACACTATACTTTGTACTTCCTGAGGTCGCATGCAACCGAAATAACACAGATTTTGCAAATACTAAGGCAAACCACCATGATCGAAGACCTTATTGAACTTGATCCATCTAATAAGGATATTTATGCGGAAGGTTTGAAAGATATATCGCCATAAGTTTTTTTACGGGCTATGTAATAGTCCAAAACAATACTACCCTTGTAAAAAGCATCCATCATTTCACGGTCAGATAAAACACGTTTTTGTTTTATCTTTCTCCGTCTAGAAAAAATGATATGCAGATGCAATAAAATCCAGATATGCGCCTTGATTATACCAAACACATGACGAAAATCAAATTTAGATAATGCATAAAATATTGCTACCCATTCAAGAGCATACCGCAAAGGAAGAATATATAACGTAGTCAGAAGTTTATAGTTGGTTAATAGCATTAAAAGGGAATTGCGGTGATTAAGCATGAATTTTTTCAGTGAGGTCATTGGTAAGGAAACAGCATTTTTATGATAAACTACCGCCTCTGGATGAACAAATACCTTATACCCCATAAGCTGCAGTTTCCAGCAAAGGTCAATTTCCTCCATATGCGCAAAAAAGTTTTCATCAAATTGTCCAGCTTCCATGAAACAATCTTTCCTGACCATAATTGCCGTACCCGAAGCCCAAAAACAACGATGATCATCATCGTACTGTCCAGAATCAATTTCCTGTTCCAGGAATATTCTTCCACGTGCGAATGGATAACAAAGTACATCCATGTGCCCTCCAGAGCCACCAGCATAGTCAAATCGATTTCGTTCATAATAATTTAATATTTTGGGCTGAACAGCTGCACAATCTGGCTGGGAATTAATAAATGAAACCAAATTTCGAAGCCAGTATTTATCTTGCACTGTATCATTGTTCAAAAATACTACTAGATCACCATCAGCTTGGGGTACACCACGATTACAGCCACCGGCATATCCGTAATTTTGATCATTTTTGATCAGTTTGATTTGTGGGTGATTATCCTTTATCCAATCTTCGCTACCATCAGTTGAAGCATTATCAACAACAATGATTTCAAAGTTAGGGTAGACTGTTTTCTTGAGAGAATCAAGACATTCTGAAAGAACATCAATCCCGTTCCAGTGTGGAATAATAATGGAAACTAGGGAGTCCATGGGCAAAGGCCCTTCAAAGACTAGGGCGTGGTACCTTTTATTTCATTCAGTAGTTTTTTCGCCTGGCGGTCGTTTGGATTACGATCCAACCAACCTGTGAGAACTGTTTCCGCTTCTGCTTCCATTTCAAGTCTTTGATAAGCAATAACTAAGTGACTGACAATATTTGAATAATTATTCTGCCACTGTTTCCAGGATTTTGATGATAGGCCAGCTTTCTCTAGGCCTCTAGTTTGAACAATCAACTCTGCCTCATTAAATGAATTGTATAATGTTTCAAAAATATCCCTAGCAACAGCAGGTTCGTCCAATTCAACGAGATAAGATTGTCCATAACCCACTCTATCTTTTATTGTGATATCATCTCGCAATAACAAATTATTTAGTACCTCTCGCAATTTTTCTGCTTGCCCAACACCATAGTACAATCTTCCCATTTGGTAATATAATTCTTTTGAATCCATGCGAATTGTATTTTCAGGTATATTTTCATTCATCTCATCCAAAACAGTCATTACTTTTGTTTTTAACGAAAAACCATTATCTCCTACCTTTTGTTCCTTGGATAGTTTTTGGAAGTCCATGAAGTAATGAACCGCCAATTGCATATAGGCACTCCTGTAATTCTGTAAAAGCCGTATTACCTGCTCGTTATAATAAACATCTTCATTGCCGAGATGACGAAAGAGATACCTTGGATCATAAGTTTTAAACCAAATACGGCCTTCATCTTTATTCCATTCTTTACGATTAAACGGTTTAGACCACTCTTCCTGTCCGAATTCAGTTACCAAGTGCTTGGACATATTTTCTGGGTTTAAACCCTTTGTCTTATAGGGTCGCAGACGGTAGGACAAACCATCCATTTCCAGATAAGGTTCAAGACCAAGTCGATTACTCGGGGATACTGTGACAGCAAAATAAATTGGAGAAGCCCAATTTGCATCATTGATAATTTGCATGATCATCATATCTTGTATTTTCAATGCTTGACCAGCATAAGTAGGTTTTACAGTCCAGGTAATTTTTTCCTGCGAATTAACCGGCAATGTCACTTCTCGCTTTTGCCAAGGTGTAAGTCCACGGGTTAGACTTCTGATTTGTTTATCCGAAAGCTTAATAACCGGCTGAGCAGCAGCAGAGAATTCTTTGCTGGAAAACGCAATATCCTGTGCATTTCTTATTTCACGCAATTGGCGAATGTACCACGGTGTATTTAACAAACTCAGGTTGGCAACAGTTACATCAGTCCGAATGCCTTCAACTTCTTGTAAATACCATAATGGAAATGTATCATTATCACCGTTAGTAAAAAGCACAGCGTTTGGTTCACAGGACTGTAATAAATTATAGCTATAATCCCATGCCACCAGATTACCTGAACGATCATGCTCATGATAGTTGGCCCTGAGCATTAACCCAGGTACAGCAAGTAATTGAAATATTACCAGAAAACTAGCCAGACGAATGCCCAACTGCTTTTCTTTAACAAATTTTAATACCCAATCGCTAATAGCTGCCGTACCAATACCAACCCAGATGGAAAATGCGAGAAAACTGCCAACATAGGAGTAATCCCTTTCGCGAGGCTGTGGATTATCCTGATTAAGATAGAGAATAACTGCAAGTCCAATCATCAAAAATAATGTCAGAACAGAAAAAGCCTCTTCAACATCCTTATTGAAATGGTAAAATATCCCAAGCAAGCCTAATAGAAATGCTAGTGGTAGTCCGTAATGAAACCAGTAGACACCATCTTGCGGAGAAGGATGTGCCGGTGAATTAGCCCCAAAAGCAGTTACTCCAGGCTCACCAGTAGGGCCACGTCCAGCAAATTGCCAAAGAAAATACCGCCAATACATTTTTTTCACTTGATAGCCCCAGAAAAATTCCCACTGAGTTCCGAAGTTATGAAACATATATTTACGATTTTGTCGACTTGAAAATTCCCTAGCAATAATTCGGCCTTTTTGATCACGTTTCACATTTTCTGGATTCCCAACAATTTCCGCTTTGTGCGTTGGAGTGCCGACTTTGTTTTTGATATACTTTCTGGGTAGTTGACCTACAGCACCATATTGCTCCCGCTCCAAGTAAGAGATGGCACGAGTAATTGTTTCCGGGTCATTCTCATCGATCCTAGGATCTTGACCAGAACGAATAAATATAGTCACATAACTTGAATAACCAACCAGGATGAGAATCAATGAGCTGAACATCAATGATAAAAGGCGTCGCTTATTATTTATTGCCCAAATAGTTACTGCAAATGTAATAACAATGATGGCAGCTACACCGCCCAGGCCAAGTACCAGACTCAATTTTGGCAGTCCTTTAATAATACCATTATGAATGACCAAAAATACCGCAGCAGTTATTGCCATGGTAATGAAGAAAGTTTTCCATTCAAATTTCATTTTTCTGAAATACACAATGAGGGCTATAAATGGAAGCGTTAACAAGTTTAAAATGTGCACGCCAGTAGCTAATCCAAACATGTAAGCAATAATTAATATATAGCGCTCGCTACCAGGATCATCGGCACGTTCAGACCATAGTAATATTAACCAAACAACTATTGCAGTGAAAAATGTGCTCATGGCATAGACCTCTGCTTCTACAGCATTGAACCAGTGGCTATCAGTGAACGCAAATGTCAATGAACCAACCAATGCACTTCCGAAGGCAACAATAATATCACTGTTATCCCTGATTTTACCACGCCAATGCAAAACTATTTTGACAATGATCAAATACAACAACATGCAAGCTAAAGCACTAACGATAGGTGATATAATATTGACTCTGAAAGCTATATCCGGATTAGTCGGCAACATGGAAAATATTCGACCCAGGATTAAGTACAGAGGACTACCTGGTGGATGGGGTACGCCTAAAATATAGGAAGTGGCAATGAACTCACCGCAATCCCAATAGGAAACTGTTGGCGCCATAGTCAAATAATATACAATGAATGAAACAGCCAACACGAGTGCTGCAAAAGCTTGATTTAGACGAATATTCTCAGGATGATTCAATCTTCTTTATCCTCTGTTTTATCTTCTGTCTCATCTTCTGTTTTACCATCTGTTTTATCTGCTTCAGGTTCTAAATCATTATCATCCTTGGATTTTTCCTCAACGGATTCAGAACTGTCAGATTCTTCAGGTTTATTTTTTTCTTCTACAAAATTCATTTTCAATTCACGAATAATATGGCCCAAATATTTGTCTTCCTCTTCAGATAAATTGCCAGTCATACGCTTGAAAAGCATATCAAGCATATCAATTTGGACTGAGGCCTGATCCATATTTTTTTCCAACTTGTCATTAATAGGGTTTTTTATCTTACCTAGATAAACCCAAGCACTATGTACCAGAGAAGAGATGAGTTGATCAAACAATTGTTGTTCGGTTAATTTACTTTCTAGAGTCATAATATTGCTTACCTAACGAAATAATTTGAATGATGTTTCGAACTAATAAAGTCAGCGAATTTATAGTTATTGCCGCAAAAGATGAATGATTGATTCTATTTCATTATATAGATCAATGAACTGCACTTTTCCCTGTTAAGCATTGCTGACAACCAAGAAATAAATCCATTTAATACACCTGAAATAAAAGATTTGCCAATGTGCTGGGCACTTAATATAGATACATAAAACGAATCAAAGTTCATTCTATGCGTTGATTGTATCGAAAAACCACAGGAAGAAGCGATCTTTTTCATGGATTCTGTTGTAAAGTGGTACAGATGCCGTGGTGTATCATAGGCAGCCCAACCAGGCCCATATCTTTTCGCATCAGTTGAATTGTAGTTAGGTGATGCCACAACTAATACGCCATCTGGATTTAAGTGTGTCCGTATCTTATCGAGATAAACCCATGGCTCATGGATATGTTCTAGACTATGCCAACAGGTTATAACATCATATTTTTCATCGGAGTTCAACCAATCAGGGGGACTTTTTACATCTAGATTAAATGTATTGCTGACTAATTTCCTGGCTTTCTCTGAAGCATCGACACCTTGAACATTCCAACCCGTTTCTTTCATTGCATGTAAGAAATGACCTGCACCACATCCAATATCAAGTAATTTCCCGGGCCTATTACCTGAAGACTTTTCTATCAATTTTCTCTTTTTACCTAACATGTAAAAGCGCACAAATTTATAAATGAACTCAAATAATCCTTTTGTTTCGTCAGAGTGAGAAATGTAGTCTTCTGAATTATAGTAATTGCCAATTGTATCTACGCTGGGAAGGGGGCTGGTGATTCGGAGTGTACACGACAAGCATTCAACAATATCAAATGTTTCTCCACTAATCAAATAATCTTTAGTTGAAAAAGTTTTTACCAGTTCATTTTTACAAAGAGGACAATGAGTCTGTTTGTTCATCAGGTAATATTCACCGTATCTAAATATTGAGCATATTCTTTCAATAATCTTTCTCTCATTAAAAAATGTTTTTCCAACAATGGATCCTCTTTTACTATTTTCTGAGCTGCTTTACGTGCGCTTCTGATAATGGGGCCATCATTAACCATATCTGCGATTTTATATTTGAAAAACCCCCTTTGTTCAGTACTAAAGAACCTACCAGGACCGCGCATTTTCAAATCTTCATCAGCAATGATAAAGCCATCATTGGTATTTTCCATAATTTTCAGTCGCCTCCGGGACATAGGGGTAACATTCCTTTCCACTAAAATGCAATAACTCTTGGCACTACCTCGACCAACCCGCCCGCGAAGCTGATGGAGTTGTGTCAATCCAAAACGTTCTGCATGTTCAACAAGCATTACAGATGCATTAGGAACGTCAATCCCAACCTCAATTACTGTAGTAGCAACCAATATATTAATTTCATTTTTTGCAAAGCTCTCCATGATTCCATCTTTATCATCTTTTTTTATGCGGCCGTGAATAAGTCCTACATTCAAACCATTAAATTGTTTTTCCAAATTTTCAAACCCCTCAGTAGCTGCGGCAAGATCAGATTTTTCAGTCTCTTCAACCAAAGGATACACAACCATACATTGCCGACCTGCGGCTATCTCATCAATAATAAACTTATATACCTTTACCATACGATTTTCATCAACCACTTTGGTAGTGACAGCCATGCGATCCTTTGGCATTTCATCAATGATAGATAAATCCATATCACCATGATAAGTAATGGCCATCGTTCTGGGAATAGGCGTAGCGGTCATGGCCAGTAAATGTGGATGCAATCCTTTTTCGAGTAGATCTCCGCGCTGAACTACACCGAAGCGGTGTTGTTCATCTACAACTACAAAGCCTAAGTTATTAAACTTAACATCTTTCTGGATCAATGCATGCGTTCCTACTACTACATTGATCATTCCATTTTCAATTGCTGATAATATTTTCTTTCTGTCAGCAGTTTTTTGTTTACCAACTAATAAAGCGCAATTGATATGTACCTTATTTAATTGTTTTGTAAATGATTTATAATGCTGATGCGCTAATATTTCCGTGGGTGCCATTATTGCCGCCTGAACACCATTGGTGACAGCAGTTACAGCAGCAATTATGGCAACGATTGTCTTTCCTGATCCAACATCGCCCTGAAGCAGGCGGTTCATTGCAATGTTTTTAGCTATATCATTCTTTATTTCCTGGATGACCCTTTTTTGTGCACCAGTTAATTCAAATCCTAATTCATCAATGATCATATCTACTTGTGGACCAGACTCCGTGAGAGATTTTGTACTGATTTTCTCAAAAGATGATTTGCGTATAAACATCAATAATTGTAGAAAAAAATGCTCATCAAACTTGAGTCTTTGAATGGAGGCTTCTAAATCCCTGTTTGATTTAGGAAAATGAATACCTTTGAGTGCTCTCCGCAACGAAATCAATCCTTCTTCTTTTGTTATACTTTCATCCAAATGATCAGTCGCAGATAAAATAAATGAATCAATACTGTTAATTATTCGCCTAAAACTATGGTGTTCCAATTTCGCTCTTTTAAGTTCAGCAGAAAGAGGATATAAAGCGATGATCGCTCCGGTGTTTAGGGGGTCAGCATCTGAGTCAAGTTTATCATAATCGGGGTGTACAATTTGTAAACTATTGTAAAACTCAATTTTACCATGGACTGCTAAGCGGTCACCTTTTTTAATTGAATTCTTAATATATTTTACACCATTGAACCATACTAAAGTGGTTAGTCCCGTTCCATCCGAAAGTACTGCCTGAAATAATTTCCCCTTGCGGGTTCTTCTTTCTCCACAAACTTCCACATTACCGATAATAGTAACCGCATCATTTATTTGGATATCTTTTATTGATTTTACTGTGGAACGATCCAAATAGCGGCGCGGATAATAATGCAGCAGGTCATTTACAGTCTGAATAGAGGCTTTATTTAAAGCATCTGCTCTTTTTGGGCCAACGCCTTTAATGTACTGTATAGGAGTGTTTAAATCAGAATTATATTCTGACACAAAGAATCAATTCCATTCCTTGCGATAGGTATAGGTTATCGACTTTGTCTCACCAGCATTTAAAGAAAACGGGAAATTAATGGTTGAAGCATCTCTTTTTATATAATCATCGGACGCTTCTTTTATGACCCAATCACCTCTAATCTGTTCTTCTAACCTTACGGTTATTTCCTCATCTCTTGTATTCGTAATTAAAACTTCAATAGACGCTTCTTCACTTTTCCGCTGTCGCTCAAAATTCAAAACTTTTCGCTTGCCGATGACGTCAAAGGATCGACCTGCGGTAATAGTCACGGTTTCGCCCTTTGGTGTCTGTTTAACTTGGTCTTCACCGGTGAATTCCAGACCACCTTCAGTGGATTGATATAATTCGATTCGGCCCTGTGGAAGGGGTATGTTAAGGTCGTTGTCAACGGTATTTTTCACTCGGTATTCAATTTCCAATGGTTCTTCTTTCTGGCTCCGCTCGGCGTTCTTGAACACATAAGTTTTTGAATAATCAATTAATTTAGGCGCATAAAGACGAACAGTGATATGCTCATTTTTCCCAAAATCCAATCGATCAGGGAAATCGTATATATGGTAGTCACCTAGGCTGGATTCATCTGCTAACTGCATACTAGATTCAGCTGCCATAGCAGCTGAAGAAAATTTTCTACTTCCTCTAAACTGTGGCTTTATTTGTTTACCGACTGATCCTTCAACAAGTTTGAGTTTTAAATCATTAAAATTTATACTACTGTTATTAGATATATATGCTTCTGTAATCAACGTAGCAGGACCATAATCCGACACCACCATCCGATACACTGCATCCCAGTCAAAACCTCTAGCCATGTAAACTAGATCTCCAGTTACATGATAATCATTTGAACTGATTTTCCACCGTAGCATGGGTCGGAATTGCGGATTCTCTATAACTTTGCGCAACGTCACCTTTTTTACCTGTTCTTTTTTTAAAAAAATCACATCACGACGAGTCTGAATGGTGTAGCCGTTTGGGGAAATGGCAATTAACGTACCATATTCATCTTCATCATCAATGGTAGTGATAGTTACAGCATCACCCAGTGATTCCTTAATTAAGATACTTTCCGAGAATAAGTTGGCGTCTAATTTCTGATTAAGCACTTGCCCGCTTTGAAGATTAAGATAAGGACTACTTTCCTTTATTCCTTCAGGCAGCACAGAATATTCTACTTCTCCCGGGCTGTACCTGATAGTCCAATCAACAGGCTGTTTAATTAATGCATAACCATTTTTATATATTGTCATGGTCGCATTTTCAGACTGCCCAAAAGCCAGTGAAATAATTAAAATTGAAAGCAGAAAAATTTTCATTGGATCATTTCAAGATTAGATAACATTTTTTTCAATTCTTCTGACATTTCTGCCCTTTTTTCTTTTTCCCGTTCCACAACGTTCTCAGGAGCCCGCTTCAGAAAATCTTTATTTCTCAATTTCTGGTATACAACTTCCAAATGAGATTCAATTTCATCAATACGTTTTTGCAGTCGATTCCGTTCCAAATCAAAATCAATAAGTCCTTCTAGAGGGATAAATATCTCCATTCCATCAACTACGGAAGTTGCCGAGTTCAGCGGCTTGTTACCACCTTCAGATGATGTGATATTATCTATCCTTGCTAATGAACGAATGATTGTACTATATGAATTTAAGATTGATTTTTGTTTTGGATTACAATGAACAATCATATCCGCGTATTTACCAGGAGGAACGTTCATTTGCGCACGAATTGTTCTTACAGAGGATATCACTCCCTTTAATAATTCCATTTGCGGATCAACTGTTTCATCAATCCAGTTTTCATCAACTATTGGCCAAGCAGAAATAATAGCATCAACATCATCTTCATTTTTGATCTGGGACCAGATCTCCTCTGTCACGAACGGAGCATAAGGGTGTAGCAGTAAAATAATTTTGCGCAAGACATGCACAGTTACTGCTCTTGTCGCATTAGCACTGGATTTATCACCATTACTAAAATGTGTTTTTGCTATTTCAATGTACCAATCACAATAATCACTCCACGTAAATTCATAAATGGCTTTCGCTGCTTCGTTAAAATGAAAACGGCTCAAATTTCTATTTACACGTTCTATCGTACGTTGCAAACGACTTAAGATCCAAAGTTCAGGCAGATTCAGATCTTTTTCAGATAAGTCAAGTACAGGCAAATCATCTTCCACATTCATCAATACAAATCTGGACGCATTCCACAATTTATTAATAAAGTTTCGGCCTACTTCAAGCCGCTTGGGTGAGAATAATACATCCAATCCTTGCGGAGCCATAAGCATAGTACCAAAACGTACAGCATCAGTGCCATACTTTTCAAATAGATCAAATGGATCCGGAGAATTGCCCAATGACTTACTAAATTTTTTACCGTTTTCATCGCGGAGAATACTAGTGAAATACACATCTTTAAAAGGCGCATTATCCATGAATTCGTACCCAGATATTATCATCCGTGCCACCCAAAAGAATATGATGTCTGGACCTGTTACCAAAGATGCGGTTGGATAGAAATAATCTAAGTCATGATCTTTTTCCGGCCATTGATGTACTGCGAAGGGCCACAGCCAAGATGAGGCCCAAGTGTCCAAGACATCCTTATCCTGCGTCCAATTTTCTTTGTCTTCAGGTCCATCTAATGAAACATGAATCTTTTTTGGATCTTCATTATGATACCACACAGGGATGCGATGTCCCCACCATAATTGTCGACTGATACACCAGTCCTTTATATTTTCCATCCAGTGATTATAGGTCTTTACCCAATGCGTGGGATGGAAGTTTATCAGGCCTTTATTTACAGCGTCCAATGCTGGTTTGGATAATTCTGTCATTTTCAAAAACCATTGATCAGACATATAATATTCTATGGGAACACTGCCTCGCTCTGAAAATCCAACCTTATGAATATATTCCTCTATTGTCTCTAACAGTCCTGCAGCCTCAAGATCATTGACTACTGCTTCACGCGCATCCTCCCGACTCATGTCCCTGTATTTTTCCGGTACGTTAGAGTTTAAGGAAGCATCAGCATTCATAATATTGATAAACGCAAGATTATGGCGTTCGCCAATAACGAAATCATTGGGGTCATGGGCCGGAGTTACTTTGACACAACCAGTTCCAAATTCCGGATCCACAAATTCGTCAGCAATAATTGGTATTTCCCGCTTGGTCAGTGGCAGTGATACTGATTCCCCAAGCAAATGCTTATAGCGCTTATCCTTTGGGTGAATTGCTACAGCGGTATCACCTAACATTGTTTCTGGACGTGTCGTAGCTACAACCAAAAATTCGTCAGAACCTGTTATCGGATAGCGTAAATACCATAAGTGTCCATTGACCTCCTGATGAGTCACTTCTTCATCGCTTATAGCTGATTTCGAAACAGGGCACCAATTAACAAGTCTATGTCCTTTGTAAATAAGCCCTTTTTCATAGAGTTTAACAAAAGCTTCCAATACAGCACGGGTATAACCATCGTCCATGGTAAACCTCTCCCGTTCCCAATCACAAGAACAACCAAGTTTTTTCAATTGCTGTATAATTATGCCGCCATATTTTTCCTTCCATTGCCAAGCATGGTCTAAAAACTCTTCTCGCGACAGAGAATCTTTTTCTATTCCTTGATCCATTAACATATCAACTACTTTTGTTTCCGTCGCAATCGAAGCATGATCCGTACCAGGAATCCAGCAAGCTTGTTTTCCTTCCATTCTTGCTTTCCTAATAAGTATGTCCTGAATCGTATTATTTAATACATGCCCCATCGTAAGCATGCCTGTAATGTTAGGCGGTGGTATTACTACTGTGTAAGGTTTTTTTTGGGGATCTGGTTCAACGTGGAAATAATTCTGGTCTAACCAGTGTTGATACCATTTATCTTCGACCCGATTTGGGTCATAAACTTTTTCTAACTGGGGTTGGGCCATTCGCCGTATTCATCCAGTAAAAATTTTTTAATTATCTTTCTAATACGAGACTAAATGCAGTGGTTAACTTTAATACGTTCTGATTAGTCTCGACCAATCTCCTGCAAAGAATCTTAGCCAAATTCTTCATCACCTTGTAGCCTATATCTGGATATTCATCACAGATTACCAACAGGTCATCAGACATAAGTTGGGCCAACTTACATTCTGTAATTGCTTTCACACTAGCACTACGACGGTCTTTTTTGTCAAACAGAGACATCTCGCCAAAAAGAGGCTTCACATCTGCTGAAAGGTTAATAATCGCTTTTTCACGATTATCAAGACCACCCTTGTGCATTGAAAGGGTCAGTGCCTGGTTTATTCTTACTTGCCCTTCCAACAGCAGGTAAATAGAATCACCAATATCTCCTTCTACTATAAAATTCTGTCCCTTAGGCACGTTTATATTTCTCATTTTTTTCTGAAACAGTATTATTTCATTCTCATCCAGGTTCCTAAATATCTGAAATTGCTTTAATTCATTAATATCCATAGCTACCTCAAGGAATTACGATGGCACGCTGGCCTGCTTCGATTTTGAAACTGCTTTTGGGGTTAATTATTGTTGTAACTTTACTCTCTTCCTGCAAAGAGATCCCCCCCTCATTTAACTTTCGCTCAATGAATGCATCTAGCGCTGAAGTATCTGCAGATAGAACTTCCCCAATGCCCAAATTTACCTCTTCCGAAAAAAGCCCAACAAGAATCCAAGCGCTGGTTGACCGAAAATAGCTAAATAAGTCATCAAATGTTCTTCCAACAAACTGGTTGGGAATATCAACGCGTCTCAACCTGGTGTCTGAACTTGCATTAAGTAATCTTTTAGTGGTTTGGGGAATACCTGGATCCATAACATGAGAAGCCAGCATATAAGCACCAAAATCGTCACTAAGAACTACTTCATCAACATTTGCACGTCTTATGTGAGTTAGATTTTCACGTTGCATAAGATATGCGACTACCCGAACACTGGAGACCAAACTTTTTATGGTAAGAGTCGCAAAAATTGTCTTTTCATCCGGAGAACCAATATTTTCGTCATCGAGACTAGGAATAATTATTGCTGTTTTAGCATTTTCTATACTGGCCTTTTTTAAAATCTCCTCGCTGGTAAAATCTCCAGCAACAAAATGAAGATCCACATCCTTATACTTATTTTTCAAATGATTAACTATATCTTCGTGGATTTCATTTATAAGAACCAGTTCAAGTGTTTTTTGATCAGTTAAATTCCTTAATGAATCAATAATTGATTCTGCATTTTTATTCCAACCACAAAGAATAATGTGATCACTTATATTTACTTTTTCCAAACCTTTATCCTCCCGAATTCTTTTCGCTACATAAATTGATGAAATGGTCGCAGTTAATAAGGAAACAAGTGCAATACCTGCAAACATAATAAAGACCGCAAAGAATCTTCCCTCCGGTGTACTAGGAGCGAAATCACCATATCCTACTGTTGTCATGGTTACTATCGCCCACCAAAAAGGTGCTTCTTTTTCAGTAATAGGTCCAGACTCCAAGTACATAACTATAAATCCACCAAGCACCATAATAATGAATAAACCAGCACCTACCTGAAAAAAACTGTTTCGTATCAGTTGTCTAAACCAACGACGCATGGATAAAAATTTAAGTCAAGAAAAAATAAGATATAAAGGTTCGATTTATCTTTCATTACTTTGTCAATAATGCAACGGTCTCAATATGGGGAGTATGCGGGAACATATCTACCAGGGTCATTGATTGTAATTTCCAGCCCCAATGAATTAATTGGATTATATCCCGCGCCTGAGTTGTAGGGTTACATGATACATAAACTATACGTCGAGAACCGAACTTAGGTAATGCTTTCACCATATTTTTATGAATGCCAGATCTTGGTGGATCAAGTATCAATACATCCGGAGTGGGATAATTATCTAGATTACGACCCTTTTTAAAATAAGTATCGAGATTAACTTTGTGAAATATCGTATTACCAATTCCATTGATTACTGCGTTTCTTGTTGCATTTTCAATTGCACTTTTAATCACATCAAAGCCATATATTTCCTTTGCATAACGCGCCAAGAATAGAGCAATCGACCCCGCACCACAAAACAAATCAAAGACTATTTCCTTTCCAGTTAATTCAACATACTCTTGCACGGTTAGAAATAATTTTTCTGCCTGATAAGTATTGGTTTGAAAAAATGAGTTCGCGGAAATTTCAAAAGTGATGTCACCTAATTTTTCCCGGATAGCAGGCGCCCCATGTAGGATTATTTCTGATTCACCATAAGCTACATCTGCTCTTCTAGTATTTATATTATTCACGATTGAATTGATATCAGGAAATTGATTTAAAAGCGCTTTTTTAATTGGTTCCAATAGTTTCGTATTTTCATAGCTGGTAACCAGATTTACCATTAATTCGCCAGTATTGTAACCATAGCGAAGCACCAAATGGCGTAAGTAACCGTTGTTTGTTTTATTATCATATGGCTTCAGATTATTATTTAATGCTTCAGCCCGCACCAAATTCAATATGTTATTACATATTTTTTCTTGAATATGACATTCATTGATATCCAAAATTTTATCGTAACGGCGAGGAATATGTAATCCAAGTGCAAAATCAGATTCTGGAACTTCTTTTTCTCCTTCAAGTATCCAACGGCGATTACTAAATGAAAACTCCATTTTATTACGGTAATTATATTGTTTATCAGCAGCTATAACTTTATTCACAGTAAAATCATCTATTCCAGCTTGCCTTATATAAAGATCTTCAACCTGCTTTTTTTTCTGATTTACCTGTTCTTTGTAATCTAGGTTTTGTGTGCTGCAACCGCCGCAAACGGGGAAATGTTTACATAATGAATCAACTACATGCGGTGAATCTCTTAAAATCTTCAATGGTCTAGCTTCCGCATAACCTCTGTGCTTTTTATATACCAAAGCACGTACTTTTTGTCCGGGTAAAGTATTATTTACAAAAACGACAAAATTATCCTTTCTAGCCACACCTTTTCCGCCAAAGGCTAATGATTCTATTTCTAGGCTTAATTCTGCCCCTTTTACTATAGGATTAATCATTGCGAAACTTAAATAATAAGATCGATCAGTAACCGATAGGATGCCAGGTAGTTTTTATTTCCTGACTTTTCATTATATGATATGGTCCCTGCGCATCTGGATTTATCCAATTCTGGTCCGCATATTTAACTGCCCTCTTAACATTTAAGGCAGTATTTTTTTCGACCATACTTGCATGGCCGGAATCGGCCCCACAATAGATAATTGCATTTACATCCATATGCGATGAAAACTGTTCAATCAATTCATCATGTCGGCCACTCATAATATTTATCACGCCACCGGGAACATCAGAGGAGTGCAGTACTTCCGCAAACGTTATTCCACACAATGGGTATGATTCAGAAGCTAGGACTACCACTGTATTGCCACCTACAACAGCGGGTACAACTACTGATAGGAAACCTAGCAAACATGAATTATCAGGTGCAATTGCTGCAACGACACCAGTTGGTTCTGGGGTCGAAAAATTATAATATGGGGAGGAAACAGGATTTACTCTACTGAAAAGTTGTTGATATTTATCTGCCCAACCAGCATAATAAACTAAACGATCAATACTGAGGGTTACTTCTTTCTTTGATTGTTTCTTAGTAAAGCCTTGTAAAATCAACTCTGATATGAATTGTTCCTTCCTACCCTCCAACATTTCTGCTATACGATAAAATATTTGTCCACGATTATATGCTGAACGACCAGACCAAGCTTTGAAAGCACTTCGTGCAGACACAACTGCATTTCTAAAATCTTTTCTGGAACCGCGACAAAAATTAATGATCATTTTTTTCTTGGGGTCAATCCATTTAATATAACGGCCAGATTCAGTACGTGAAAAATTGCCATCAATGTAAAGTTTATAGGTCTTATTAATATGTAATGATTGCGTCATTATCCAGGATTGTTAATAGAGATTAACATATTGTAATAATCCTTCCAAGCCACCTTCGCGGCCCATCCCGCTTTCTTTATAACCTCCAAAGGGAGAAGTTGGATCAAACTTATTGAATGTATTGCCCCATATTACACCAGCACGAATATCTTTCGATATTTTGAAAATCTTCGATCCTTTATCTGTCCATACGCCGCCGGATAGTCCATAAGGTGTATTATTGGCTTTAGCAATTACCTCATCAATTGTACGAAAGGTTTGAATCACCAAAACAGGACCGAATATTTCCTCCTGGACCAAGCGATGCGATTGACTCATATCGGTAAAAAGTGTCGGTGCACACCAATAGCCCTTTTTTGGTATAGTACAAGTTGACTGATATATTGTACTACCTTCATCTACACCAATATCTAGATACATTTGAATCTTTTCCAACTGTGTCTTCGAATTAATTGCCCCTATGTCAGTATTCTTATCTAAGGGGTCACCTAAAATCAAGTTTTCCATACGACTTTTTAATTTAGATATTATTTCTTTAGAGACGCTCTCTTGAACATATAATCGCGAGCCCGCGCAGCAGACATGACCTTGATTGAAAAATATACTATTTATTATTCCCTCTACAGCCTGATCAATAGGTGCATCCTCAAAAATTATATTGGCAGCTTTACCACCGAGTTCCAAAGTATATTTCTTACTGGATCCCGCTAAAGCCTGTATGATTGATTTTCCAACTTCCGTTGAACCTGTAAACGCAATTTTATCTACTTTGGGGTGGTCCACCAAATATTTGCCAGTACTTCCATCTCCGGTAACTATGTTTACTACCCCGGGAGGCAAATCTGCATCCTGGATGATTTCTGCGAGTTTAAGCGCAGTTAAGGGCGTTGTTTCAGCCGGTTTTAGTACAACGGTATTGCCGCTAGCGAGCGCTGGAGCAATTTTCCAGGCTGCCATCAATAGCGGGAAATTCCACGGGATAATTTGTCCAGCAACACCGATAGGTTTTGTTTTTCGACCGGGGAAAGCATAATCAAGTTTATCAGCCCAGCCAGCATAATAAAAAAAGTGAGCTGCTGCTAATGGTATATCTATATCCCTTGATTCACGAATAGGCTTACCACCATCCAGAGACTCAATAACAGCAAACTCTCGAACCCGTTCCTGAATAAGCCGGGCAATACGATATATATATTTCCCTCGTTGGGATGGGTCCATTTTCTTCCAAACATTTTCATACGCTACCTTAGCTGCAGAAACAGCTTTATTAACATCAGCTTTGCCAGCAGAAGCTACTTTCGCTATGTTAGTTTCATTTGCAGGATTAATGGAATTAAAATAAGTCCCTTCCTTTGGTTTTGTAAATTTTCCTGCAATGAACAAATCATAATTGGACTTCAATGAAATATGATCAGTGCTCTCCGGCGCGGCACTATATTCCCAATTTGTTGATACCTTCTTTTTTCTTATATTAGTTTTACTTACCATACATTAATCCAATGAAAAATAATCAGATGATTGATAGTTGCCCTGATTTTGTTTAATAATCTGCATCAAAACATCATTTGCGAGAGAACTAGCACCAAAGCGGAACAAATCAGGGGTAAGCCATGCCTGTCCAAGTGTTTCACGAACCATTACCAGATATTGAATCCCTTGCTTTGCGGTGCTGATCCCGCCAGCTGGTTTCATACCAATTCTATGCCCAGTTTGTACATAATGATCACGGACAGCTTCCAGCATAGTTAGAACAACTGCAGGCGTCGCACATGGATTGATCTTTCCCGTAGAGGTTTTAATAAAGTCTGCACCAGCATTCATGGCTAGATCACTTGCCCTGCGCACATTATCCAAAGTAACAAGTTCCCCAGTTTCTAGTATTACCTTTAGTTTTGCTGCGCCACAGGCATTTTTTACTTGATAAATCTCATCACCAACGAATTCGAGATCACCACTTAAGAATTTACCTCTCGATATTACCATATCCACCTCTTCAGCCCCAGCATCAACTACAAATCGTACCTCTTTGAGTTTTGCTGATAAAGTTGTCATGCCGCTGGGAAACGCTGTAGCCACGGAAGCGATTTTGATATTAGTTCCAGCCAAGGCAACTTTTGCTACAGGCACCATGTTTGGGTAAACACAAATCGCTGCAACAGTTGGCAACCCAGGGTGTTGATCATGAAGATGAGCAGCTTTATAACATAACTGCTTTACTTTCCCTGGAGAATCCTTTCCCTCCAATGTAGTCAGATCAATCATGCTGAGGATCATTTTAAGTGCCTGGACTTTGGACTCTTTTTTTATGCTTCTGGAAAAAAGTCTGGAAACTCTTTCCTCTGCACCAACCTGATCTATAGTTCTATTATTTATCACTATGCTAATTAGGCTTCTATCAAGGATTTCATTCTATCAATTAGTTTCTGCGCGGAATCCTGATTTTCAGCTTCCGCATAAATTCTAATTATGGGTTCAGTATTGGATTTACGCAAGTGAATCCATTGATTGTCCCAAGTGAATTTAGTGCCGTCTTCTGTATTTATTTCTGCGCCTTCAAATTTATCAATTGCAGCTGTGATTAGCTTATCCATATCAACTCCATCAATATCCAGTTTATCTTTCACCATTACAAACTGAGGAAGCCCAGCGTAAATAACGCTTAACCGCTCATCAGTCAGCGCCATCCTATTGAGGACCATAGCACATCCAACAAGGGAATCCCGGCCTAGATGTGCTTCCTTGAGAATGATGCCACCATTACCTTCACCTCCGAATTTTGCGCCGACATCAATCATTTTTTGAACTACATTAATCTCACCTACCGGTGTCCGCTCAACACTACAATTATATCTAGCTGCTATTTTTTCGAGTACCATAGATGTAGACAGGTTTATAACAAAAGTTTCTTGTGTTTTTTTTTGCCTGATATATCCATCACCTGCTATGGCTAAGGTATATTCATCGCCTAGTGGTTTTCCATCCTCAGATACAACTGCTAAACGATCAGCATCTGGATCCACAGCGAATCCAACATCGGCTTTATTACTAACCACTGCCGTGCTGAGCGTCTCTAGATTTTCTGGCAATGGTTCCGGGCCTCTTGTGAATTCACCGTTTGGTTCACAATTCATACGGATTACTTCGCAATTAAATGATTCAAGCAATCTAGGTAAAGCATCATAACCAGCACCATTTACAGCATCTATCACTACCTTGAATTTTTTCTTACGTATTTTATTGATATCGATACTACGTAGGCTTGCCACTTGGATAATATGTTTCTGGACAGCATTAACATCCATAAAGGTTGTACCACTCTCAATATCATGATTTGGAAATTCAATACCGGCATCTACTATGGAGAATAAACTATTACAATCATCAGGTCGGAAAAATGTTCCATCACCGCGAATAAATTTAAACCCATTCCATTCAATGGGATTATGACTAGCAGTTATAACAACACCCGCAACAGCGTCAGTTCTCTCTACCATAAATTGCACCGTAGGTGTTGGCACAATACCTAATAAAATGACATTTCTCCCATAATTCAGGAGTATTTCCACCATTATATCCAATAAATTCTCTCCTGATGGTCTAGAATCTCTTCCGATCATAAAAACACCATCAGGGAACATTGTATGAGCTGCCGCTGCGTAAGCAGCGCAGGTTTCAGGTAACAAGTCTGTTTTTACCAGACCTCGAACACCAGATATACTACGAATCAACATGGCAAAAAATAAAAAAGGTTCGGGTTTAAGACCCGAACCTTTTCAAACACTTTCATAATTTATTATGAAAATTAGTAGCGTGACATTCTCGCCATTCGTCTAGCAGCTTTTTTACGCTCAGCCCGTTTCCTTTCACTGGGCTTTACGTAATATGATTTTTGTCTAACGTCACGTAAAATTCCTGCGCGCTCCCATTTCTTCTTGAACCGTCGTAAAGCACGTTCCAAAGGTTCGCCTTCCCTTACAGTTACCTCAACCACTTATTTTCACCTCCTCCGAATATTAGCCTAAATAATTTCTTAATGTCTTACTGCGGGAACGATGCCGCAGTCGACGAATTGCCTTTTCCTTGATCTGTCTTACACGTTCACGTGTAAGATTAAACTCCTCACCAATCTCATTTAATGTAAGCGCATAATCACGTTCTATACCGAAATACATCTTGATGACCATTTTTTCTCTATCTTTGAGTGTATCCAGCGAATTACGAATCTCATCCTTAAGCGAATCATTCATTAGTGGAGTATCGGGTGCGACTTGATTGTCATCCTTGATGATATCAATTAGTGAATTTTTATCACCATCCCTAAATGGTGCATTAAGTGATTGGTGCCGACGCGATATTCGCATTGCATCAATAACTTCATCTGATGTCATATTCAATTGTCGGCCGATCTCTTTCTCATTAGGTGAACGTTCAATTTCAGCCTCCAATTTTTCAGCTGTTTTTGTGATCTTGCTGATCGTTCCAACACGATTTAACGGTAAACGTACAATGCGTGAATGTTCCGCAAGGGCTTGCAGGATTGATTGGCGAATCCACCAAACAGCATATGAAATAAATTTAAATCCACGTGTCTCATCAAATCGCCCTGCTGCCTTAATTAATCCTAAATTACCTTCATTGATCAAGTCCGTCAAGGGCAGCCCTTGTCCTTGATAATCTTTCGCCACTGATACCACAAACCTTAGATTAGCTTTTACTAATTCCTCGAGCGCGGTATGGTCATCTTGTTTTATCCTTATCGCAAGTTCTACTTCACGATTTGGGTTTAGTGGTTCAAAATCACCGATCTCCTCAAGGTATCGACTTAAGCTGCGATTTGATTCGTTTACAGTTCTTCCTGTTTTTGCCATTTACACCTCTGTTGTTATTTACTAGAAAAGCCAACAAATTTACACTATTTAATATATACGACCCAAGTAACCTGTTAAGGGCAACATTTCACTTTACTAATAAGGAAAATTCTTCAATGGAAAGACTTTCTGGGCGTCGAGAAAAATCGATATTTTCTTTAACCAACTTTGAGAAATCCCAACTTTTCATAGAATTTCGCAGCATCTTGCGGCGCTGGTTAAAAGCAGCTGCTACAATTTTTTTAAACTTAACGTAATCCTCATCTTTAATGAGTGGCTGCTTCTTTTTGGTTAGCCAGATAAACGCAGAATCTACCTTAGGTTTGGGAATGAATACATCTGGCGGTATGGTAAACCTATAGTCAACATTTAAATAAGCGCCTACAACTACGGTTAACCGACCATAAGCTTTCGTACTTACTTTTGCTGTAAGGCGTTGTGCTACTTCCTTTTGTGCCATCACAAAAGCATCATCCCAGTAATCCAGCTGCTCAATCAACCAGAAAATTATCGGTGACGTTATATTATAGGGAATATTACCGATTACTCTTACAGGACTTGTGATGGGTAAATCTCTAATATTATTAACTAAGATATCACCTTGAATAACGTTTAACTTTTTTAAATTTTTTTGTTTATTTAAATGGTCTACAAGTAAAGGATCTATTTCAATTGCCAGCATTTCTTTTACTTGCGGTAATATCTTCTCACTTAAAACACCTTCACCAGGGCCTATTTCCAGGATATGATCATTTAACTGCGGATCAACTGTTGATACAATTTTATCCAGTAGGTTATTATCCACTAAAAAATTCTGACCCCATTTTTTTCTAAAAGGGTGGTCCATTAAAGATAAAATAACCGATTGGCGTTTTCTGTTGTCTTACGCGCAACCAATTCCAAAGGTACTTGATGTATTTCGGCTAATTTTTCGGCTACATACCTAGTTCGCCCAGGTTCATTTCCTTTTCCGCGGTACGGTACGGGGCTTAAATAGGGTGAATCAGTTTCAACCAGTATTCTATCCAGTGGCAAGTACTTGGCAACTTCCGGCAGGTTACTATTTTTGAAGGTCAAGTTTCCAGAGAAAGAAATATAATAACCCATGTCTAATAATGTCTTTGCTGTTGAAATAGTAGACGAAAAACAATGTGCCACACCAATCACATCAGGAAAATCAGATAATACTTTAATTACATCCAAATCAGCATCGCGATTGTGGAAAACAACTGGCTTTTTCAGTTCCTGGGCGAGCTGCATTTGTTCACGAAAAACTGATCTTTGTATATCAGGGTGTGAAATATTCCTGTAATAGTCTAAACCCATCTCCCCAATCGCTACCATTTCGCTGGATTTCATGAATTTCTTGATTTGATCCAGATAATCTGGAGGTGCATTCTCAGAATCATGTGGATGAATACCAGCAGAAGCAAAAATATTCTCATATTTTTCAGCCAATTCCAAGCACTGCAAGGAATCTTCCATATTTGTGCCGACACAAATAAAACGGTTAACACCTAACTTTTCAGCACGATTTAGGACATTGGCTATGTCCTTTTTTATTTCATCATAATATAGGTGGCAATGGGTATCAATTAACATAATTACGAATTGATTAGTTAGACCTGTATGCGCGGGAAAAGAGGTTGGTGGTCTCGTATTTTACTCCCTGATTTCAGACCGCCCCATTCTGTTGATTCTCTTGTATTTAACGCCTCAAGCAAAATGGATGTTCTATTTGGCATTACAGGAGAAAGGAGCGAAGCGCCAATCCGTAGTGATTCGCCAGCCGTGTATAATATTCGTCCGGCTGCATCTTTATTTTCCTTCACCAGTTTCCAGGGCGCTTGTTCTTCCATGTACTTATTGATCCGCCTGATAAATTGCATGATGTCTTCTATAGCTTCATTAATTTTCATATTCTTTATTTTTCCATCTATTTCACTGACTAATTTACCCGCGGCATCTTTTATAACTTTTTCATCCAAGGTAAGTTCTCTAGACTGAGGAATTATTCCATCATAATTCTTATGTATAAGGGTTGATATACGATTCAATAAATTCCCAAAATCATTAGCTAGGTCACTATTGTAACGCTTAATAAAAGAATCCATCGTAAAATTTGCATCTTGACCCAATACCATCTCCCGCATTAAATAATAACGGACTGGGTCAACTCCGTACTCTTCAATCAAATCAAGAGGGTTTATTACATTACCAACTGATTTACTCATTTTTGATTCACCGCTTAGCCACCATCCATGTGCAAAAATTGTTTTGGGTAATGGTAGTCCTGCTGATAGGAGCATTGTGGGCCAATAAACAGCATGGGCCGTTAAAATATCTTTACCGATCAAATGGTAATTTGCTGGCCACCATTTCTTAAAAGAAGAGTCATCAGTACCATATCCGGTTGCGGTTACATAATTAATCAGGGCATCAAACCACACATAGGTCACATAATCTTGATCAAATGGCAGTTCAATACCCCAATTCAACCGAGATTTTGGTCGTGAAATACATAAGTCACTTAATGGTTGTCGTAAAAAACCAAGAATTTCATTTTTACGGTGCTCTGGTTGAATAAATGTCTCATGTTCTTCAATATATTCAATGAGCTGACCTTGATAATCCTTCATTTTGAAAAAATAATTTTTTTCCTGTAATTTCTTGATATCATGAAACTGTCCGCTCTCCGCTTCCTTTTCAGTAATAAATCGTTCTTCGGATACAGAGTATAATCCTTTGTATTCATCTTGATAAATATCACCTTTATCGAAAACTTGCTGCAAAAATTCCTGAACCACTTGCTTATGTCTTGGCTCTGTAGTGCGGATGAAGTCATCATTGGAAATATGCAATTCCTCCCATAATTCAATGAATTGTGGCGCCATTTCGTCACAATGCCGCTGGGGGCCTACATTACTCTCTGCCGCAGCCTGTTGCACTTTTTGCCCATGTTCATCCAAACCAGTTAGAAAAAACGTATCATACCCTAGATTTCGATGAAAACGTGCTAGTACATCGGCCAATATTGTCGTATAAGCATGACCGATGTGCGGTTTATCATTCACATAGTAAATAGGAGTTGTGATATAAAAGGTATTTGACATTATTTGCTTTCAGTAAATCTACTTACCTAAACTCTGTTGGATACCAATCAAAAAATTTGTCAATATTAATGGCATGTAAAGATTCTTTCGAGGAGCAATAATTGTTTCTTCAATTATATTATTGATTTTATCGAAGTCAGCGTTTGGAAAATTGGCGTTGAATTCTCGCAAATCAGTGGACATGCCATTGATAACATCAGAGTTATTGATACCCACCCGTTGGAAATAAGCTTGTTTTAACCACCATTGAAGTAAAAAAAGATGGAATTCGAATTCATGAAAATTAATTTTTGCCATCCTACTGTAATTTTGATTGAACGAACGCCAATTTTCTATGTGTTCTTCGGTTATCAGGTTTTTCAATGTTTTCACCAATTCCAAAATATCATTCTTACCAAAATCTGACAATGCAAGCGCCCGGCGCATATCACCTTCAGCTATATTGGCAGCGAATTGCGCTAGATAATCTTCAATACCAGAAGATAATAGATAAGCAACGACGTCATTTCTTTTTAAGGTGGGAAAATCCAAGCATTGACAACGGGATAAAATTGTCGGTAATAAATCAGCTTTATGATCAGTAACCAAAATGAAAGTTGTATTATTAGGCGGCTCTTCGAGGATTTTTAATATCGCATTGGCAGATGATGCATCGCCTGTACACAACATATGAGCATCATAAATCAAAACTATCTTGCGGCCAGTTTCTATCAATTTAAAGTACAAGTCTCTCTTTAGTTTCCTAATATGACTGATTGGAATCGTCTTGGCTTTTGACAAGTTGATTTTATAAAATGGATTTTTTGCCTTAATCTTGATTGCATCTAATAGTGCTGCCACATCAGCATTACCGGATAACTTTACCTCGCGTGGCATGGGAACGATCAATATTAAATGTTCGTGTTGTAATGATCTAAATCGACGGCAGGAAGCACATTCTCCACATGGACCTTCATCAATAACAGTGCAGTTAACATACGCAGCGAATTTGAGTGCTATCGCCTCCTTACCGGATCCCCTGGGTCCTGAGAAAAGATACGCATTGGCAATGCGATGGTTGCTTTTTAACTGACTTAACTTACTCCAAATAGACTGCTGAACATTAAGATTGATAAATGTCATCTTTTCATCAACCATTTTTCAGGATTTAATTTTTGTCCATGGCCCCAGATCTCAAAATGTAATTTTGAACCATCGATGGACCCTACATCACCCATGTATGCGATGATATCACCAGCCTGAACCTCACTTTCCTCGTTAGTTTCCACATTTGTCACATGGCTGTATACTGTATAGAAACCTCCACCGTGATCAATAATTATTGTGGTACCATATCCCCGAATGTAGGTTATAATTGTAATGATACCACCTATGACTGATCGGATCGGAGAACCTGGTTTTCCTTTTATATCAATCCCAGGATTATCGGTTGTTGTTTTCCGCTCTGAATTCCAAGTGCGACCGAACCTTTTAACAACGCGACCAGTTGCCGGCCATGGCAGCTGCCCTTTAAGTTTGCCAAATGTTTGCGTTTTTAATGCCGCCTGTTGTTTACGTATACGATCTGCCCGATCATAGCTAGATTTATCCCGACGGACTTTTTTTAGCAAACTCTCCAACTCTTGCATCCCAGCTTGTTTTTCCTCAAGATATTTTGTCAGTTCAGACTGATTTTTACGAATTTTATCCAACTCATGTTGGCGTTTCTTCCGACTTTTTCGAAGCGTTACTTTGCTCTTTTCCTGGTCCTTTTTTAACCGAACTTTATTGCGATAAGAAGATTCCAAACCAATTCTCTGTTTTCCTATATCAATTAGTAACGATTTTATCTTGTTCTGTGTTTTTTGATCAATGTCAGATATTATCCCCATGTATTTAGCACGATATACAGCCTGTCGCCATGATGTGGAGCTCAAAAGCTTTTCAATATCGGACAAAGTCCCCTTTCTATACATTTGCACAACTCTTGCGGTATACCTACCACGCAAAATTTCAAGTTGACGTTCATTTGCCTGAATCACTTTTGATAATTTATCTATCTCTGTTTCAGTCTTACCGAGTTCATGTTTCAATTGAGTATACAGTTTATCTGTCAGGGACATTTCTTTATCAATATTTGACAATCGTCGTGCAGTTGATTTTTCCTTTTGCTTTTCTGACTTGATCCTGCGCCGGGTTTTCTCTATTTCCTTCCTAACCTTATCAATGGCTTCTGATTGATAATCCAACTCAGCATCAAAATCACGGCGACTTTCTTGGGGAAAAACAAAAGAAGTAAAAGTGAGGGTATTTATTAACAAAAACCGTAAAACCATACCACACAAAACTACCCAGCAGAATAAAGTCCATCCAAAAGGTTTTAATTTTGTATTAAAGAGTTTTCTTGACAAGCCTTAAGAACCTTGTCTATTTTACCTAATCATATTGAGGAGGTGAGGATTTTGAAAAACGCATACTGGGCCAATCTGTTTAAAAATTGGGACAAAACTGAAAGCGAAACAGTTACAATAATAAAAAAATTACCGATCTTTGCCGACCTCAATAACAAAGAATTAAATGAAGTTAGCAAGTTGCTGCATGATCGAACCTATAAGCCAGAAGAATATGTTTTTAAACGTCATGCACCTGGTGAAGGAATGTTTATTATTCAGTCCGGAGCAGTGCACATTATTGTTGGTGAAGCAAGTGGTAATTCACAGGTTTTGGCTGAATTATCCAACGGTGATTTTTTCGGGGAAATGGCCTTGTTGGAAGATGAAGTACGTTCAGCAGCCGCCATCGCAACCGATCATTCTAGACTATTAGGATTTTTTCGATCAGACCTTCAAATTCTAATTGAAAGAAAACCCGCACTAGGTAATAAAATTCTGCAAAACTTATCCAAAGTAGTTTGTACCCGTCTCCGAAAGACAAATGAATTATTGATGCAGGCACAATCAGATAAATGATAGGATAATCTTGAGCCAGGAAAAAAATTATCTACAGTTAATTTACCGTTTAATCTTAACCGTTATTGCGTTTGGATTTTTAACAATAATATGGCCGTACATCTCTTCAGTAATCACTATGTTGATATTTGCTTTTCTTTTTTCAACTATATTATTGCCATTAGTAGACCACCTAGAAAGTCAAATAAAGTCCAGAGCATTGAGTGTATTAATTGTAACAATTAGTCTGATTAGTGCTATCATTATTTTTCTGAAAAGTTTTGCATCGGGAATGCTAGGACAAGCCCGTGAATTTTCTAGTCAGATAGAAACTAAAGGGTATGCAGAGAATCTAAATGCATTAGCTGTTCGACTGGAATTGGCCTTGAAAAAACATGTAAATATTCCTGATATAGATTCATCTAACATCGTATCAAAGATCAACGATATGGTAGGTGATATAATTCAAAATGTAGTCTCACTAGCAGGCACTATTGGGGGATTTATCTTTACGGCAATCATGGTCTTAATATTTACCATAATTCTTTTAGCAAACTATCACGAGTTCAAAAAATCTTTGGTGCAGTTCATCCCAAATAAATATTTCGAAATGGGGTTAAGGCTTGTATTTAACGTTGAACGTCAGGTATCGAATTATCTGCAAGGTCAGCTGTTGGCAGCTTCGAGCGTTGCAATAATGTCAATTATTGGTCTTTACATACTAAATGCAACGGGTGCAAATCTTACCTTAGTCGTATTTATTGGCATCATCGCTGGCTTGGCAAATTTAATTCCACTTGTGGGACCCTTTGCAGGAATGTTACCTGCAATACTTGTCGCAGTGATGAATAACATTGGTTCAGAAGCTGCTCTGAGTCACCAACTTTTTAGCACCGTACCCTCGCCTTTTTACATTTTGGACATAATTCTAATGTTCCTCATAGTCCAACAAATAGATAATAACCTGGTAACGCCTATTCTGGTTGGAGAAAGTGTTGGTATACATCCACTGGTAGTTATGATTGCATTACTTATTGGTGGAACACTTATCGGGCCGCTTGGAATGCTTTTAGCTGTACCTGCAACAGGAATACTTAAAGTTGTCGGTAGGGAAATCATGTTCCTGACCCGGAACGCCCACCTATTGTAGTTTATTCTATTTTAAATAATCTATAATCAAAGAAAGACAATTCAAGATTTCGATCGTTATACATTGGATACAACCAAAGCTGAGTATCTTTTCCTTTCAAACTTTGTTTGTGGATAATCTCTACTGGTTCTCCAATAATATCCATTACCTGCGGTATGGTCATACCAATTCTGATTGTAGCACCTTTCAACCTGGCACGACGCATTCTTTCTTCCTCCATCCGCTTATCAATCCCATAGCGAATGGTTAACTGTTCTAGTATGCCCAATCTATTCTTAAGCGCCTGATATATTTTTTCATTAGCAGGACCTATTCCACCGCTCAATTTTTTAGCTTCTTCTAAGCTAATCACTGCCAGCCTGATTTCACTTGCATCACGTATTTGATCAATATCCTCTACCATCATTGCTGCAATCTGGTAACGGTATGCATTTATTTCTCTTTTCAATGGCGGATATTTCAATAATGCATCACTAAATAACTGTAGTGCTTTGTCGTAAAATCGATATTTCATTGCTGTTTTTCCATTAGCCAAACTCTGCAAAGCTTCAAATCTAGGTATTTCCTTTCTAGCCCTATCAGAAAAAAGAGCTGTTTTTCGAACCAAAGCTAATGCCTCATCATGCCGGCCCCGACTCATCAGTAACTCAGCATCCTGTAAGCGCAAACTGGCGATACGGTAAAGATGCGCGTTGACTTCAATTGCAAGAGTAGAATCAGCATTACGTAATGAAGCCAGATATTTCTCTACAGCTTTATCACTCATGTCATTATTTTCAAACTGCATACCTTCCTTAAACAATTGATATGGTATTTTCTCATTACATAGCTCTAGATATGACTGTGCCCGATAAAGGTTACTATGTGTGGAATTTTGCTCAACAAATTTTTCAAATATTTTCTTTGCCTCTATAAAATCCCCCCTATAATAATATTCTTTTGCATTGTCACCCGCAGTCGATTTCCCACCATAAAAAGCAGCAATAGTAAGATAGATTCCATAATCCTGTATATGGAAACTCGCGATCGGCGTAATATCATCTGGATCATCAACATGCTTGATTTTGACATATGAATGTTTAAGATCCAATCCAACGGCGAACCGATATTGTTTCTCAGAATCAAAAATATATCTTACTCCAAATGCATAAGAGGTCGATGGACCCCATCCTACCGGCGTTTCATCCCGCGTTTCAGAATTGGATGAATAATAAAAATTTGTTTGTGCTAACCCCCATGTGTAACGTGCATTAAAATAGAACTTTTCGAACCATTGAAATACCAGCGCTTGACTTAAACTAAATTCAGAAATCTTCGGCGAAAATTTCCGGTTGATATTCCAATTAGAGTTAACAGCACCCCAATTTGTCATTGGAATTGTATCCGGAAAAAACAGGTTGGCGGAACGATAATTTAGTCCAGTTTGCATATCCAGCCAGCTAGTCTTTAATATAAAGTCGGAAAGGTTTACTTTTAAGAAATCAATATCAAGCTGGTGTCCAAACTTGGCTATTTTTTCGCCTGCCTCATAGTGACCTTCGACCCCTTCATCATATTTGACCCAGCCAGAGGACATTTTTTCACCATCCTTACCTCCACCTCCATTGTAACTTAATCCATAGCGTAATTCTAAAGGAATAAATGAAATCGGATCATGAAATTCGCGGGGGTGTAAAATTCTATCTTTCCAATAGCCAGGTTCATAATGGATCTTTGGTTCAGGATATATTTTAATTAAACCCCAAAGATAAGTTTTGATAGAATCTTCAGCAGCTGAACCAGTGGAGGCCAATGATATGTGGCTGCAAATTAGAATAACCGAGAAAATTCTTAATTGCATGCAATGGTAAAGTAATGGCTAGATGCATTTCATTGCAAGTGTAAGCTATAAACCAAAGTTTCACCACTAATCGCATTTTACACTAACTTCAACATAATGATTCCCTATCGGAACATAATTTATTTATCACCATTGAAAAATGGATAGGAGTTGTTAGGTTACTATGATGAAATCTTTTATTACAATAGCAGCCATTTTATTAGTGACAAATATTATTTTAGGCCAAGAATTTTCGATTGCTCGCGTTAATTATGGCGGAGGCGGGGACTGGTATTGTGATCCATCCAGCATACCAAACTTACTTAACTATTTGACAAAGAATACGTTGATCAAGGCCGCCCATGGTGAATATAGGATAAAACTTACCGCAAAAGAATTGCGAGGTCATCCATATCTTTACATGACTGGGCATGGAAATGTTCGATTCACAGATGATGAAATCATTCAGCTACGTGAATATCTTATGGGAGGCGGATTTCTCCATGCAGATGATAATTATGGATTCAATACATCCTTTCGACGAGAAATGAAACGGGTATTCCCCGACCGCGATTTTGTGGAGTTACCACATGATCATACAGTTTTTCATTCATATTTTGATATGCCTAATGGATTGCCAAAAATTCATGAACACGATGGCAAACCGCCGCAACTATTTGCACTCTATGATAGAGATCGTATTATGGTAATTTATTCCTATGAATCAGATCTAGGCGATGGTTGGGAAGACGAAGAGGTCCATAATGATCCACCAGAATTAAGAGCAGCTGCTCTACAGATGGGTGTCAATATTATTTATTTTGCACTTACGCAATAAAATGCCTTCAATTGCCAACCACCTGAAACGTATCCGCAGAGAAGCAGTGCAAAATGATCTCATTACACTGGCCTGGGCAGCATATGCTTTCATTCTATTAATTTTATTCATAACAATAGGATTCGAAGCTGTCTTCTACCTTTCCAGTGCGATTCGACTGATAACATTAAAAATAATCGCTGGGCTAATTGTTGCAGGTACCGTTAGTCTATTTATAGTTAACGCACTTATCGAGCAGAATAAGATTAAACGCTATTCTTGGTCAAAACTTGCCCGAGCGGCTGGTAAATTGGCTTTTCCAAAAAGTGACGTTGTAATCAATGCCTACCAACTGGAACAATCAGAAAACAGCTATACATCAAATTCATTAAGCAAGAGCTATATCCAGCGAATTTCAAATAAATTAAAAAGAATAAATCTTAAAAAGTTATTTCCCGCTAAACGCGCTGATAATTGGAAAGTATTTTCCCTGAGCATACTCTTCTTGGGTAGCCTAATGGTAATAATATTTTGGGATTCAAGCAGCAATGCCCTAACTCGCTGGGGCCATCCAAAACACGAGTTTGAGGTGCCAAAACCATTTTCTATAACAGGTATTACGCGCAATATTCATTTATTAGGTGGTGATTCCACTCCACTTAGTTTCGAAATAAGTGGCCTTTTACCTGATTCAATATTCTTGGAATTGATTCCAAGTACAAAGGATACAGCACTTCTTTTGGCAGTGAAACCAGACACTAATGGCAGATATACGCACTTAATGGAAGAAGTCTACCAGGATTATCGTTATAGGGCATTTTCTCCAGCAAATCATTTTTGGCAGGCCTGGAAAAAAGTTGTTTCACCTGATTATTACATATCTGTAACAGATCGACCAATTATGGAAGAATTTTCCATTACGGTAATCCCTCCAGACTACTCTGGTTTGCCGGTAAATATCCAGAAAGGAAATCAAGCTGATGTAAAAGGGTTAAAAGGATCTACTGTCAGAATTGATTTAAAAAGTAACCGACCATTAAATAAGGGGTTTCTGAAACTTGATAATGAAAAGATTCCCTTAACCATTCGTGGGAAGCGCGCAGCTGGAGGTTTTATTTTCAATAGGGATGCCTTGCTGAAAATAGAATTGGAGGATAATCGTGGAATAACCAACCAAAATCCTATTCCTTTCCACTTACAGATCCTGCCAGATCTAAACCCGGAAATGAGCGTAATTCAGCCTGCACAAATTGTGGACCTTGGAACTGATCAGTTAATACCGATTCACTTAAAAATCGAGGATGATTTTGGGTTTAGCACCCTTCAAGTCGGATATGAAATTAAAAGGCCCAGTTACATTGAAGATGAATCCTTAATTTCAATTTTTCCAATATCCATTGAAAACTCAACTGATCTTTCGCAGGAGGTCAAAACAATTTGGAACCTGGTTGAACTTGGACTAATGCCAGAGGATGAAGTGCACTATCATTTTGAGGTTTATGATAACGATGAAGTTTCAGGTCCAAAAAAATCAATCTCCAGTACATTCATTGCCAGAGTACCATCATTAGGTGATTTATTTACTGCCATGGAAGAAAAAGAAGATCAAGTGATCGATGAATTAATAATGCATTCCAAGGAAATTGAAGGTATTCAAGAACAATTGGAAAATATGAAACTGGAAATGCTGAAGTCAGATCGTTTAGACTGGGACCAGCAACAACAAATGGAAGAAACCTTGGCACAAGTTCAACAAGAAGCTGATGCACTGAAAAAACTAGCAGAATCAATGGAAGCAATAAATCAATCTGCGGAAAAGCACAGCCTTTTCTCGGACGACCTTATGCGGAAATTCAAAGAACTCCAGGAATTGGTAAATGAAATATTAAACCCGGAGTTAATGACTGATTTAAATGCCTTTCAAGATGCGTTAGAAAAAATGGATATGAAAGATATTATGGATGCAATGGAAAAACTTTCATCTAATCTAGATCAAGTAGAACAACAGCTTGATCGGTTCCTTGATATATTTCGCCGCATCAAAGCTGAGCAAAAACTGGATGAAACAATACAAAGAATGAATCAATTGGTAGAACAACAAAGAATTGTAAATGAGAATATCCAAACTCTAGATGAACAAACAGATCCTGCTACTATTGCTCGACTTAGCCATGAAGAACAGCGCAATAGCGAAGAGTTTTCAAATATTCGGGATGTAATGGAAGAAGCAGCTGAAGCAATGCAGGAGTTTGATCTCGAGTCTGCTGCTGCCTTGGAAAATCTTGAAAAGGACCACCTTACTAATCAGACAGAATCTAGTTTAAGCCAAACTGCTCGACAGTTACAAAAACAACGAATACAGCAAGCACAACAAAAAAGTGCTGAATCCCTGGAAAACTTGGAGAATCTTCAATTCATGCTTGCAGATATTCAAAGCCAGTTTCAAGATCAAACCACAAAAGAAATGGCGGGAAAATTTCAAACAGTAATGCGCGATTTACTTGAACTATCAAAACTGCAGGAATCCTTAGAACAAAGCACCAGAACAATGCCGAAAAATTCCCAAAGACTTGCTGCTATGGCAGGGCAACAGCAGTTTGCTCAAGACCAATTGATGAAAATCATGTCATCATTAATGGATTTATCAAAAGAAACATTCGCGGTCACGCCGCAGATGGGAAAAGGAATTGGTATGGCCAATGCCCAGATGGAAGAAGCCAAGAAAAAACTGACTAAACGTAATGGACGCGGAGCTGCAAATAGCCAGCAATCTGCGATGAAATCCTTAAACGAGGCTGTTTTAGCAGTATATCAAGCTATGAACAAAATGCAAGCATCCGGGTCAGCAAGCGGATATGAGCAGTTCCTGCAGCGCATGCAAGAAATATCTGGGCGGCAACAGGGAATCAATGATCAGAGTATGCAACTGGCGTTCGGTCAGTTATTTGCCGCTGCGCAGCGAAGTCTTATGCAACGATTACTGAAGCAGCAACGGCAAGTTCAAAAAAGTTTACAGCAATTAATGAGTGAAACAAGGCAGTCTGGTGAGCAAGGTTTAGGGGACCTGGGCGGTATTGCGGAAGATATCGATGAAGTGATCAAAGATTTTCAAAATAAGAGATATCAGCAACGCACAAAAGAACGCCAACAACGAATTCTCTCACGAATGCTCGATAGTCAGAAATCATTGACGCAGCGGGGCTTTAAAGAAGAAAGGAAAGCAGAACCAGCTAATGCAATTGTGTATGAAGGCCCATCTGGATTACCTGTGGATTATGGTCAACGCAGAAGCCTAGCTATGGAAGCATTAAATCAATCATTGAAAGCGGGTTATTCCCGTGATTATCAAACCATGATTCGTCGTTATTTCAACGCACTAATTCAATCAGAAGAACAGATAATACCAACAGATACAACATTCAATGAATAAAGCAATTATTATCATCAGTTGCAGTATTCTTTTTGCACAAATTACGGTAGTGCCTCAAGGAAGAAATTTAATCCAGAATGCATTATTAATGGAGCGAAAAGGCGATCTCGAGCGGGCTCGTACCCTTTACGAAGATATGCTTAGGGAAAACCCTAGGAACCGGCAGGCCTACCAGCGCCTGAAGGAAATACTTAAACGGACTGGAGAACTAGAGTCAGCAGCTCAATTAGTTGAAGTTTGGATTAATCTGAACCACAATGATCTGCAGGCCTATATAGAGCTCGGTGAAATAGTATTTTTAAAAGATGATAAAAAAAGGGCTGCTAAGATTTGGCATGATTTTGAAACCACCTATGGTACCCACACAAGTATTTACAGGATGTTAGTGCATACGTTTAGTCGGCTTGGATTAACTGAAGAAATGGAAGGATTAGTTAAACGTGGCAGAAGCAAATTAGGGCAAAAAGATATTCTGGCCCTAGATTTGGCAAATTATTACTACTCAAGGCAAACTTATGATCGTGCGCTAGACGAATATTTGATTTACATCATAGAGCATCCGCACCAAGAAAAGCTTGTGACTGATCGTGTGTTGCTAATGAGTGACGATCCTGAAAATCACCTGCTAATAGAAAAGAAACTTGTTTCTGCTCTAGAAAATAACCATGTGATTATCGATAAATTATTGGCAGGATATTATTTTAAGACCAGTCGCTACAATGAGGCACTAAGTACTCATCGATCGATGGGGCTGCACAACAATGCAGATTTTAAACGTTGGCTATTAATTGCTGGAAATTTACGCAAGGAAAGTCAATATGATTTGAGTATCGAAGCTTATCAGGAACTTCTAGATCTTGAATTAGAACTACCACCAAAAATAATTGGAGAAGCATTATTAGGCCTGGGTAAAACATATGAAGATCAATTATTGCCTAAAACTCTGAACAATTCACTAGTTTCTTTTTACCCAGATAATTTGTTTTTCAAAAACGAATTTCTACAGATTTCCCCGAGATCTCGTGAATCACTCGAAAGAACATTCAAACTTTACCAAAGGGTTTTGCAGGAACTGCCTGCTTCATCATTCTCGCCAAAGGCACATTTTCGACTTGGTGAAATTCAATTCAAGATCACACGAGACTTTGATGGGGCCCGCACTTCTTATTTATCTGCGTTGGCATCACGTCCAGATAAAAATCTTCGGCAAAATATTCTACTCCGTATTGGAGAGACTTTTATCGCAGAAGGAAATTTAAAAGCCGCCCGCAACCATTTTAAGTTGCAGCATCGAACAGAAAAGAATACCAGTATCAGCCCATTTACGATGAAAGAAATCCATTTAACATTTTTAACAGGTACAATTGATACAGCTAAAACAGTTCTAGATTCCGTGATCGTAAATGCCTTGCCGAACGATAAGTATTTTAACGATTTAATGGAATTGCAGGATATTATTGCGCAGCATTACACCTTTGGTAGTGAAACAGATAAGGAAGCGTTAGTACAATACTCAATTGCAGAGAGATTGCTGCAGCAGTATAAGTTAGTAGAAGCAGCTGAAATGTTGGCCTTCATAAGGGAAAATTACCCGGATGTATCTATCTTGCCCATAGTGATGCTTCGAGAATGTCTGTTAAGGTTATTATTGGAAGATGTAAGCATTTCGTTAAATATTGCACAATTATTACAAGAAACACCATTTGCTCCACAAGGAATTACAATCCAGGGTGAAATTAATGAACAGTTCTATGGCGACATTGACAAGGCAATGAAATTTTATAATAATTTATTAGAGTCCTACCCCATGTCCATGCTGGCTGAACCAGTAAGGATGCACATGCGGCAGTTGAAAAACGTAGTGGAAAGCTAAATGAAACGATCGGTAATTATCGTTATTTCATTTCTACAACTTGTTGTGGCTGCCGATAAGCTATTAATACCAATGGATCAGATCCAAAAAGATCATTTAAAGGCCTATGGAATAGCTTTTTGGACACTGGAAAAAAATATAAACATTGAGTGGTTATTAAATTATCGTGGTGGTTCATTTCTAATAGATTATTATTCACCTATAGCGCAAGAATGCAGAATACGCGGGGTGAGTTTTAATCGAATAACAGCCAATGGTGTTTTAGATATTTATACCGAAATCGAGCAAAATAACATGGATATCGTTCTATTGGAAAAGGCGCCTAGAATCGCCATCTATACTCCCCAAAATAAACAGCCATGGGATGATGCTGTCACACTGGCCTTAACCTATGCGGAGGTGCCCTATAAAACACTATGGGATGAAGAAGTATTTCAAGGTGAATTAGAAAAATATGATTGGTTACATCTCCACCATGAAGATTTTACTGGTCAATACGGCAAATTCTACCGGAATTATCACACAGCACAGTGGTACATTGAGCAAAAAGAAAAATTCGAAGCCATGGCTAGAAGCCTTGGTTTTCTTACAGTTCACGAACAAAAAAAAGCGCTTTCTCGTTTGATTCGTGTCTATGTAGGAAACGGTGGCTTCCTTTTTGCTATGTGTTCCGCCACTGATACCTATGATATTGCCTTAGCCGAGGAGGGTATTGATGCTGCTCATCATGTTTTTGACGGTACACCGATCACGTCAAATGTCGACTCAAAACTTGATTATAAAAAAACTTTCGCATTCACCAATTTTTCACTTATGACAGATCCAATGGTTTATGAATTTTCAGATATTGATTTCCCGCCAAGTCATAACCCGGTGACACGCGGTGCTGAAGCTGATTATTTCACCTTATTCGAATTTTCTGCAAAATATGATCCTGTCCCAACGATGTTAACCCAAAATCATGTAACAGTTATCAAAGGATTTATGGGGCAGACTACTGGTTTTCACCGCGAGCACATCAAAAAGCACGTAGTAATAATGGGGGAAGACCCGGCCTCCCCGCAGGTCAAATACCTGCATGGCAATTTTGGCCAAGGCACATATACGTTTCTAGGCGGACATGATCCAGAAGATTATCAACATTTTGTTGGAGATCCGCCTACTGATCTATCTTTACATAGAAATTCACCGGGGTACCGATTAATACTAAATAATATTCTTTTCCCTGCTGCAAGAAAAAAAGAACGTAAAACATAATGGAAAATTTTTTTATCCATGAAGGCAAGCTTAAAGATGCAGTTATGGTTTCATTCAAAATACCAGATTTTGAAGATCCTTACGAAATGCCAGAATATTCAAAACGCCTGCAAGGTATTTCCCATCATATTTTGACAGCATATGATGATCATAATCCAATTGCCTTTAAAATTGGTTACCAAAGATATTCTGACGGATCATTTTACAGTTGGATGGGCGGCGTCCTGCCAAATTATCGTAGAAAAGGTATTGCTAATAACCTGGCTGATCACCAGGATACCTGGGCAAAGAAGAACGAATATAACTCTATTAGGATGCAAACCAGAGAAAAACACAAAGCAATGCTAGCACTTGCAATAAACCGTGGATTTCAAATAACCAATAGAATTGAAAAAACATCCAGTTCTAATACCCTCATCTGGATGAATAAACCACTATAATATGTGGATTCAAAAAGAGATTTCACTACCAGCTAAACCGCGCGGTTTTCATTTAATCACAAACGATATACTAAATAGTATTCCGGTTACTAAAACAATTAAAAATGGGTTACTGCATATATTTATAAAACATACATCTGCTTCGCTCACCATTAATGAAAATGCCGACCCCAGCGTACGGACAGATTTTGAATCCCATTTCAATCATATGGTACCAGAAGATCAACTTTACTATATACACACTATGGAAGGATCCGATGATATACCTGCACATTTGAAATCATCCATACTGGGATCATCGATAAGTATTCCTATAACTGATGGACAACTCAATCTAGGAACCTGGCAGGGGATATATTTATGCGAACACCGTAACCGTGGTGGTAGCCGCAGGCTCATAGTAACAATACATGGGGATGACTGTATTGATGCCTGATTTATTCTTATAATCTATTATGGGTAACAGAAGATAAGGGTATTGTGATTTAACTGCCCAATAAGGCTGTCGGCTAGAAAAAAGTAATTAAGACTTTTTCTTCACTGTATTCCAAATCTTGTCCATTTCATCCAGTGAAGATTCTTCCAATGTTTTACCTCTTTTTTTTAGCTCCATTTCAATCATTTTAAAACGATTTATAAATTTATTATTGGTTTTTCGAAGTGCATCTTCTGCAGGTATTCCCATGAACCTTGCCAAATTAACCAATGCGAAAATAGTGTCTCCGATCTCTTCCTCTAACAAGTCCTTATTATTTTTCTGTTGGGCTAGTTTTATTTCCTCCAATTCCTCGTGCACTTTTTCCCATACAGATTCTATTTTTTCCCAGTCAAAGCCAACATAGGCCGCTTTTTCTTGCAGTCGCTGTGCCCGAACCAATCCTGGTAAAGTTACCGGTACACCATCTAACCGAGAGTCCCGTTTCTTTTCTTTTTGCTTCTCTGCTTCCCAATTCTGCTTCGCATTAAAGGCGGCATCGGCTTTGGTATCCCCAAATACATGGGGATGACGTCGGACCAATTTTTCATTAACTTTTTTCAGGCTTTCATCGATATTAAATCTCTTACTATCCGTTGCAATGGATGCTTGAAAAACAACGTGCAGCATCAAATCTCCTAATTCCTCTTTTAACACTTCCCAGTTTCTATCATCAACACTTTCCATGACTTCATAAGTTTCTTCCAGCAAATAAGGTAGTAGCGAAGCTGGGGTTTGCTCTCTATCCCAGGGACAACCATCCGGCGCTCTTAATCGTTCAACAATAGTAACAAGTTCTTCAAAGCGTTTCCCTGTTGATTTACTACTCATAACCTTAAATCAAATTATTCCACTCTACTTGTTGTAGATATTTATCCTCCAAGGCTGTCATCTTATTTTTTTCATCCTCTGTCTCATCTCGACGATTCAGCAAGTGCAAACCGCCATGGATTATTAATCTTGCCAATTCCTTTGATAATGGTTCACCATATTTTTCAGCATTTTCAATAGCACGCGCTAAGCTAATATATATTTCTCCTTCCACCTCAGTCTTACTATAATCATTTATCCGGAAAGCAATGACATCAGTTAAATGATCATAATTGAAAAATTTAATTTTCAAATTGCTGAGTAATTTATCATCGCCGAAAATAAGGTTTATTTTACTATCAACTACTGATTCAGTTTCCAGAATGGATCTTAGTATTTTTTTTGATTGTTTTGGATCAGGGCCTTCAAGCGCCGGATCAATCTCAACACTTACGTTGATCATACGCTGGCTGGTAACGAATCATCTTCTGGATATTCTATACGAATATGATAGATACCCCGCAGGACGGGGATCATTCCTGTATTCCCATCGACAGTACCTTTTATTCGTGTCAAATCATCAAGAGTAAGAGGACATTCATCAAGTTGCCCATCATCCACACGTGCCTTGATCACTTTATTTACCATAGCCTCAATTTTTAATATATCCCGGTCCTTAATAGATCGGACAGCTGCTTCAACAGCTTCGCAGATCATCAGTATCCCTGTTTCTTTTGTGTTCGGCTTTGGTCCTGGGTACCGAAAAGCACTATCATCTACTTTATCTGGATCTGTTGCCTGCTCTCTTGCCATCCTATAAAAATATTCTACTCGTGATGTGCCGTGATGCATTGGGATGAAATCACTAACGATATTAGGTAAACCATATTCATTAGCCAGTTTGAGCCCGTCATCCACATGTTTACGTATAATTTTCGCACTCATAACTGGCGTTAGTGTATCATGCTTATTCTCACCCATAAACTGATTCTCAATATAATATTCAGGGCGTTCCATTTTTCCAAGATCATGATAATACGCTCCAACTCGACAGAGCAGTGATTGTGCCTTAATGGCATCGGCACACGCTTCGGCAAGATTGCCGACAACTACACTGTGGTTGAAGGTGCCATTTGCTTCTTGCTGTAAACGTTTCAGCAACGGGTGATTGAAATCAAGCAGTTCAACCAATGCCAAGTCAGTTGTTATACCAAATGAAACTTCCAGTATGATAATGAGTCCATAGGTAATAATCGGAGCGAAAATGCTATTAACAACCAAATAAGTCAGGTCAATGCCCATGGTATTCAACTCATGTCCCATATACAAACCATGGCCAAGCACGGAGATTACACTCGCCCCCGCTAGAGCAAATATAGCTGTAATAAACTTGCTTCTTGTTCGGATACGGCGAACAGTGTATACGGCGACGGATGAAGTGAATAAACCGGTTACAATAAACTCTAGATTATTCCCAATCATAATACCAACTAACAGAACGATAGAAGTAGTCCCCATGAATCCAATACGAGCATCAAATAAAATTGTGAGGAGCATTGCAGCCACTGATACCGGTATTAAGAACTCTGAAAATCCAAGTTGATAAACAAATAAATTTGCTATTACCACTTCAAATACATAAATCAATCCGATCACTAAAACCATACGCCATTTTTGAAACACATAGGATCTATAGGTTAATAGAAATGTAAAGAAAAAAGAGACGACAATACCGATAACAAATAAACGACCGAGGTACGTTATGAAAGATTCTTTCAGACCAAGTGTGCGGTTCTCTTTGCTAATTTCAACTGCGAGTGAACGGAGTTTTTGCAGATCCTCTTGATTAATACGTTGATTTGCATTCACAATCATTTCATCCTTCAATACAATTCCCTGGCTGCGCGGGACCCTGTCTTGTTGCGCTTCCTGCCGGCGCTCCGTGGTCTCTTTATCATAAATCAAATTGGGTTTCATAAACTCAATGATCAGGTCATATCCCAAATCACGACGCACATCTGTTTCATCACTGTAAAGTTTGGTGATCTCCACTCTGGCTTCAGTCCAAGCCTGATTCAAATCATTCAATTCACCTGGTTTATATAGGGTTGGAATATCTCCCTGGTCCACTGCTAAATCGAGACTGATGACTTTAGATTTTTGTATATCGAGGATTCCTATGGCCCAGCGATTACGACAGATTTGTAGAATTTCATCTTCAAAATCTTGTAAAGAATATTCAGGACCTCCCTGTGATACAGGTTTTAAGAACTGATTCCAATCAGCTTTATCTTGCGCAAAAGAATAGTGGCTGTAGAATGTATTGACCCGTTCCGCAAGATAGGCGCTATCTGCTGTGGCCATCGATTTCGCTTCCTGAAATTTTTCGGTGTAACGATAATCATACACCAAATTTCTGGAATTAAGTAAATTCTTGTTGGCTGTACGAATATCCTTAACCAAGATGAAAAAGTTTGTTATTTTGGATGACTGCACATCAACAATATCCTGCTTTCTGTTGAATATAAAGGGCTCTGACTTTAGTGCTTCGCTCAAATCGGCTTCGAGTTTCTCTTGCGATTTGAGTATTGGATAATTGAATGGCGCAATAATTGGCTCGCGGGCGATGTCATCAATATTATAACTATATTGCAACGAGCGTCCGCTCTGGAAAAATAACGACAAAATAATAGTTAGGCCTATGAGTATAATTATCTGAGGCCAGTTTTGTTTAAAAAATTCTTTAGATCTATTTACAATGGATTGGTTGTAGTTCATTCTTTTCAAACTACATCCTCTATTGTTTTCAATATTTCCCTGGAAATAATCAAGCGCTGGATCTCACTTGTGCCCTCACCAATTTCAAGTACCTTTGCATCTCGGAAATATCGCTCTACATCATAGTCTTTTACATAGCCATAGCCACCATGAACCTGAATAGCATCCGTTGTAGTTTTCATCGCTACTTCACTGGCAAATAACTTTGCCATGGCAGCTTCCTTAATAAAATCTAATCCTTGATCTTTTTTCCAGGCAGCATGGAATGTAAGCAGTTTCGCAGCCTCAATCTGGGTAGCCATATCCGCTAATTTGAAACCGATGGGCTGGAACTGATGTATCTTCTTGCCAAAGGCAGAACGTTCCTTAGAATAGCGTAATGCTCTTTCATATGCACCTTCAGCGGTACCAACTGCCAATGCAGCAATAGATATGCGGCCACCAGCGAGTGTCTTTAGGAACGTTTTGAATCCCTCAGCTGGTTCAGCAATCATATTGGTTTCGGGCACAGACATATTTTCAAAGAACAATTGTCGCGTATCACTAGCTTTCCAACCCATCTTTTTTTCCGGTGGCCCAATAGTTAAACCATCTATATCTGTAGGCACAACAAAAGCACCTATCCCCTTATTTTCACCATTTTCAACTATCTGTGTTGTAAAACTTAAAATACCCGCTACACCAGCATTCGTTATAAATATTTTTCCGCCATTTACTATGTAACCATCTCCATTTTTCTCAGCAGTTGTTTTCGTTGCCCCCGCATCACTACCCGCATCCGGTTCTGTTAGACCGAATGCACCCAGCATCTTACCTGATGCTAGTTTTGGTACATATTTTTGTTTCTGTTCTTCTGAACCTGAAAGAACTATAGGTATTGTGCCTAAGGATGTGTGGGCTGCCACAGTAATCGCCACTGAGGCATCAGCTTTGGCTAATTCCATAATTGCTGCTGAATAGGCCACAGTGTCCATACCGGCACCACCGTATTGCTCCGGAACCGGGATTCCCATCAGCCCTAGATCTCCCATCTTGGTGATTATATCCTTAGGAAAACGACTTTCGCGATCTAATTCTCTAGCAACAGGTTCGATTTCGGATCTTGCAAAGTCAGCTACCATCTTTACTAACATTGTGTGTTCTTCTGAAAAGAAAAGTTTATCCATTTTTAGTTAATAAATATTCAATAGTGAAAATTACGACTATTTACCAGGGTATTACCAACGGATAGCCGCAGATGCCCAGGTAAATCCTGCTCCAAATGCGGCTAGGATAATAATATCATCAGGACCGTATAATCCTTTATCACGAGCATCGCACATGGCAATTGGAATTGATGCTGCAGTGGTGTTGCCATAGTATTTGATATTGCTGAAAACCTTATCCATCCCTATCCCCATTCGCCTTGCTACTGCTTCACTAATTCGATTATTGGCCTGATGTGGTATTATTTGGGCAACATCATCTATAGTTAAATTATTTGTATCCAGTGCCTCTTGAATGACCTGGGGGAATCTTACAATAGCATTTTTGTACACTTCTCGGCCATTCATGTAGGGGAGATGTTTACCTTCATCTAATATTCTTTTTGAGAGACGGGGATTATTTGACGTGCCGGGTGCTTCACACCACAGTTCCTTAAGATATTTCCCATCAGAATGCAAATGGGTAGATAAAATACCTGTTTCATTATTGCTTGTCTGGAGGACCGCAGCCCCCGCACCATCAGCAAATAAAACAGAAATGTTTCGACCCTCATCAGATAGATCCAAAGCTGTGGATTGTACTTCGGCTCCTACTACCAAAATCGTTTTGTATTGATCGGTTCGAATAAATTGATCGCCAATAGAAAGTGCATATACAAAAGCAGAGCAAGCAGCTTTAATATCAAAAGCGCCTATCTTTCGCATCCCGAGGGCATGCTGCAACTGGTTACTTATACCGGGAAAGAAATAATCAGATGTTAAGGTAGCGCAAATAACTAGATCAACGTCAGATGCTGTTATACCAGCATCTACCATGGCATTTTTTGCTGCTTCAATAGCTAATATAGAAGCGTTACTTTCTTCTTCAACCCAGTGCCGCTCAGTGATACCAGATCTTTCCTTGATCCATTCATCACTGGTATTCATTATTTTTTCCAGATCTTGATTGGTCACTACTCTTTCGGGTACATGAAATCCTATTCCTGTGATTTTTGCACGATTCATGTACTATTAGCCTGTTTAATATCCCTTAAATTTAGTTGAATGGTACTTTTTCCGCGCCATTCATTCACCTCTACCACAAACGCTAAATCAACTGAACTACCATTAATCAAATCTTCATAATGTTCAGATAAATTAAACCCAATTGCTGGGAAAGAGGTCCGTTCCTGTTTTACTTTGAAACGGATATGATTACCATTTCCAATTATACGAGGATTACCAGCAACTTTAAGGTTTCTTGCTGCAAACTTTGGCTGCATGTTTCCAGGGCCAAAAGGGCCTAATAATTCCAGAAAACGCATGAATCTACTATTAATATCATTAAGCTGTATTTCTGCATCAAGCTTCAGTCTAGGTTCCATATCTCCCTCACTAAGTTTTGATTCAGCAAAGCTAAGAAATGCTTTCTTAAAATCCTCGAATTTTTCTTCTGATAGTGTCAATCCGGCGGCCATTGGATGACCACCATAATTCTTTAAATGATCACTTACTTCTGTTAATGCCTCGTACAAATCAAACCCAGTTATACTTCGCGCCGAACCTTTACCAATTCCGTCATTATCAATAGCTATAATTACTGTTGGCCGGTGAAATTCTTCCTTGATCCGCGACGCAACTATTCCAATTACACCTGGGTGC
>CAJXWT010000002.1 GCA_913062595.1 uncultured Fidelibacterota bacterium
TAATCTTGTATAATAATTTCATCAGGATGTTTTGCATCAAAAATTCTAATCTCGCTAATAAAACATAATTCTTCACTAATAGACCAGGTCCGATTAAAAAATATTCCAGATCCTCTTTCACCTACATCTAGTCCAAACCCAGTATAATTGAGTGAAGATAAAGATTGAGATGATAAACTGCTAATTAGAATCAAATAATAGATGATTTTTTTCAACTTGTAATCCTTCTTAGTGTTTTTAGGTCATCCCATGTTTTTTTGTTCGCAACTAGCCTTTCCAAAGGTACATCATTTAATATTGTTGCGTTGAAAATATCATCAACATCATTCAATGTCACATTCGTATACCAAATTTCATCCGGGTAAACTACAACTGTAGCACCAAATTCACATGCATCTAAACAACCACTTTTATTTGCGCGAACTACACCCTTTAATCCATGCTGGTTGATCAATTCAACAAAACGCATGCGGATATCGAATCCGCCACAGCGTGCGCAACTTCCTTTTGGGGTATTCTCCGGCCGTTCATTAACGCAAACAAATATGTGCTTTTTATATTTTACACCAGTATTCAAGGGATCAATACCACTTTCCCAAACTGATTACTATTTTCCAGATGTGTATGAGCATCTGCTATTTTTTTCATTGAAAATATTTCGTCGACTATTGGTTTAATTTTAGCAGTTGCGATAAGTTCAATTACCGCATCTAACGCTTGAACGTTTCCCATTGTTGAGCCTAAAATGGATTGTTGTTTGAAAAAAATATAGCGTAGATCAATAGATACTTTAGGTCCTGTGGTAGCACCGCAGGTAACCACCCTACCATGCTTACCAAGTATTTTCATCGTTATATCCCATGTATCAGCACCCGAATGTTCAAAAACCACATCAACACCGCATCCATTTGTAAAATCTTTAACTGCACCCGAGATATCATCTTCATAATGGTTTAAACTGATATCAGCACCTAGGTCACTTGCTTGTTTACATTTAGCTGTTGATCCACCGGTCGCGATAACCTTACATCCAATTGCTTTTGCTATTTGTAAACCAAATGAGCCAACGCCTGAACTGGATCCCCATACTAGAACAGTATCACTTTCTTTCACCTGAGCACGATTGATCAACATTTGATAAGCTGTTTGCCCAGCAAGCGGGAACGATGCAGCTGATTCAAAATCAATATTGTCCGGTTTTTTTCTCAGATTTCTTTGGTTCACTGCAATAAACTCGCAATTTGTTCCATCCGTACTTTCTCCAAAAATCCCCATAGATGAACACTCATTTTCGCGACCATCATTACAGACTTCACATTCTCCGCAGAATAATAGTGGGTTTATAACAACTGCATCGCCAACCGTAAAATCGCTTACGCCCCGCCCTACTTTTTTGATTATTCCAGCAGCATCACTGCCTAAAATCATTGGTAAAGAAATCCCGGGAATACCGCGGCGAACCCAAATATCAAGATGATTTAATGCGGCTGCTTTTATTTGTACAAGTGCTTGATCAGGTTTAATTACAGGATCAGATATTTCTTCCCACACCAACACATCAGTACCACCGTGCTCATGAATTCGAACTGCCTTCATCTATTCTCTCCGTTTACTTTCGTTTAGAAATAATTCAATTCTGCAATGTTGAAAAATACCTATAGTCTAGACTGAATTTCCCAGGTCCAATCAATATTAGTACTAATGTTACTGCAAAATACATAATGGCTAGTTCCGGAATTTCACCATCAATTACATGGTTCATTGAGGCTACAAACATTGTGAACATTAACAAAATTGATGCTGGGCGGGTAAAAAGTCCAAAAACAATTAGTAATGCACAAACTGATTCGGAAAATGCAGCCATAAAACCAAAAAACGTGCTCAAGAATTCGAAACCAATAATATCAGTTAACGCATGACCTATACGATCCCATTTTTCTGGACCAGCTGTAATTTTCCCCCAACCGTGATTAAATACCATCATTAAGCCGCCAATAATCCTCAATAGCAGTAACCCTTGTGAATGATAATTACTATTTGGAATCAAGTATGATAAATACCTTCTCATTACTAATTATTATCCCTATTAATATCTTCATATTCAGCATCTTGTATATCCATATTTTGATACGAATCCTGCAGTTTTTCCCTAGCATCCTTATCTGATCGGTTAATTTTAACGCGAGACAAAAACCGTATGAGTTGGATTACTAGATAAATTAATGTTGCACTAATTATGATGCGCATTATATCTAGGTACTAGCGGTAGGGTTGAAGAATTTCGTCCCTGTAACAGGTTGTCTAATATAATCAATGACCAAATCTAGGTCAGCGGAATTGTTAACGAAATCAATATGATTAGTATTAATGATTACTAGCGGTGTTTCATTGTACCGGAAAAAATACTCCGTATAAATTTCATTTAACGCATTGATGTAATCGTAAGAGATATTTGCTTCAAACTCCCTACCACGTTTAGCAATATTTTTCATTAAGGTACTAGTATCGGCTTGCAGATATATTATTAAATCAGGGTTTATCACATTGCGTTCCAACATATTTGCAATAATATCATATAGGTTCATTTCTTTTTCATCGAGATTCAAAGATGCGAACAAGCGGTCCTTAATAAACATGTAATCTGAAATTAACAGGTTGTGAAACATGTCCACTTGCCGTAATTCTTGTTGCTGTTGATAGCGCTGCAGTAGGAAAAATAACTGTGTCTGAAATGCAAATCTCCCTGGGTCATCATAAAATTTGAATAAAAAAGGATTCTCCTCAAATTTTTCAAGTACCAGTTTTGCACCCAATCTGTCCGAAAGTAATTTTGCTAAACTGGTTTTTCCAACCCCAATAGCGCCTTCAATCGCAACATAATTCAAGTTTCTCATGCGTTTTTTTCCATAACATGTTTAACCACTTGACTCTGATCCAGACATAAATTAAGTAACTCAGATATAGTTTTTCCAATTTTTTCTATTTTGTAATCTGGCATTAATTCACAAAACGGTACCAGAACAAATTTTCGATAGACTATGTCTGGATGGGGGATAATTAATTCTTCTGTTTCAATATAGGAATCACCATAGCACAAAATATCAATATCAATAATACGCGGTTGGTTTTTCTCTCTTTCTTTTGGACGACCTAAAAGTAATTCTGTATGTTGTACAGCGTCCAATAATTGAAATGCCGAAAATTCTGTATTACATGAAATAACAGTGTTTAAAAATTTGGGCTGATTTGTTTCATATAAGGGTTCAGACTCATAAAAGGATGCACTACTAATATCACTGATGTCATTATAAATTCCTAAAGAGGAAATTGCTGCTGCTAAATTTGATTCACGATCACCTAGATTTGACCCAAGACCTAGCACTGCTAATTCAGGCATAATCAGATTTTTTCCGCTTTAATTCAACCTCTACTGTATCAATTACGCCACTTACCGGTGCATTTGGTTTACGAACGCGAACTATCACAGCATCTATATCGTATTTATTAATCACAGATCGCGATATATCTTCAGCCAGTGCTTCTAAAAGAAAATATCTTTTTGACTCCACACAATTATTAACCGTTTTATATACCGCCTCATAGTCAACTGTATCAAGTAGGTCATCGGAAAGACCTGGTTTTTTAAGTGATGTTGATAACTCAAGATCAACTTCAAATTTTCCTCCAAGCTCTTTTTCCGATTCGTTTACACCATGGTAACCATAAAAGAGCATATTCTTTAATCGTATGACGTCCATAGGGTTTTGAATTTACTCTAGCGATTTCTCGCTAGTCAATTAATGAAAAAGAAAAGCCTCCCGGGAGGGAGGCTTTTCATTGTATAATCCGTAGAGCAATTCTCAATTACATCATTCCGCCCATTCCACCCATTCCTGGGTCCATCGAAGGCATTGGCGGGGCTTCCTTTTCAGGAATTTCAGTCACAGCAGCTTCAGTAATGAGAAGCATACCGGCAATTGAGCAGGCATTTTCCACAGCCACACGGGCGACTTTAGTAGGATCAATGATACCGGCCTCGAACATATCCACATAACTTTCATCACGGGCATCAAAACCATGAGCACCTTTTCCATCACGTACATTTTGTACAACGATAGATGGTTCAGCGCCGGCATTTTCGCAAATCTGACGAATGGGTGCTTCAAGGGCACGATGCAAAATGTCCACACCCACCGACTGGCCGCCTTTAAGCTTCAATTTATCCAGAGCATCCTGTGCTCTCAAAAGAGCCACACCACCACCGGGGATAATTCCCTCTTCCACAGCTGCGCGGGTTGCATGGAGCGCATCCTCAACGCGGGCTTTCTTTTCTTTCATTTCCACTTCTGTAGCAGCACCAACATTGACGACAGCTACACCACCGGAAAGCTTTGCCAGGCGTTCCTGTAGTTTTTCACGGTCGTAATCGGAGGATGTTTTGTCAATCTGGACTTTGATTTCGTTGATACGGGACTTGATAGCATCTTTCTTACCGCCGCCATCGACGATAGTGGTATCATCCTTATCAGACACGATGCGCTTGGCTTTACCCAAGTATTCCAGGGTGGCATTTTCCAGTTTGTAACCAGCGTCTTCAGAGATGACAGTACCACCGGTTAATACGGCAATATCTTCCAGCATCGCTTTGCGGCGATCACCAAATCCGGGAGCTTTCACTGCCAGTACTTTGAATGTACCGCGCAGTTTATTCACAACTAGAGTAGCCAATGCTTCACCTTCTACATCTTCAGCGATGATCATGACCTGCTTACCGGTCTGGACGACTTTTTCCAGTAAGGGCAGCAAGTCTTTCATGTTGCTAAGTTTTTTATCATGGATCAGGATATAGGCATCTTCCATTTCAGTTTCCATGGATTCAGGATTGGTGACGAAGTAAGGTGATAGATAACCGCGGTCAAATTGCATTCCTTCTACAAATTCGAGGAATGTTTCGGCCGTTTTGCTTTCTTCTACTGTGATTACACCGTCTTTACCTACTTTTTCCATGGCTTCGGCGATTTTTTCGCCTATTTCTTGGTCATCATTCGCTGAAATGGTTGCTACGTTGGCAATCTGTGTGCTGTCAGGCAGATCTTTGCTTTGAGCTTTTAATGCTTTTACAACAGCGTCACGACCAGCGTCAATACCTCGTTTGAGGGACATCGGGTTGGCGCCTGCTGTCACATTTTTCAGGCCTTCAGCTATAAGGGTCTGGGCAATTACTGTGGCAGTGGTGGTGCCGTCGCCAGCAATATCAGATGTTTTAGAAGCAACCTCCTTCAACATCTGTGCGCCAATATCTTCCAGCTTGTTTCCTAGTTCAATTTCTTTTGCAACAGTGACACCATCTTTGGTAATTGTTGGTGAGCCGAATTTCTTTTCTATTACAACGTTACGACCTTTTGGGCCAAGCGTTACCCTCACTGCGTTAGCGAGTTTATCCACACCGGCCTTAAGGGCAGTTCTTGCTTCGAGATCATATGTGATTTCTTTTGCCATTTTTTAATTCCTCCTTAAAGGATAGCGAGAATATCACTCTCGCGCATAATTAGATATTCAGTTCCTTCAAAGGCGAACTCAGTACCACTATATTTACCATATAGTATTTTATCCCCCTTCTTGAGATTCATTGCAATTTCACTGCCGGCATCACTGATTTTTCCAGGGCCGACCGCAACAACAGTTCCCTGCTGTGGCTTTTCTTGGGCTGTATCAGGAAGAATGATGCCCCCTGTGGACACTTCTTCAGCTGGTGCCGCTTCTACCACAACACGATCTGCAAGAGGCTTAAGTTTAAGAGCCATTTCGCTTTCTCCTATTTTAGTTTTCTATTAACTTTAATTATCTATTGCTATTTAATACTATCTGCTAATTTTGCAGCGCGGAATTTATAATCTACAATCATAAAAATACAACAACTATTAGCACTCTATTGATAAGAGTGCTAATAAAGAAATTATCTATTTTCCAGTACTACCAAACCCACCCTCGCCACGACCAGTTTCTGTAAGTTCTGAAACTAGTTCAAAATGAATTGGGCTACCATCCATCGCAACCAATTGAAACAATCTTTGGCCTGGTTCAACGGTATAAGGTTTGTCCTTGATATTATCAACTGCAGCCATGATTTCACCACGATATCCTCCATCAATCAAACCAACCGAATTGCACTGTCGTAAGGGCGTCTTAGAAATACTGGATCGTGGCATCAAAAAGTAGGGTTTTCCATCAGTATTTTCACAAGCAATATACGATTTAATTATTGCCGTCTCTCCTGGCTCAATCGTTAAATTATCAATTATGAATAAATCAAGACCTGCATCACCGTCATGGAAATGACCATGATTTTCATATAAATCACGAGCATGACCTGATAATGGCTGAATTTTGAGGTGCAAAAAGTATTAACCTGTCAAAAGATTCCAGGCTAATAAGGACCAGCCCAAGATAAACGCAGCACCGCCAATTGGAGTGATTGGCCCTAACCAGCGTATATCGGTTAGAACCAATAAATATAGTGATCCCGAAAAAAAAGCAATTCCAATAACAAAAAACATTGCAGGTAAACCAAGTAGATCTTTAGAAATATGGAAACCCAATATGCCGATTATCATTAAACCAATTGCGTGGTAACCTTGGTACTGTACAGCTTTTTCATAAGTTTTCAGATCATCAGGGGTTATTTTATCCTTCAACCCATGCGCCCCAAACGCACCTGCTATAACTGCCAAAGCCATAATAATGGATCCAAGAATCAGCCAGCTCTTCATTCTTGAGAATTTTGATGAATCAAGGTACGAATTGGGAAAGGAATATCAATACCTTCTTCATTGTAGCGTTTATGAAGCCGCCTTACAAATGTATCAATAATGTTATGTTGGTCACCATATTTCTCCGCTTTGAAATAAACCTTCAAGTTTATGCTTGATTCCCCAAACTCATAGAACCGTACTACAGGCTCTTCATCCGTATTACAACCCTCAACATCTTTCGCAACATCTATCGCAACATTTTTCGTTACACTAGCTACATGTTCGAGATCACTATTGTAGGATACCCCAACAGGAATACGTACTGAAAAAGATGAATCCCCAGAATCATAGTTTTTGATAATTGCTGTAGATAATTTTGAATTGGGGATATTGATGACATTGTTTGTGCGTTCCAGCATCGTAGTATTGCGCCAGGTAATATCACTGATATAACCCCTTTCTCCAGAATCGAGTTCTGCAAAATCACCAGGTTTTACTTTACCACTCAGCAATATATGTAGACCGCTAAATACATCGCTAAGTGTATCCTTCAATGCCAAAGCTATCGCTAACCCACCAACTCCTAGCGCCGTTAGGATTGGCGTAATGGCAATATTCAGCGAATCAAGTATTATCATGAGCCCGATGCCCCATACAATTATATAGACAAAATTTGTAAACATAGTGGTTGACGGAAAACCCCGCCCCTGTTTTTCCGCCCATAAATTGAATAGACCTACTAGCAATTTGCTAATAGTCACCGTTACAGATAAAAACAGAATAATTACAATAATTGTTGCAAGGTATTCTTTATAGGAAGAAAATGGCTCCGATAATTTGATGCTATCAATAGCAATCCTTGCAGCCGCAAGAAAAAACCAGAGAATAATATGCGGTTCGATCGAATTAAGAATAATATCATCACCGCGCCATTTTGTTTTATCAGCTAATTTTGACAAGCGGCTATGAACAAACCGCTTTATTAGCCATCCTAAAATAATCCCTAGGACTAATATTAATATAGGATGACCCCAAACGAACATTTGATCTAGAATTTTATCTACCATTGGTGCATTAAATTACACTTATTCATGCTTAACCTGCACTGGAATATGGACCAATAATGACTTGCTTTGATCTTCCGGGGAACAGGATGTCCTCATTAGGAACGCCTGGCGCGGACCAGGTTCGTTTTAAAACGAGCAAACCTTGATCATAGATATTCAAGGACTGCAAATCAAAATACTCACCCCAATTCCATTCAATACCATGCTTACTATTGTTTTTGTAGGTACACTCATACCTTGGATTACCATTGCTATGCACATTTGATTTTGTTCGAATTCCAAGAGCTGGAGTTGTTATCTCAGCACCTGTCTCGGCCCAAACTTTCTCTTGAATGATTTCGTTTCCACGATAGGATAGAATGCGTCTAAAACGACCATTTTCATAATATTCAAAAATTGCCACAGGCAGACCATCAAAGAAATATCCTTCTTTCATTGTTGATCCAGAGGGGCTAAAAACTCGCATCAAACCTTGTAACTTTCCGGAAGAGAACATTGCTGTACTTGATAATTGTTCAGTGGTATACCATCGTAATACAAGTCCATGCAAGTTACCCTTTAGGTATGCACCTTCTTCTTCAATGTTACCTTCAGAATCCAAAAATTTATAAGAACCTGATCGCAGACCATTGGCAAATGTAATCTCTGATTCAGTCATACCATCACGATAAAAGGATGTCATTTTTCCATGTAATTTATTATTTATATAAGTAATTATTTTGCGAGGTTGCCTACCATCATAGTAAATGGTTGCTAAACCGAATAATTGCCCAGTATCATATATCTTAATGGAATCCTTTTGACCCTTTTTATTGAACCATTTCCATTTATCATTTTTTAATCCGTTATTATAGTACCCCGTAACAGCTGGGTTACCATTAGCGTGCCAAATCTTATATTCTCCATTATATTGATTGTTATCGTATACAATAAGCGAGTCCAATCCTTTTTGGTCGCTAAACCAATTCCACTCACCATCTTTTTTATCATTTTTATACTGACCTATAATCTTCTTTTTACCCAGTTTATCGTAGATCTTAAAAGGTCCATTCTTCAACCCGTTTTCATACGTTAATTCTCTAGTTTTAATTCTATTTTTCCACCATATCCAATGGCCATGCGGTATATCATTACGGTATTCTCCAACGGAGACTTTCCTTCCTTTTTCATCTAATTCTTTATAATACCCATATTTCTTATTTTCAACATATTCCATCAGTTTATGAGGCTTCCCATTGACAAAATAATCTATATATTCTCCATGCAACATTCCCTTGCGAAACGTCCTAATTGAATCAGGTAGACCATCTTTTCCCCACCAAGTCCATTTATCAGATAACTCCCCATTTAAATATCTACCTTTTGCTGACTTGACACCCGTTGGGTGCCAAGAAAAATATTTTCCATTCGCTTGTTTGTTCATTATCTCCTGCTGGTAATGCTGCATACCGTTACGATAATATTGTATCAATTTTACCGTAATCGAATCTGGCCCAAGGCCACTCGAAATCACTTTGTATTCACGAGCAAATTTTGGCTTACCATTATTATATATTTCTAGAGTTTGGATTGGTGGCGTACAACCAGTATTTATCAAAACAAAGCAACCAATAATAATGACTACAAATAATCGGAAACCCATTATGCTAACCATAGCTTACGATCCAGGCTACGGTAGTGAATTGCTTCGCTAATATGGGTTGTACGAATTGACTCTTCACCTTCAAGATCAGCAATTGTTCTTGAAACTTTCAATATTCGATCATACGCACGGGCAGAAAGACCCAAATTTTCCATAGCATTTTTTAATAATTCTGATTGTTTTGATCCCAGTGTACAATAATTCTTCAACTCGTTTGATTCCATTTGGGCATTACAAAAAACCGTCGGCATTTCCTCAAAACGATCCAATTGTCTTTGTCTTGCTAACTGTACCCTAGATTTTATTACATCAGATTTCTCACCGTTTGTTTTACTAGATAGTTCTGTAAATGGTACAGCGGGTACTTCAATATGTATATCAATTCGATCCATCAAGGGGCCAGATATTCTATTCATATATTTCTGAATTATTTGTGGTGTGCAAGTGCATTCATTATGGCTATCTGTAGCGTAACCACATGGACAAAGATTCATTGCTGCTAGCAACAAAAACCTTGCGGGATAACTCAGGCTAATTGAAGCCCTAGAAATAGTAACATCACCATTCTCAAGCGGCTGTCGCATCACTTCAAGGACATTCTTTTTAAACTCCGGCAATTCATCAAGAAACAATACACCATTGTGAGATAAGCTTACTTCCCCAGGTTTTGGGACAGTCCCACCGCCAATTAAACCAGCATCACTTATTGTATGATGTGGTGACCTGAAAGGTCTAGTCGCAACCAAACCCTGTGTCGCAGGTAGAAGTCCTGCAACGGAATGTATTTTCGTAGTCTCAAGTGCTTCGTCTAGAATTAAATCGGGTAAAATAGTAGGTAATCGTTTGGCCAAAATAGTTTTACCACTCCCAGGTGGCCCTACCATGATAACATTATGTCCACCTCCAGCTGCAACTTCTAATGCGCGTTTTACCTGACCCTGGCCTTTTACATCCGAAAAATCTATGGAATAACGCATGATCCTTTGAAAATTTTTTCTTTTATCAGCCCGCACTGCTTTAATTGATTTATCTTCGTTTAATATGCCAACAACATCCGCAAAGTGAGTTTGCACCCGCTGTTTTTATTCCATCTACAACACTTGCATCCTTTACATTCTGTGTTGGCAAAATAATACCTTTAACTTTTGAATCTCATGCACAAATAGCAATGGGTAGAGCGCCCTTTATCGGTCGCAAAGTCCCATCTAGCGCCAATTCACCTAATAAAAGAATGTTTTCAAGATAATCTGGTTTCACTTCACCAGTTGCTGCCAGTATTCCTATAGCTATAGGTAGATCAAAGGCACTCCCCTCTTTCCGTATATCAGCCGGGGCTAAATTGATTGTTACATGTTTCAACGGAAATTTATAACCACTGTTTTTGATAGCTGCTGTAACCCGTTTTTTACTCCCTTTTACAGCACATTCTGGCAGCCCAACAGTTAGAAATCTGGGTAGTTGGGAGCCAGTGAGGTGGGCTTCTACTTCAACAATATATGTATCAATACCAAGTACAGCGCTACTAAGAGCTTTTGCAAACATTCACGAACAGGTAATAAATCCCTTGGCAATCAATACAGGGATTACAATATATAGTAGTGAATCGCGAATCAGATAAAATAGAATAAACGCTACAAGGACTATGAAGCCTTTCTTCTTTAGTAGCTTTAAATAGCCACCCTCTTTACGAATTTCACCCCAATCAAGAATGAACTTCGGTTTTAATATTTTCATTCACCCTCAAACTTAATTTTACCAAATTTCAAATTCTCGTATTTTTCCCAGATAGTTTCACCAGAAGCTTGCTGAAAGCGGAAGGCAAATACTAGCGCATCCATAAATGAATTATTCTGAAATTCTTTGTGACTGTAATACTCATCAACCCAACCGATAAATTCCAATATATCAGTTTTATCGAGTTGATCAAAAATACCAAAAACGGTTTCTGCTTTGTTATCATAGTACCATTGGGTTATTTCACTATATCCAACCTGTTTTTTTAGTGCATCATATGTTTCATAAACTTGTGTTAAATATGAGAATAAATATATTTCCTTTTCCTTTTGGTCAAGTGTCGTCCAATATACGGCAATCAGATTGCGCTCTGTTTCCTCAGTTTCTTGTGCGAGTGCTAATGTAGCTGGATATAATAATAATGAAATAAAACAAGTACAGGTAATAATAGAGATTTTGATTTTATTATTCATGAAACTTTGTCTGGATTTAAACCATTGAACATACGATAAAAGCTACCAATTCCGAAAACTCGTTTTACTGAGAATTTTGTTATTTTTCATTCCTCTAATTCAACCCAATCACCACTTTCTTTTATTAAGTTGATTAGTGCATCTACAGCTTTTTCAATAGGAATATTTCTTTCGATAACTTCGTAACCCTTGTATAAAGATATTTGACCTACACCTGTTCCAACATAACCATAATCAGCATCTGCCATTTCTCCCGGACCATTTACGATACAGCCCATAACACCTATTTTTACACCTTTAAGGTGGTTAGTCCTTGATCTAATTTTTCCGGTTATTTCCTGCAAATTAAATAATGTCCGGCCACAAGAAGGACATGAAATATATTCTGTTTTTGAAATACGCGTCCGGGTAGCTTGTAATATTCCAAAACAAGTCTGTGTAATCAAATCGACAGGTATATCTGCTGTTAACCAAATACCATCACCAAACCCATCTATTAACAATGATCCTAAATCCGTTGCAGTAAATATTTGAAATTCATCTTTTACGCTGGCATTATAATCTCTACGAATGACAATGGGTACATCCCAATTAGCATTAATTATTTCAAAGAAAGCTCGACGCTGTTCAGCAATCCCATGCTCATTAGCGGTGTCAATTACCAACACAATTGACTGTTTATTCTTTAACGTATATAGTTCTGGCCTGAAGCAATCTGACAGTGATATACTAACAAAATTAATTGTACCCCCTGTACCTTTATATTTTAAGTAATGATCCAATGAAAATAATGGCAGAGTCTGGTCCTTTTTTTGCCAAGAATTTTCGTTCTGGATTACACTAATCATTCCCGGCAATTCAAAACTCAGGTGTCCTTTTCCAACATAAACGAAATCCGCTGCTTGTTCACTTATTGACCATTTATCAAGGCTTTCAGAATAAATGTATCCTGCCTTAATTAAATCTTCTGGTATTAATTTATCGACAGCAGATAAATCGATTATTACCCGCGGTACATTATTGCCACCTATGTTCCCTGTCGAGATTGTGGATCTTCTGGTATAATCATAGGGTCGAAAAGGAGGATTTTTGATAGACCTTATTTCAGAATGACTGTTGCGTGTGCTGTATCTTTGCACTAGTTGTTGAGCTACTGGGATTTCCAACTCAGGATCCTCGGTCAAGGATACACGGATTGTATCGCCAATACCATCTTCCAATAAACTTCCAATACCCACAGCAGATTTAATACGGCCGTCTTCTCCTTCACCCGCTTCTGTAACGCCAAGGTGTAACGGATAATTCATCCCCTCTCGTTTCATCATGGCAACTGTCAAGCGATATGCTTGTACCATGACCTGGGTATTACTGGCTTTCATCGATAATATCAGATCATGATAATCGAATTCTTCACAAATACGGATAAATTCCATAGCAGATTCAACCATGCCTAGTGGTGTATCGCCATACCGACTTAAAATTCTATCCGATAATGATCCATGGTTTGTACCAATACGCAATGCGGTACCATTTTCTTTGCACACCTTAACCAGAGGTATAAATCTTTCTCTTATTCTATCAAGTTCCTGTTCGTATGATGCATCTGTGTATTCGATAAAATCAAACTTTTTTCGATCAGCGTAATTCCCAGGATTAATGCGTACCTTTTCAACTATAGTGGCAGCAATAAGTGCTGCGTTAGGCGTAAAATGTATATCGGCAACTATTGGTGTTTTATAACCACAATTTCGAATTTCTTCTTTTATTGTATTTAAGTTTTCAGCTTCCCGCTTGCTGGGAGCGGTGATCCGGACTAATTCTGATCCTGCTTCAATCATCCGTAAAGACTGATCTACCGTTGCTCGCGTATCCATTGTATCTGTAGTTGTCATTGATTGGATTCGTATTGGATTATTTCCTCCAATACCTAGAGAGCCAACCATTACTTCTCTGGATGGAAAACGTACGTATTTGGTCAGGCTTTCACAAAACGAATCAGGTCGAATTTCCATTAATCAATCCCCTGCCTAACATAGGGCGTACCTAGGTATTGTTCTGCATTTTCCATTGCATAAGTAAAATTATCAAGGCGAATACAATCCCGATACAACTTTACAGCTGTTTTTCGATCTCCTAATATATCGTAGATCTTGCCATTCAATAATAATGCGTTGCCCAGCACAACATCTAATTCAGCGCCATAGTTATTTATAGCAATATCCAAAGCACTCATGGCCAATGGATAATCTCCATTCAAATAATAATATAATGCCCACTCGTATTTCCGGTAAGCAAGATACCAATCCTTGTGAATATCTGTCAGACCTGCAAACATTGTATCTAGTTGTAGTAATGACTGATAACCATCTGTTAATAGTCCATTGTTAAGCAGGCTTTCTGTATAAAGTACACGGTAATAATAACGTTTGGGAAAATATGTCACCAAATCGTGACTGAACAGCAGTGCAAATTTTGGCTTGGGATCTATCCATAGATGCATAAATACCAGTGTTCCTTTGGCTTCGATCCAGGACCATTCACCATTTTCAGCAGCATTTAAGATCTTTTTTTCGCCAGCAATAGTAGAAGGGTTTAAATCAAACATACCTGCAGCCCATCGAACAAGAAAATTTGACATTCCCGCATAATATTCAACAATTCCAAGTGGTAACTGTGTATCAGTTATCTCAGGGTGTTTTTGCGCAACATCCAATATCTGTGTGAAACCCCTGTATCCCCATATCAACGTCTTTAACCACTCTTTTTGCCCCAAATATACCCTTGCTTTCAAACCTATAGATGACCCGAGATACAATTTATAATTTGGATCATCTGGAAATCGTTCCACCAAATCGTTATAGACGGGAATAATTATTTCGATATCCTCATTTAGCATGTACCAAGTAACATCCAATGGATCATGCGCTTGACTATGGAGCCATCGGGCCGCAACCCAGGTAAGATGTACGGTAGGGTTTTCTGGGAAATCCACACGAGCGTTGTTAAGAATTGTTATCGCTCGACCAGTATCATAATTATAAAATGCTCGAACGGCTTTCCAAACAACATCATCTCCGGGATATTTCGCGGTAAGCGACGTAACTATGAGCAGAAATATGCTAAAATAAGGATATTTCATATCAGGAAAATAAGAACGTAAGATCTAAGGGTAACAGTCGAGATTGAGGCGGTTTCTAAGAACCCAGGCGTTTAGACAATATTAACCAGCCTTTTGCATCATTAGCATCTGGGTTTATTTGTAAACTTCGATTCCACGCAGCCTTCGCTAGCTGATGCTCATTCATCTTCCAATAGGTAACCCCCATACCAGTATAGGCGCTGGAATCATTGGGTCGTAGTTCCAGAACTTCTTGATATGCGACCAAGGATTGCTTATGCATACCTTTTTCTTGATAGTATTTACCCAATGTCCTGAATGCACCAGGTAACCAGGCATAAGAATTCGAATTTACACTTAATGCTTTCTCAAAAGATGTCCTGCCCAGGCTTGGTTCACCCAATCGATTATATTCAACAGCTAAGATATAATATGCTTGGGGTAACAGATTTCTTACAATTGGGTGCTGGCTTTGATAATGCAGGAGATCTTCCCATACAGATGCAGCCAATCCCCATTCCTGGGCATTATAATAACTCAGACCCTGCATGTAACGTGCATCCAAGTCCTGAGGATTTAAATAAACAACATCTCCAAAGCCCAGTGCTGCATAAACGTATTTACCCATATTATAGTATAGGTTGCCTAATCCTAAATGCGATTCCTTATGTTTTGGATCCATCCTAATGGATTGCTGGAAAGCTGCTTTGGCAAGGTCAATTTCACCCAAATCATTATAAGCGACAGCCTGCAAAAAGATAAATCCATTTTGATCAGGATATTTCTCAGCAGCTTTTTCTGCCATTGCAATGGCATCATTAAATAGTCCGTCATTTATTTTTTCATGTATTAGGGTAAATTGCTGCGCTGGTCCTTCTGGTGCCTTAGCAGCAGTTCGAACCAATACCTGCCGACTCATTTCCACTGCTGGTGAATCTTTTTGATGTACAGCCATTGCGTCTAAAGTGGCCTTGTGATTGACATCCAGATCTAATGCCTCCTCATAGGATTGTTGTGCTTTTTGAAAATCGCCCAATTTTTCATACAGTGACCCCAGAAAATAATGGGCATCTGGATTATGATAGTGGCGAGCAACTTGCCGCAGATATACGTCCTTTGCTTTACTCCAATTACCATTTACCTCATAATGTAGACCCAACTGCCTTTGCATCCTAAGATCGTCAGGTGCGCTATCAGCAGCTTGTTCAAAATCAGCTGTCGTATAGACTGGCCGTGATTCTAATTTAGATAAATGCTTTTCCTGACGCGGTATTAAATATTTCATGGCTCGCCCCATCCTGCGACGACTATCAGAAAGATCATTATTTAAATCATATAACTCACCAGCTAACTTCATTGCGCTGAGTGTTGGTTTTTTAGCTTTAACTACTGCTTTTTTCTTAGATGAGCCTTTTTTTAATACTCCAGTTATTCTGGATATATATGAATTGGTAGTTTTTGATGGAGCGATCTTATGCGCCTTTTTAAAGTCATCTAGCGCACCACGGTAATTTTTCGATTTGTACCGTTTTTTACCCCGGTCTACATATTTTTTAACCTGGGCCTTTTTACTAGCTGAACTCTTTTTACCTTTCCCTTTTTTTGAGGTTTTCTTTTTACCTTTTGCTCCTTTTGAGCTTTTCTTTTTACTGCTGCTTTTCCTTTTCCCTGACGATTTCTTCTTAGCAGATTTCTTACTTGTAGATCGTTGGGCGTACAATTCAGATGTATGTACAGGTAAAATACTAGTAAATAGTAATAATATTACCAGCCGGACTATCCATTTGGTATGTGAATGGCGCATGTGAACTTGTAGTAATTTACGAAAAGGCATTATTACTATGTCAGTGAAATAATTTTTCGTTCTTCCCGGGCTCTTCACACACTTCCAATCAATTCATATTCGTTGAAATCGTCAATTTTAACATTATAAAAGACACCTTTATTTACCTTCCCATTCACCCGGACAATATTATCTATTTCAGGCGAATCAAACTCAGTTCTTCCCACTGCAACATTTTCACCAACCTCGTCAATTATTACTTTTTGTATTTGACCAACCATAGCACTGTTTTTCTCATAATTAATATTATTTTGAATGTCCATTATTACAGCTTTTCGTTCATCTTTTAATTCTCTTGAAATATTATCTTCCAAATCTGCAGCAATAGTACCTTCTTCTTCCGAATAAGTAAACACACCTAAGTGATCAAACTTTATTTCCGCTACAAAATCAGTTAAATCCTTAAAATCCTCTTCGCTTTCACCTGGGTAACCAACAATCAGAGTTGTCCGAATCCTTATCTCAGGAATTGCAACCTTCAATTTCTGAATTCTTTCGCGAATACCATCCTGATTGAGACCTCTTCGCATCGATTTTAATAATGTATCCGAAGCATGCTGTATCGGCATATCAATGTACCGACAAACTCGATTCGATACTGCCAGCGCATCGATTATTCGCTGACTGAGGTGCGCCGGATGTGCATAATGAATCCTAATCCAATCAGGAGCATTGTCCATTTGATCCATCGCATAGATCAAATCGCTTAAGTATACCTTTTTTGATAGATCCCAACCATAAGTAGTCGTATCCTGCGCAATTATCATTATTTCTTTTACTCCATTGTCAACCAAGCGACTAGTTTCATCCAGAATCTCTGGTAACATACGACTCTTCTGCAACCCGCGCATTATAGGTATGCTGCAAAAAGAACAACCATTATCACAGCCCTCCGCAATTTTTAAATAACTATAGTGTGATGGGGTCAGAAGTGAGCGATAAAAAAGAGGGTCATCTCTACTATATTCCTTCCCAGTCAGAAATGATGCAATTTGCTTATGGTCATTAGTACCGAAGAATCGATCTACTTCAGGGATCTCTTCCTTTAACTCTACAGGATATCTTTCTGAGAGGCAACCCATTACCACCAGTTGTTTGACAATGCCAGATTTTTTTAGTTCAGCTGCCTGAAGTATTGTATCCACTGATTCTTCACGTGCGATATCAAGAAAACCGCAAGTGTTGACAATAATTGTATCCGCTTCATCGGGTTCATCAATTACATCATATTGACTATGTTTAAGGCCACCCAGCAGAATTTCAGAATCGACCAAGTTTTTTGCGCATCCTAGACTAATAAGATGCAATTTCTGTTTTTCTTCAATCATCGCTCATACCAATAACGGAATTTACATAATGTTCTTGATCAAATATTTCAAAGTCTCCAATGTCCTCACCGATCCCCAAAAATTCTACGGGGATATTTAAATCTCTGTTCAATGAGAAGACAATACCGCCTTTAGCTGTTCCATCCATTTTTGTTAAGATTGCAGCATCAATATCGATATAATTTGAAAATTCCTTGGCTTGAAAAAGTGAATTCTGCCCTAGGTTAGCATCAATAGTAATCATTGTTTTCACAGAATAGTCTTTAAACTTTTCCAAAATGGTACGTTTCATTTTGACTAATTCTGTCATTAGGTTTTTATGTGTATGTAGCCTTCCTGCCGTATCAACAACCACAATATTAGAATCATCATTTTGAGCAGCTTTTATTCCATCGTAAATAACGGCTGACGGATCCTTAGCAGATTGGCTGCTTACCAAACGAACACCAATTCTATTTGACCAAATCTTTAATTGCTCTAAAGCCGCTGCCCTATATGTATCTGCTCCAACTAATATAACACTTCTTCCCATTGACTTGTAATAATGTGCTAATTTTGCTGCTGTTGTTGTCTTGCCTGTACCATTAACACCCACTATCAGAACCACATAGGGATTATCTGGTAATTCATGAATTTCTTCCGGTAAAATTGAGAACATATGATTTCTTACTGCTTTAATAAAATTTTTTGTTGCGTTTTTTTCCACGACTTTAATAATACCAGAAGTTGTATAAATTCCAAGATCTGCTGTAATTAATGTTTCTTCCAGCATTTCTAGCGTTTCTGGCGTGACCCGTTGTTTTAATAAAGTATTAAACGCACCAGCTATACCATTACGCGTTTTTGATAACGCTTGGAATAACTTAGTTACCATTTACGACTGTTGAAGTGATTTGAATTCTTTGATAAATTTTTTATAGTACCTTATCCAACTAATAATCAGCAAATATGACGCTATCGCTAGAGTCAATAATGGAAGATAAGGAACACCCTGGATATGAAAAATATGTAAGAACACACCGAGAGTTGTAATTCCAGCACCCCATTTGCCCCACCAATTTGAATGTAGTACAAAATGCGTGTGGTTCAATAAGTAAATCGCAGGCAGCGCTATAGACACGTACCTAACTAAGTAAAAAGTAAAGAACCAGATTGGGAATCGTCCTTCATAGACCATGAAGGACGTTATTGCTAGTATGAGAATGAAATCTGCAATGGGGTCAAGCCATTGTCCAAAATGAGTCACACCATGTGATTTCCTTGCTACCCAGCCATCTAATACATCCGATAAAATGGCTATTACAATTAACCAGAAAGTAAGGTAAAGTTTTTCCGGGTCTCTTAGTGTGAAAATAATTGGAATCGCCAGCAATGCACGAACGAGACTGATGAAATTTGCCAGTGTTAAGATCCGTGATGGATCTGTTATACGTGATTGTTGATTATCGTTGTTCACGAACTAAATCAGGATTTTGCATTATACTTTTTGATTCTAATTCCAAGACTTTATCACATATACTGTGGATAAATTGTTCATCATGCGAAATAATAATACAATGTTTTTTGTTTAATATTTTATTGATAAAGCCAGCTAAAGTTTGTTTTTGCCGCCAACCTAGACCAAATGTAGGTTCATCAAGGATGATTAGATCATAATTACTAGACCCTAATAGAATTATCATCGATAAGCGTAAAGCAGTCCATTGTACGTCAATGGCCGGCTGATTCTCAATTAACCGCCAATTAATTTGATACTCATTCATCATATTCAATGTTTGGTTAACCATCAATGGGTTTAATTTCCCAAAATGCTGCAAATCAAGTAGGAATTCGCCAAGTGTAAAAGTCCCCAGCATCTTTTCTGGAAATTGATTTAAATATCCTATCGTGGGTGATCTTCCATTGATATTTAACTGAAATTCGCCCGAATAATCAGGAAGTATACCACTGATGATTCCGGCAATTGTGGTTTTACCTGAACCATTAGCACCAATGATTCCGAAACAGCGTGTTTCTAAACTTTCAATACTTAAATCATTAAAGATTATTCTTTTATGATCATAAAAATATGTTAAATGATCGGCTATCAGATTTAGCTTGCCGGCAGGATGATTGGTGTGCTGATATTTTGGTATTGAGATGTTTTGGTCTATTTCAGTGAATGAATTCAGTGTTAGCTCCCATGCCGTATCGCCAAATTTTAAATCTGAAATATCCGATGTGAACCATAAAATAATACTACCTGTTTCTTTAATATATTTACCTAAACGCTGCACCTGGGTTTTCTTTGCCTTACTGTTTAAAAATGACAGCCCATCATCTATTACAATTAAGTCAGGCTTTACGCTCAAGGCAGTCGCTAGGTTTAGTAATTCCTTCTCACCACCACTTAGAGTAACCGGGTGCCTTGTTCCATCATCAATGAAATTCAACTCATCTTTTATTCCATCAACTAAAGATGTAATCTTATTGGGATCAGAAAATATACATTCAGCCGAAAAAGCTATTTCTCCATCAAGGGTCGAACTTACAATTTGATTTTCTGGATTTTGAAAAAGTGGAATCGTATGCGTTGGTTTTTCATGAATTTTCAAATCAAAGTTGCCTGCTGCTGTATCCATGCCACATAATTTTCGGAAAAATCTTGATTTTCCTACGCCACTCTCACCAATAATCAAATGTAACCCTGATGAAAAACTGGCTTCATAGTCCTGTGAGAATTTTGGAAACTGAATATGAAACTTTAAATTATTAGTCACGAATAATCCCTCTAACTACGCGAGTTGCGGCGCCGACATTCCTGTGAATCACATCTGTTGCTGCAAAGCTAGCCGGTATTATTTTTGAGTCATCACTCAACAAAATATTAATTTTATCAAATAATTCTTCGCCATTCTCAATAGACCAGCCACCGCCGGATTTTATCAACTCTTCTGCTTCGTGAAAATTTTTATATTTTGGACCAAACAATATTGGCAGTCGTGCTATTGCTGGTTCCATAACATTATGAATTCCAGTGGAGAAACCACCTCCAACATATGCTATAATCCCGTCCCAATATAGGTGCGATAATACACCAACAACATCCACTACAATTACCTTAGGGTCATCCTTATCATAAGGTGTTTGTTTGCTAAATATACTAACCTTAAACCCCAATTCCTCAAATCGCTGTACTGAAGCATCAATTACAGAAGGAATTGGTTCATGGGGCACCCAAAGTATAGATAAGCTTTCATAGTCATTCAACAGCCGCAATACACTTTCATAAATAATTCTTTCGTCTTCATCATGTATACTGGCAAATATAATTCTCTTTTTTCGACTCAATACTGATTTGGTATGTTCCGTTGTAAATTTATCCGCTGTGCTCTTTACGTGATCATATCTGGGATTCCCAAACACTCGCACGGTCGTATTACTTGAATTTTCAAGCATCAATTGTAAATGATTGTGATCAGTTTTAGTAATGGTATAGATTGAGTGGAAATTCTTATAAACATGATGATAAAAGTTTCGTACCACTGGCAGTAGTTTTGCTGTCCCTTTCTTAAACCTTGCTGCAAACAATACTGTAGGAATTCCGAGTTCTTTTGCTGCCCAAATAAGATTAGGCCAAATATCATAAGCGGCAAAAATTAGTTTTTCAGGTCTAACTAAACGCAATGCTGATTTAACAGTCCAGTAAAAATCAAGGGGCAGGTAGATTTTGCAATCTATAGATTCATCATTTACGTGTTGGTAACCCGATGGTGAAAAAAAGCTGACAATCAGTTTCGCATGGGGTTCAACCTCTTTTAATCCTAGCAGAACCGGTTTTGTCTGTAGGAACTCACCGTGGGATGATGCATGAAACCAGTAAATTATTTCATCTCCATTCAGCTCATTTAGGTAATTTTTTAATACCTTTCTAGTTTGAAAACGTCCGAATAAACCATCCCTTAATTTTTTGTTAAAACATAAACCAATTGCTCCAATAACGACCACTATTGGTATCAATATAATTTTATATACAAAAAACCAGAAATATTTCATCAGGCCAGCACCTTTTGAACGGCACGCCTGACATCCGAAGTGGATATTTCTGTCATACAATATTGCTGTGAACGATAGCAGGGACGCTTTCCGTTTTGACTACAAGGTCTGCACCAAAGATCTTTTTCAATGGCTACCGATGTTTCCAGCATTATACCGCCTCCCATCTGAAGATTTGTTGGCCCCATGATCATTGTAACTGGTACGCCAAGTGCTTCGGAAGCATGGACCATACCTGTATCACCGCCGATTGTCATTTCTCCTAAGGAAATAATAGCTAGGGATTTCCTTAAATCTAATTTCCCATGCAGATCAAGAACCTGTTTGCTCTTATCATTAGCTATTGCACTGCAAATTCCGTCATTCATGCCGCCAATCATTACAATACTTAATCCTAGCTTATTTACTATCAAATTAACTAACTCATTATAACGGTCAACAAGCCAAGTCTTCTCCGGCCAGTTAGCACCAGGTACTAATGTTATGTAGGATCCCGTCAAGCCTTCTTTCTCTAAAAACAATTTTATTTCACTCTGCTCGTTCTTTTGGATAACCAGCTTAGTTTTCGGGACTAGATAATCATTATCCAATAATTCTTCTAAACATTGGTGGTAGAGCCATCTTTGGGAAAATTCATCAGGAAAATGATTTTTCTTGAGTTCAATAAGTTTAAATCGTTTCCAACGCGGCTTTTTATATATAACCTTCTTAGCAGTTTTGAATTGGCGGCAAATAATCTGAGATCTAATAACGTTGTGTAAATCGATAATCAAATCATAATCCTTAGCTGCTAACATTTTGCCGATTTCTTTAAGTTCTTGATATTTCATTCCACGCGGTATATGTACTATTCGATTGATATCAGGATGATCTAACAGCAGTTCTGAATAATCATCTAATGTAATTATATCAATCCGTGTTTGTGGATAACGATCACGCAATGACTTTAATGGTGAGGTTAGTTGTACGATATCACCTATGGAACTAAATCTTAGGACCAGAATGGCCCTCGGGTCTTTCATGTTAAGAATTTCGGTGGGAATTGAAAATTACAAGATCCGCTAAGGATTGTTTGTAAGGAGAGTCTGGATATTCACCTAGAATATCTATGGCTTGACTGCTGAATTCATCAATTTTTTGATTAGCATATTCAAAACCGCCTGACGCATTAACCAGTTCAGTCAATTCATTAATATCTTTTTTTGATTTTCTTTTAAGATTTAAAATCTTTTTAACTTGTCTTGATTCAGATTTGGTTAGCGTAGAATACGAATGAATAAGTGGCAGAGTAATCATATTTTTTTTTACGTCAGCGCCGAAATTCTTACCTGTTTTTGATTCAACACCAAGCATATCAAATAAATCATCTTTAATTTGGAAGGCCATACCCAGTTTTTCACCGAAAATGCGCATTCTATTGCGATCTTTATCCGTTTTTGTCGACGTAATAGCTCCAAGTTCACAAGAAGTCGAAATGAGACTGGCAGTCTTTTTATAGATCATATCATAATACACTTTTTCTGTCATTGATCTGGTAAGACTTTTTTCAATTTGCAGGATCTCACCGGAACTTAATTTTTCGGCTGTTTCAGATATGAGCGCCAGTGCTTCAAAATCTTTGATACCAACTAGATTTATGAGTGCTTTACTAAAAATAAAATCACCCATTAGAACAGCAACCTTGTTTTTCCATACCCTATTGATTGATGGAAAACCACGACGAGTTGTCGCCTCATCAATAACATCATCATGAACCAATGTTGCAATATGAAGTAATTCAATCATTGCAGCAGCCCGGTAGCTATTGAGGCCCGGCTTACCGCAAGTCCGAGCCGCAAGAATCGTTAGTATTGGTCTAATATGCTTACCTTTGTGCCGTAATATATATTTTCCTATTGTATTCACAAGACGCACCTCAGATTTGAGAGCATCGCGAAATTCCGTCTCAAACAGTTTTATATCTTCGAATATAGGGGCAGTGATTTCTTTCAGCGTTTTTAAATCATTAACCATATTAAATATTACGCCTATTGGTACGCTATTTACTACGGTTTACCATCCAGGAAACACCAATGCTAATTTCATACAGAAAAGCCAGTGGAATTGATATAAAAACAAGACTGATTGGGTCTGGAGGTGTTATAAAGGCTGATAATACAAGTATAACTACGATGGCGTGGCGGCGGTAATGACGCATAAATGCAGGTGTTAGCAACCCTATTGCACTTAGTATGAATACCACTATTGGTAGTTCAAATATTACCCCGCTACCAAGCAATAACATTGCGATAAAACTGAAATAATAATTAATAGAAAAATTATTTTTTACCTCCATCATTCCCATTGAGGTGAAAAATTCCAGAGAATATGGTATTAAAACATAATAAGCGAATACTATCCCTGCTAGAAATGCCATATAACTGAAAAAGACAAGCGGAACCATCACCTTTTTCTCGTCCTTGTACAGACCTGGGCCGATAAATTTTGCTATTTGATACGTCAACACCGGTATTGCCACAACGATACCGCCAAGCAAAGCCACGCCCCACTTGATCATGAACATACCCTGTACCTTTAACACTTGCAAGTCAGGCGGGTTAGATAAATTACGAATAGGTGCAATCAGGGATTGCAATATATCATCAATAAAAAGAAAACAAAATGAACCGCCAAATAAAATAGCAATTATGCTTTTAATCAACCGCCAGCGCAATTCCTCTAAATGTTCAAGGAATGACATCTGACTGGTAACGTTATCACTCATGACTTAAAACTTTTTAATATATCATTTGCGATACTATAGGGTGATTCCGTGATCGTATCTAGCGATATTGTTGCATCCTCTAATTTTCTAATCCTATCTTCCGTCCAAAATTCACTCAACAGCTGTTCCTTTACCAACTTTTTTACTCGATTTCGATATCGTTCTTTCTTTTTCTGTTCCAGTAGACCGCAACGATCAAGTTTGCCAAGCTGATCAAAAACACCATCGAATAATTTATCCATTCCCCTTCCGTCGCTGGCAACTGTAGTGAAAACAGGTGCATCAGGTTTGCTGTCATTACCCATAGCATTGATCATGGAACTTAATGTGTCTGCTAGTCGATCTGCTCCTTCACGATCAGATTTATTGATAACAAAAAGATCCGCTATCTCGATTAATCCAGCTTTCATCAGTTGTACCTCATCACCCGATTCTGGGACTAGGACCAGAATCGTTAGATCTGCAGCTTTTGCTACATCATATTCACCTTGACCAACACCAACTGTTTCAAAAATTATAACATCTTTCCCGCTTGCTGCTAATATATCACCAGCTTCCTGAGCTTTGCGCGCTAATCCCCCAAGCTCCCCGTGTGTACCCATGCTTCGGATAAAGACACTTTTGTCATTATTATAATGATTCATTCTTACCCGATCACCAAGTAATGCGCCACCGCTGAATGGACTTGTTGGGTCAATAGCGATTACTCCAATAGTTTGTTTCTTATTAAGAAAACGTTTTATAAACTCATTTGTAATTGTGCTCTTGCCAGCTCCTGGAGGACCTGTGACGCCCAATCGAATTGCAGCTTGTGCTTGGTCGTATAATTCTATAAACCCTTGATCCTGTACATGATCATCATTTTCAATACGGGTAATGACACGAGAAAGAATGCGATGATCATTGGCCTTTATTCCCTGGATCGTAACTTTTTCCATTAGATTTTAAAGCCTTTTAATAAGGCAGGATTTATGAAAAAGTTTTGGTAAACTGATTGAAATTATAGATTGTTAGCTTGCGACCTTCACGAGTCACCAGACCTTTTTCCTCCAGCAATTTGAAGGTACGGGATACTGTTTCTCTTGAGGTTCCAGCCATATTTGCAATGTCTTGTTGATATGGTAGATTTTTAATTTTTACACTTCCTTGTTTAATAGTACCAAGCTCCTCCGCTAACCGGATTAAGGTAATACCGATGCGTTGTTCTACATCACTTAAGGATAAACTCTCTATTTGCTGATCGCTCTTCCGGATTCTCTGAGTTAGTTCCTCTAACAAGCTAATTGAAATTTTTGGGTATTGCTGAAGTATATCTAGAAAATCATTTCTAGCTAAAGTCAACACTTCCGATGCTTCTAACGCAACAACATTCGCAGATCTGCCGGCGCCATCTAATAAAGACATTTCACCAAAAAAATCAGATTCCCCTAACATGGCAAGGATTACCTCCCGCCCAGCATCACTAAGTCTGGTAATTTTTACGCTCCCTTCAGCAATGACAAAGAACGTCTGGCCTAAATCATCTTCCAGCAATATCATCTGGCCTTTCGTATAGGCCCGCCGTATCATTCTTTCAGCAATTTTATTCAAATCTGATGGTGACAATTCTGAAAAAATTGGCACAGATTGCAACAAGGATAATTTATCCATATAATAAAATACGTTTTCTTAAGATTAATTCAAAATTGTCCATGAACTAAACTTGATCGGCTATAATAAAAAATAATTACTACTAATCCTTATTGATTCCTTTCCTGATTAGGAATAAATTCTCGGCCTTGTTTTCAACCAATAAATAATTACATATGGATAGACACCCTCAACAATTAAAGCGAGAAAGACAGGACAAAAAACGTCGTGCAAGTAATATCGCTCAAATGTCTAAATTGAAGACAGCCATAAAAAAGGCTACTTCAGCTACTGATCATGAAAAAGCTGAAGTTGATTATCGTGCAGCTGTAAAGAAAATTGATAAAGCCGCCAGCAAAGGTTTAATAAAAAAGAATACTGCGGCACGTCGCAAATCACTCATTACCCGCCACCTTAATTCATTGACGAAATAGACACCGCTTCCTCTTAATATATAATTTGTACTATTTAAAGAACGGTTTATTGCAAAAGGTTTTCACTCATCAGAAATCTGATAGTTTGGCGCTTCCTTAATGATCTTAACTTCATGCGGATGGCCTTCCTTTACACCCGCACTAGTGATTTGAATAAATTTACTTTTCTTGTGAAAGTCTGGAATGGTCTCAACACCACAATATCCCATTGATGCCCTTAAACCACCAATAAGTTGATGAATTGAGTTACGTACTGAGCCACGGTATGGCACCATGCCTTCAATACCTTCGGGTACCAACTTTGTAGCTTCAGCACCTTCTTGGAAATATCGGTCGCCACTTCCTTCTTTCATCGCCCCAAGAGAACCCATTCCACGATAAGATTTATATTGCCTGCCTTCAAATAAAATAGTTTCCCCTGGGCTTTCATCCATACCTGCAAGGAGGTTACCAAGCATTATGGCACTGGCTCCCGCAGCCAATGATTTAGCAATATCACCGCTGTAGCGAATGCCACCATCGGCAATTATTGGTATACCATCCTTGTTTGCTTCTTCTGCACAATCCAATATGCTGGATAATTGGGGCACACCTACACCAGCAACTACACGAGTAGTGCAACTAGCTCCGGAACCAATCCCCACTTTTGGACAATCAACTCCAGCATCAATCAAAGATCTTGTACCTTCCCTCGTCGCGATATTCCCTGCAATCAAAGCCATTGAACCTATATTAGATTTCAATTTTTCAATTAATTTTAATACACCTGCTGAATGCCCGTGAGCAGTATCGATAACCAATACATCAAGGCCGGAATTTTTCAAGGCCTGCGCCCGTTCAGTTGCTTCATCATTCACACCTATAGCTGCTGCAACCCGTAAGCGTCCATTATTGTCTTTACAAGCATGTGGAAATTGCTTTTTTTTCTGTATATCCTTCACAGTAATTAATCCGGCCAATGATCCATCTTCATCAACAACTAATAATTTTTCGATACGGTGTCTTTGTAATATGTCCTTCGCTTTTTCCAATGTGGTACCGACTGGTACGGTAACAAGGTTATCCGTTGTCATACGATCCTTGACAGTAAGATCTAAGTCAGTTTCAAAGCGGATATCCCTATTAGTTATAATCCCAATCAACTTTCCTTCTTCGACAACAGGTAATCCACTAATATGATAATGACCCATCATTTCTTTTGCTTCTCGAATGGTTTTTTCCGGTGTCAGGATTAGCGGATTCATTATCATACCGCTTTCTGATCTTTTAACTTTGTCCACTATACCTACTTGATCTGATACAGAAAGATTTTTATGAATGACGCCCATACCTCCCTCTCTTGCCAGGGCTATGGCCATTTCACTTTCGGTCACAGTATCCATTGCAGCGCTTAGCAACGGAATATTCATCGAGATATCCTTGGTAAGGTTGGTCGATAGAATTACATCCTGGGGTAGAATATTGGATGCCTGAGGTACAAGTAATACATCATCAAAGGTATATTTATATGCAAATGGTATTTTATTGGGCATATTAATTGAGCTCGTATTTTTTATTGACACAAGAGAGTATCCGCTTGGTTTTTATGAGTTCGTTAACAACTTTTATATCCGTATGTAGTGGCCTATCACCCTTGGAAAAATGAACATGTTTTTTCAATAGTTTAATAACTGGCTGCGTACCACTAGCCATTTTCAATGGTGCATGAAATAGTACATTTATTGTCGCCGAAGTAAGTAGTTCAATAGCCAATATATTTCTAACATTATCGATCACCCGTAAACATTTTCGCCCGGCCCATGGAGCCATACTAACAAAATCCTCTTGTCCTCCAGATGTTGAGATCGTATCAACACTAGCAGGATGGGCATATACTTTATTTTCTGATACCAAACTAGCCGCAGTTATATGGGCAGTCATGAATCCCGATTCAAGTCCTGGATTCGATGCAACGAATGGCGGAACTCGATCCCCAATTCCTTTCATGATATAATGAAGTCTTCGTTCAGAAATCGAACCTAATTCTGCTATGGCTATAGTCAAATTATCCATCGCTTGAGCAATCGATTCTGCATGAAAATGTCCAGAATACATTATTTGAGTATTTGGCATTATTAATGGATTATCGCTTACACTATTTGCTTCATTCTGTACGATTTCTTTCGCACCGTTATAGTTATCCCTGCTTATACCGTGTACATGAGGGATACAACGAAAACTATACGGATCCTGTACACGATCGCAATCTTTATGTGACAAAACGATTTCACTGTCACGCAGAAGATTCCAAACATTGGCCGCAACTAATCTCTGACCGGGATGCTGCTTTAATTTATGAATCGATGACTTAAACACACTGCGTGATGATAGCGATGCTTCTACTGAAATGGCCCCAACCAAATCTGCTATTTTTAACAAGCTTTCAGCTTCTAGGCAGGCATTTATTCCGATTGCAGTGGATACTTGTGTACCATTAATCAAACTTATTCCTTCTTTTGGGCTTAGTACTAGAGGTTCTAAAGCCACTTCCTTCATTGCCAACATTGCCGGCATAATACGATCCTGAAAATGAACCAATCCTTCCCCAATTAAAGGAAGGGCCATGTGAGCCAATGGTGCTAGGTCACCGCTAGCCCCGACTGATCCTTGTCTAGGGATTACGGGTAAAATATCATGGTTCAATAAATGTCTCACCAGGCTAACTAATTCCAATCGTACGCCGCTAACACCTTTAGCCCATGTTAATAATTTCAAAAATAAAATTAACCTGGTAATACCAAGTTCAAATGGTTTCCCTACACCCGTTGCGTGCGATCTAACCAAATTAAGTTGTAATTTCTGACGATCATCAGCGTCAATTGTTACCTTACTTAAATCGCCAAAGCCAGTTGTTACACCATAGATTTTTTTACCTTTTTTTAATAATTGCGTTAAGATGCTATGGGATGCACGTATGGCCTTTCTAGAATCTGCGTTTAGTCGAACTCTAACGGGTCCTTCCAAGCAGGGCAAAAAATATCGTATTGAACGGGATTCTCCCGAAATAGATAGGGCCGACATAGAGCAATTTAACTGTGCGATCCAATGCCAATCAACCGGAAGCCATATTATATTATAATTTCATTGAGATTTGAAAATAGATCCATTCTAACAGGGATGGAATCACTGAAAGATGTACCATAACGTTTTTTGACAACTCGTTCATCCATAACAAAAAATGCACCAACGTCCTGACTTGTTCGAATTAATCGCCCAAATCCTTGACGAAATTTTATAACACTTTCAGGTACGTTGAACTCAAGGAAAGGGTTCTTATCAAGACTTTGCAGCAAGTTACTGTAAGCCTTGATAATAGGTTCACTGGGTACACCGAACGGCAGTTTTGCTAATATGAGAATTTCCAATAATTCGCCAGGTAAATCAATTCCTTCCCAAAACGCATTGGTACCCAAAAGGATTCCATTTCTGGTTCGATGCATACCCTGGATAATAGCATGCCGCGAAGAGCCCCGTAATTGGGCGAATATGGGCAAATCTCTACTGCCTGGCTTTTTGCGTAATTCTTGATAAACATTATTTAAAGCATATTTTGAAGTAAACAATGCTAATATCCTTTTATTATGTTTCTTATGTAGATTATATATTAGGCTTGCTTGTAATACTGGATCCTGCCCATTACCACCAGCATATTGAAAATATTTGACTTGGTCCTCATAATGAAATGGACTTGGGAATACACCTGAAAAAACCTTTTCAATTTCTACACTGTTAAGTCCAGTCCTAGAAAAAAAATAATCAAAGGACTCATCCACGCGCAAAGTTGCAGAAGTTAATATACAATGGTCAACATGGCTGAAAAATGCATCAACTAGGTTCTTTGATATATCTATGGGTGATCCATACATAATAAGCTCAAACTCTCCATTATTTCGAAAAACACCCTCCTGCCAATAAACCCAATTTGGATCCTGTTCTTGTGTTAACAGATTTAATAAAGTCAAAATGGTATTTAAACTTTCAATAAAACTGTCTATCTGTACCATTATTTCAGAAAATTCCTCAGCATTATCGCTGAAAGCCCGCAGTTCCGAACTCATTTTGTTAAGCTTAATTATTAATGCATTGATATCACTTATCAGGACATTGATCTCTTTGTGGAAAACACCATATTCCTCCATCAGGTCATAAATAATGTATTTTTCAGAATATTTTGCAGAGGGATCAAAACGGTTGCTTACATTAAACTCTAACTCTTGGAAGAGGGTATCCACTACTGTCTTACATCCCGAGGTCAGCTTAATTAAATCATCTACAATTCCTGAGAGAGTCTCTACTTTTTGCAGAACGTGGTTTAATTGACCTTTCCACCGTGCAGACGATTGCCCCTCAGGATTTACACTATCAATAACAGCCTTTATTGGATAAGCACTAATAGACTTTTCCATTTGCTTATAGGCTGTATCCACTAGATTATGAGCCTCATCTATAATCACTGTATCATGCTCGGGTAAGATTCCGGGAGATTGTATTTCGGCAAACAGTAATGCATGATTGACAATAATTAGATCCGTAACCTGGGCAATACGTCGAATTTTACCAAAATAACACCCATTATTTTTTCCGCAGATTACTGTCGAACAAAACCCAGGCTCGCTTTGAATAAGAGAGGCTACCTTCAGCGGCCTGCTATTCCAGAACCCAGCGCACTCAGACAAGTCTCCTGCCCTTGTATAGCGTATCCAAATAATTACAGGAAGTAAACTTTCAATATCTTTAGATGACAGAATTTTCTTTTTTTCAGCTATCAACCAATTCAAACGTGTCTTACAGAGGTAATTTGTACGGCCTTTTAGTAATGTCGCTTTAATAGGTACTTCCAGCGCTCTAGCGAGGATCGGTAGATCCTTATGGAATAGTTGATCTTGCAAATTCTTTGTGTGACAGGATATAACTACAGATTTATTATGCTTACTTTCCATAGAATGCTTTATCGCAGGAAATAAATATGCCAGCGATTTACCAAGACCCGCTCCTGCTTCAAGCACACCAATCCCCTTTGGATATGACATGATCTTTAAAATCTCAGCACAATAACCTATTTGACTGGGTCGTTCTTCATAATTTTCTAAAATCTCTGCAACGACCCCCGTAGGTGAAAAAACATTAGTTGTATCATATGTACTAATATCATTCTCGCCATCATGTTCATAAACGTTATCAAAAATTGGTTTTTCAATTATTGATTCCAATAGTCCCGATCTAAGATCGCCTGATTGTTTCAATTCATTTGCTAGGTTTACATATAGTTGCATATTGGGGGCATTACACGAACGTATTAGCTCCAGTAATTTTGAAATGGTTTCCAGCGGATAACTGGCTGCTTCCTTAATCAACCGCTGAAAAATAATGCCACAATTTTCCGTATCTTTCTCAGCGCGGTGCGACCCTGCTGATGATAATCCAAAATATTCTGATATTGAACCCAAATCGTATACTGGATGGAAAAACAAAAACGTACGTGAAAGCTGCAGGGTATCATACAACGGATTATTTTTTTTTGGTTTGCTAAATCTTGCGCACAATGCATCCAAAAAACTTTTATCAAAGGAAATATTATGCGCCACTAAGGGTAAATCGGTTAAAAATTCAAGAAACTCACTAATAATATCTGATTCTATTGGCTTATCCCTGACCATATCGTCTGCTATACCGGTGATATCCGTGATAAAAGGATCTATTGTCCGCCCAGGGTTTATTAATGTCACAAATCGATCAACCGGGTTACCATCAACAAATTTGATGGCCGCAATTTCAATAATGCGGTCATCTTTGGGACTTAATCCCGTTGTCTCAAAGTCAAATGCAATATAATCAGAAAGGCCTAGGCAGCGTAATAGCTGGGGTATTTCCATAGGCATTTATGAAAAAAATATTTTAAAATAAAATGCGGGATTAGCCAAATCAGTGCGGGGGATCTCATTCGCCAGCATACCGCCGATGATATTTTTAAGTTCATCATTTCGAGCTGCTCGATTAATGATAAAGTTTAACAGGAATTTCGATCTGGCTAGTTTTTGCAATTTTGTACTTACACGTAATTCAGGGCCAATTTCGCCCCACAAATTTTTGTCATATTCAGATAAATTATTTTCGCTTAAATCGTTTTCGTCGATGGCTTTGCATGCAGTAATTATTGCATGTTTCGCTGATACCATAGCATTACCAATACCCTCCCCTGTAAATGGATCAATCAGACCCGCAGCGTCTCCCAGCAACATGAAACCATTACCATGGTTTTTTCGATGTATACTTCCCATAGGTAGATTCCAACCTTTCGGTTTTTCAATTGGTTTCGCATACGCAAAACGATCTTTGAAATATTCCAGTTGCGTGACAACATCCAGCAGTTCAATAAGGTTTTTCTTCTGTTCTTTAATGTTTTTTTTTGATAATCCCAAGCCAATATTTGCTTTTCCTGCGCCTGCAGGAAATAACCAGAAATAGCCAGGGTTTATTTCTTCCAGGTAATGCAATTCAATCTGATCAGTTAAACCCTTTACCCCCTCGTAATAACATCGAATTGCTAAAGCAGTGTGTTCCATTTCCATTTTATATAAATTTAATTTTTGGGCCACAATTGAATTATACCCATCAGCACCCAGGACGACTGTTGCTGCAATATCTTCCGGATTACCATCCTTGTTTGTTCCTTGTAGACCTACCACAGTGTTATCCTCGATGAGTAAGTCTTTAACGGTAAAACCTTCCTTTACTTCTGTAATTTTTCGTGCCTTTTTAAACAGAAAATAATCAAATATTTCTCTGGGAATTACATACCCTTCTTTAATATGGTCAGTGTTAAAGGATTTTGTTAAATCAATATCAAAAATTTTATTTGCAGGACTACCAAATGTAATCCGACGAATAGAGGCACCTTTAAGTGTTTTTACTTCACTAATTAGATCCAGGTCTTTAAGGATATCAACGACTTTACCCGAGAGTGCATCACCGCAAATTTTATCTCTTGGCCAAATTGATTTATCAACGATAAGCGTGTTCAGCCCCAGTCGATTGGCATACAACGCAGCTGTAGCACCTGCAGGGCCTCCGCCCACAATTACTACATCATATCCCTGTTGTTTTCCCATTAATTAATTATCCGAAAAATATTATTTGGAAGGAATGCAATTAATAGGGCTCTAATCGTAATCCACACCAAATGTTGGATAAACAATATTAAAACGAAAATAATGGTAAAGGCGCAGCAAAAAGAAAAGTGCCCACAATGGAATTAAAAACCACGGAAATCGAACTGCTAAAAATACGGCTGGTATAAATACACCATAGATCCTAGCGCGCTGTAGGTGCCTAATATGGGCTGGCATGATTAGCGCTACTATTAGGAAAGGTAAATATACGGTAGAAACCGTACTTGCCACAGGATCATCAAAATGGAACCCAATAACGGTTCCAACGATGGTCAAAGCAGTAGAACCAACTAAATTCCGGATTCTTGAAATTGAACCTGCGATTGATTTTGATTTGTCATCTTGTTCCATAAATTCAATCGAGAATACAAGCCATACGGCTATATAAAATAATAAATATGGCACATAATTCTTAATCGACTCCATCGAAAATTTGGGACCAATTGAACCTAATAGTAGTGCAATGGATCCCATAACAATAAAATATAACAACGACCTAAGATTATTGATTTGTTTAGGGGTCGCAGGATGGCGAACTGATAAAATAGTCCAGACAGTGACCAAAATGATAACGGAAAAAATAAATATCGATCCAGAATTCCAATCCCAGAAAATATATCTATTCTCTTGCCCTTTTAAAATGCTAAATCCGCTAATGGCCATGCACCACATACCAAACCAATGCAATGGCTGCCAGCTCATGAAGTTATCCAAGCTCTTAGACCAATTGGATAATTTGCCATATAAATCGCTTTCGGGTTTAATTAGACGGGATACAAGCACAGCAAGGTATATTCAACCGATAATCGGGAACCCTAATAGTTTATCAAAAATCTCATTTAAAATAATAAAACCAACCACCAAGGCTCCGATACTCAACAAAATAGTAACTAATTGACTCGATATTTTAGTGGAATTCATTCCAGTATGTAATTCTTTAACAAATTCATTCACACTCCAGCGTTTAATAATAAATATCGCCATTAACATACCCCCAATAGGTAGCATATATTTGGAAGATAGATAGTCCATAAAATCGAAGAAAGACATACCCAAAAACCAAGTAATATTTAGATTGCCACCAAGTGATAAAGAACAAAATATCCCTACAACAGTGATAATGCCACCGAACAAAATAGTTGAGCGGATCCTGGTCCAGCCTTTTTGATCAATAAAATAGGCTGTAACAACCTCAAGGATTGAAATTGCTGATGTAAGTGCCGCCATAAAAAGTATAACGAAGAACAAAGTCCCCCAAATTTGGCCACCTGGCAGCTGTGGAAAAACTGAAGGTAGAACAACGAATATGAGTCCCGCACCTTCCGCAGGATCAGCACCCAAGGCGAAAACTGTTGAAAAAATTGCTACGCCTGCAAGCAAAGCTATAATTGTATCCAAACCGATCACCCAAAGCGCTGAATTCAATAAATTTTCATTTCTTTTCAGATAACTTCCGTACGTTATCATAGTGCCCATACCAAGACTCAGTGTAAAAAATGAATGCCCCAAAGCCAGCACAACAGCTGAAGCAGATAGATCTTCAAACTTTGGTTTAAATAAAAATGTTAGGCTGGTCATTCCATTAGGCAAAGTTAATCCACGGATCGCAAGAATCACAAGTATGACGATTATCGTTGGCATCATAATCTTCGACCATTTTTCGATACCACCTTTCACACCATTAACAATTACATAAATACAAATCATCATAAATAATAATTGCCAAAATAGCGGCGCCCACGTACTAGTAATAAATGAATTAAATAAAGCGCTTGCAGCTTCAGGATTACCTGTTAATTGAGAAAAATCACCTTTGAGCGACAAAAATGAATAATTCATTATCCAACCACCCACAACACCATAGAACGATAGAATGACGAAGGCTGACCCAACGCCCAAAAATCCGACCCATTTCCATAAGGATCCTGGGGCGATCGCCAAATAGGCTCCTACAGGACTCAATTGTGTTTTTCTACCTAAAGCAAATTCACCTATTACAATTGATAGCCCAACAACCAGGATGCAGATGAGATAAATTAGGGTGAATGCTGCTCCACCATTTTGTCCTGCCATATGCGGGTATTTCCATATGTTCCCGATTCCCACCGCCGATCCTGAGGCAGCTAAAATAAATCCTAGTCTTGATCCCCAATGTTCCCTCGCTTGATTCATCGGTCCTCTTTCTTTTTTTCAACGGGATTTTGATTATTACCTAATTCTTCAGCCATAACGTCCTCAAATGGATGCAAATGTGCGTCTACAATTGCATCTATTAACCCATAAATATAGATAAATCCAATCCACCATACATATTTGTTTCGTTTTTCTAAGTAACGATGCTTAGGCAACGGATATTTATTGTCATTATCAGCATCATAACTGCTGTATAATTTCGAATTGTTATGCCAATTTACGATTGCTAAAACTTCTCCAGCCAAAATCAGACCTGCCTTAAAATTTTTACCATTATATAGCTGACCTCCTCCTGGAAACGCTAGGGCAGATAATGCAGCTTTTTTAGGCGATTTAATTGCAGTGGATGTGTCTGGTTGCGCTTCTCCCTGCAGAAGTGAGAAACTGAAACATATGACAAATAATTTCCGAGGAAAAATTACTGTCAAACTGTTGCTATACATTCAATTTCGACATCAGTACCTGCAGGTAAAGCAGAAACCGCCACGAGGGATCGGGCCGGCGCATTACTTTCCTTAATAAATTCACTAAATACCTTATTGACCGCAGCGTAATTAGACATATCAGTAAGAAAGACGGTAAACTTAGTCACTCTAGAGAAATTTGTACCTGCCTCTTCCAATATACTATTCAAATTTTTCATGACCTGTCTTACACGATCCTTGAAACTACCTTCAATTAAATTACCAGTAGCTGGATCGATCGCAACCTGTCCAGCTGTGAAAACAAAACCGTTTGTAACAATTCCCTGATTATAGGCACCAATTGGTAGCGGTGCTTTTTTGGTATGGATTATTTTACGTTTCACATATTATCCTATTTACTTAAGGCCATGCAAGCCAGACCTATTTCCGTGTTAAATACTCTTTTCCCGGAAGTATTAATATTCCTTAAAATAAATTCGCCTACGACTGCAACTTTTGCTTCAAATAAATGCCCGCCTTTCACTGTTAGATCATGATCACTGATATTTATGTGTGAATGAATAAATGTTTCCTCATCCTTTAATTGAATGTTAGCCTGGTATGATGCCAATTCCCAGGTATCATCGAGCTTATGTATAATATATTCTTGGTTTTTTAGATCGTAGGCTCCTAGCTCAATTTCTTTGATGGCACCTATACCAGAAATTTGACCGTTTATAATCTGATGATCTTTACAAAATTGAGTCAAACTAGCCATTATACTTTCACCTTGCTCTAAATAAATAATATATGTATCACCATCTTTTTCGTGTTGCATTATTACCTTTTGACCTTTTTTAATTCTGCTTTAATCAAATCAATGCTCTTTTTCATGGCTACCTTGAAAGATTTACTATTTTTCCCTCCCGCAGTTGACAAATGAGGTTTACCGCCGCCACCGCCATCCATTTCATTGCCAATAATTTTTGCCAAATATCCCGCTTTGATTCCCTTCTTTATTAGATCATTGGTTACAACGATTACTGCACACGGTTTCTCTCCAGCATCAGTTCCCAAAACACCTATACCACTTGGTAGCGCATTCAAAAGCACATCACCCATTTCTTTTAATTCTTCAATAGAGTCAGCGTTGACAATGGCAGTGACAACATTATGGTCAGCCACCATCGTACCTTTTTCCAAGATTGTTTTTGGATTAAATGCTTTCGATGTTTCCTTTTTCCGTTTTAATATTTTTTCCAGTTCTTTTTTCTGGTTAATAAGATGATCCACCCTTGTACTTATATCATCAGCTTTAGTACCTAATATGGCTTGCAGCTCTTGGATAATATTTGCATGGTTCTGTACATAGGATACAGCTTTTGGTCCAGCAACCGCTACCAGCCTTCTAATACCTGCTGCCAGACTTGATTCCTCAATGATTTTAAATAATCCTATATCGCCAGTACGTTCAACGTGTGTACCACCACATAATTCCTTTGAAAACTCACTTATAGCGATCATACGCACTTTATCACCGTATTTTTCTCCAAAAAGTGCTTCAGCACCTTCAGACTGGGCAACATCAAAATCCTTGATGGATACATTGAGAACAATATTCTTTTGTATTTCCTGATTAACAATTCTTTCTATTTCCACTATTTCATCAGCTGATATTTTTTCCGAATGGGTCAGGTCAAATCGTAAATAATCGGGGTGAACCAATGACCCTGCCTGATGAACATGTTCACCTAGTATATTTTTCAGCGCTGCATGCAAAAGATGTGTCGCGGTATGATTTTTTCTGATTTTCTGTCTGCGTTCAATATCAACCTGACAATAAACTGCATCGGATAGCAAATTAATATCGAAGGAACCTGCACAATAATGATGAATCTCCGTTCCATCCATTTGCGTATCCAGTACGGTTAAATTATCGTTGCCAATCAATATAGAGCCCGTATCACCAATTTGTCCACCTGCCTCACCATAAAATGGTGTCTGGTCCAATACCAAAATGGTATGTTCTTCCGTTTTTGCATATTTACATACTTTGGAAGTGGATTCCGTTGTTTCATAGCCAAGAAAACTTGAATTCCCGTTCTCAGTAACCGAAACCCAATTCAAAACTTGAGTAACTTGTTTGAATTTTCCAGAAGCCTTTGCCCGATCGCGCTGTTTATTCATATTTACATGAAAGCCTTCTTCGTCCACATTTAATCTTCTTTCCCGGGCCATGAGTTGGGTCAGATCAAGGGGAAAGCCATAGGTATCATATAGCTTAAATGCTTCTTCTCCTGGAATCGTATCACCAGCATGTGTTTCCATATATTTTTCGAAATGTAAGAGGCCACGTTCCAGCGTATTGCTGAAAGATGATTCTTCTGCTTTAATTACTTTTTCTATATGTGATTTTTTCTCGATCAGCTCAGGAAAGCTATCTCCCATGATTTCTATAACACAATCAACTAGTTGGTATAAAAACGGATCTTGTTTACCCAGCAGGCGGCCAAACCGAGCGGCTCGGCGGAGTATACGCCGCAATACATAACCACGTCCCTCATTGGCAGGCATAGCACCATCAGCAATGGCGAAACTTAGCATTCGTACATGGTCAGCTATAACATGGTGCGATACTATATCCTTACTGTATTTCGAACCTGCTATTTTTTCTATTCCCTTAATTATCGGTTGAAAAAGATCCGTCTCATAATTAGACGATTTATTTTGCAACACGGTAACAATTCTTTCCAAACCAGCCCCGGTATCCACGTGTTTTTCAGGTAAATCAATTAAACTGCCATCACCCTGTCGGTCGTATTGAATAAATACCAGGTTCCACAATTCCCAATATTCATCAGTGTTATTTACACCACCAGGGCCTTGATCTTCAATTACATTACCTACATAATAATGGATTTCTGAACAGGGACCACAGGGTCCTGTATCACCCATTTCCCAAAAATTATGCTCTTTTCCAAACCGTAGCACCCTTTCGGCTGCGATATCAGTCTCCTGCAGCCAGAGTTCGTGAGCCTCATCATCGTCTTCGTACACCGTGGCCCAAAGTCTTGATTTGTCAAGTCCCCATAAATCGGTGAATAATTCCCAAGACCACGTAATCGCCTCTTTTTTATAATAATCCCCGAAAGACCAGTTACCCAACATCTCAAAAAATGTATGATGATATACGTCAGCACCCACTTCTTCCAGATCATTATGTTTACCACTGACCCGGATACATTTTTGTGTGTTAACCGCCCGTGGATATTCTGGTTTATCGGTACCCATGAAAATGGGCTTAAACTGATTCATCCCAGCATTCGTGAAAAGTAATGTTGGATCATCCACTGGTACCACTGGAGAACTGCGTATAAAACGGTGATCCTTATCCTGGAAGAATTTTATAAAATCAGCTCTTATTTGTTTTGCATCCATTAGCCAATCAGAAAGTAAAACTGGTTTCAATCGTTGTTATATTGATCGTTTCATCCGGCCCGTCTACCCTGCCGTCACCATTTAAATCTCTGTAGGTCCGCTGAAAAGTATAATTCAGAACCATACCCGATCCGAGGCCGATGCCGACCCGGTACCCCATTACCGTGCTTTCAGATGGCTCAAATTTAAATGGGTTCGGCACATTTTGTTGCTGGTAAAACCAGCGCGCAGATTTGATTTTACTGATGGGCTTCGATAAACTTATAGAAGCCAAAAAGTTCTTATTCTTGTTTTCTTCATATTCACCCAGGTCACTATTCCAAATCTCTCCAGTAAGGTCCTGGTATGCAGCACCTGCCCTTAATAAACTTCCAAGCTTGAGACTCAGACTGGCAAAATAGCCATTCTGTCGTCCATAACGACCTAACCGCTGTTCCTTAGTACGAACCTGCATTCCGAGACTATCAACGTTGGAAAATGTTGCTCGTTCGATCTGGTATGAACGATTCCAATAACCAAATTCAAACTGCCCCTTGGGAATCATCCTGTATTCCAAATTGAGTTGGGCGGGTCCAAAAATAGTTAATACACCAAGCGGGACCAAACCGGTACCAAGAGCTAGATTTCCATTACCCTTTTTTGGATGGACAGTCTCACCTAACATTTTGGCCGCTTGCGCATAAAGTTTTACCGATAATTTTTCCTGGGTAAGCACCGGATAACCGATATCCAGTGCAATGGCACCTATTGGATCTGAGTCCTTATTGACATTCAGGGGATCAGGCGCCAAATCAATGCTGCCATCAGGCAATGAATCATAATAAGATTCATTACTAAAATCGACACCAACTGTATTGCCTAAATCGTCCCACCATGCATGAATATCATTAATATCACCGGCATCCAAATAACCATCACCATCGCGGTCTAATTCATCGGGGTTCGAGTCGGCCAGTCCATCACCATCCGAATCTATCGCATAGCTTGAGTTTATTGGAAAAGCATCTACAATATCAGGAACTCCATCGTTATCACCATCCCGTAGGCCAAGGTACTGATTACGATCAATAACAAATGATAATGCTACTGGCAATGAACTTATTAATGGAGATTTTATTCGTAACCCCGTTACACCAATATTTTCCTTAAAGTCGTTAATGAACCCTTCGAATGTACCAAATTTTGTTTTTACTTTATAATCCAGCCCGACTTTTCGCACTTGCGGATACTGGATAGCATTTGAATAGGCATTTACCAATATACCATAGCCCATATCCACACGATCTAGAGATCCAACCTTGCAATACAATGGATCTTGTTTCAATCCGTAGCGGATATAATAAATTTTATCAATAATTGTATTTTTTGTCGCTTCTGGATTAGAAAAATCCCATTCATCTTTATGAATATTACCATCTTGGTCAAAATAAAACACAAGATCAAGGGCCACAGCAAATTTCCATACTGGCACAACGGGCCTTAGCGCAATCTGATTCCACATTTTACCATCGATAGTTACTGTTCCGAAAGCACCTTGCATGGAACGACCTTCTTGGGCACGAGAAGAAGAAGTAATCAGAAACAGGAGTAAAATGGCAGTGGAACGAAAAATTATCATTGATAATCCTTCGGTAAAATTACCGTTTGCCCCCTCCCTATTCAACGCTTAATTCAGTAAGTTTCAAGGAAATAATGGCAGCAATTAATAACACGGAAGATCTTTTGGCCTTATCCAGAGATGAGATTAAGGATTACATTCTATCCTTACAGGAACTTATCCATCAAAAGATGAATTCAGGTCTTACGATTGATGATATCTTAGATGAAGAAGATCCTTTTGAAATAGTCGAACCTCTATTGCAAAGAGAAGAATACCCAATATTTGTGCTCAGTATTATCAATAAAATTCAATCTGATACGGTCATAACTACCCTACTTGATTCTATTGAAAAGGGGATAAAAAAATGGAATGATCAGAAATTATCTGATCAAGGATAATTTCTGACTCAGAACCTTGCCTTCGGCTCGTAAAATTATAAAATATATACCCGAGCCAACCGCCGCACCTAGATCATTGGTACCATTCCAGCTTACATTGTGTCTGCCTGCAGCAAAATCATTATTTAGTAATTGACGAATCTGACGACCTTTAATATCCACTATTTTCAGATCTACCGGGGAATATTTCGCAAGACTGAAGGCAATATTCGTTATTGGATTAAATGGGTTAGGGTAATTTGGATATAATTGTACCTGATCAGGCAAATTAATTATCCCTGAATCAGTATTCACATTTGGCGGCATATCCTGATTTAAAACCAGAATAATATCATCAACAAACCACCCTTGGCCCTCATCTGTTGAATTTGATGTCATCAATAATCTGATGTAAAGTTCACTTTCATTAATAAAGGAATCTAAATTGACGAATCGCTCTACTATTTCTTGATCATTATATGTGTGAATAGTTAATAAGGTAGACCAACCAGTAGTATTCCCTCTTTTAATTTGAAGGTATCCATAATCACCTGGATACAGTATTTCGCCTGAATTAAATTTAATATAAGCCTGATTAAAATGAGTTAAATCAAGAGGCTCTATTAGATAACAAGGATTATATGCATTTGGTGAATAAAGGCCACTTGGGCTATCATTTATAGCCCATTTTATATCATGGTTAACATATTGCCGACCCCAATCTCCCAGTTCCCAACGATCCAATTCTTCTTCATTTTCAAAATCACCTAGTACATAACTATCCGAAATAATAAAATGTTTTAGTTCTGATTCGGACTGGTTTGACTGACTGGAAGCATCTGTCGCTACTGTCCAATATGATATTTCTGTGCCAGGTGAAATATTTTCGTACGATAAAACACCTTCGTATATTACTCCAACCTCTTGATCGTAGGATTCTGTACAAATAACAGATTGAATGGCGCCATTACTAGCCTGCCAAAAAAGTTCCACCATGCTAATACCGATGTTATCGGATGCAATCGAGACAACTTCGTATGATCCAGAGGGATAGAACTGGTCAGCCAAGTCTGTAATTAATTCGATTTCAGGTAGTACATTATCCGTACCAATATTAAAAGTAAATGAGGCATATGGTGACCCGTATGGTTTGGTCACACGCTGACCTGTCATCGTATTAAAAGCAACATAGTAATGCAATGTACCGTTTTGACCAGTTGGTGTAATACTTCCGATATAGCTGTTCCCGGACATAGTCAATGTGATTGAATCAGTTATAGTCCCATTGAGTCCCCAGTAGAGCATAAGGGTTGAATAGTTAACACTGTACTCAGAACTTTCATTTATAGTGGCTGATAATGTGATGGGGTCAACATTATTTTCAGTATCTGGCAATTTCTCAAATTCGATTTCACCCATATAGGGGTAACTCATGATGAAAAATCCGTTACCACTGTAATCAGTTGAGTAAATTAATCCATTTTCCGTGAACGGATACACTCCCCAATTACCACTGTATAGTCCCTGTTGACCGGGGTACCAATCATAATAGCCTAATTCAGTAGGATTATAGGGGTCAGATATATCTACTATACGGGTGCCATATACGTAATAGGATACGTACAACAGGTCATCTTTTATTTCCACATTGTGTGCAGATTTATTTTGAACATCCGGCTCATCCGGATACCAGGTGGCAACCATGTTAATATTATTGAAATCCTGTATATCAAAAATATAGACATAGCCTCCATTTTCTTCATCTGAAGTAACTGCGTACCTAGAGTCATCAGTAACCCATACGTCATGGGTGCCATAATTACTGTAGTTATGCTCTACCATATTAGTCGGGTTTGACTTATCAGAAACATCAATTATAAAAAGACTTCCATTATAAATATCACAAGCATAAGCGGTATCATTTTTTACAAAAATATCATGGATATATGTCTCTTCCCATCTACCAACTTCTGTTGGATTCTCAGGATCAGATAATTCCAGAATAATAATGCCTTGCCAAGAATTTGTTTGTGTTGAAGATCCGGCGCTACCAACCAAGTATGCATACCCATCGGCTATAAACATGTTATGTGCCGTAGCAGTAGAGGAAGTATAGGATCCAACTTTATAGGGATTAAAGGGATCTTCCAAGCTTATGATATCCATTCCCCCTCCACTTTCATTTACAACATAACAATAATATTCATGCGTTTTCAGGTCTCTCCAGGTGGAAATGGTACCTGGTATGAAGCCAACCTCGGTGGGGTCATGGGGGTTTGTAGACACATCAAATATATATGTGCCTGTTCTATGGCCAACTAATGCAAACTCATGGCCATCCGGTGCCGTATAGCCCCAAACATCATTACAATTACCTAGATCAAGATGGGCAATTGGGCGAATATTATCGATCTCAACCTGCTGGGCTGCAAGGTATGTGGTGAAAATGATTAGATTGAGGATGTATTTATTGAACATTGTAGATTTTATCCGCACTTTGAAGGGCAAAAATTTACATAAACTTATCTACCATATGAATTCATTAAAGTTTCCAATTATCTGTTTATTGTTTTGTTGCCAAACCATGGCAAAAGATATCAATATCACTGATCTACAAGTAGAGGTAAAAAAAAATGGGATTTTCTTAAAGATCCACTCTGACAAACCAATTCCGGAAAATACGGTAACGGGCTGGTTCTCTGACAATGGCTGGTTCTACGCGACAATTATGAACGCCTACATTGATACAAATTTGGTAGAACGAATCAAATATCCGGCACCGGTACAAAACATTATCGTGCATAATTCAGCAGAATCTGTTCAGATATCACTGGCTGTCCCAATTATTGAAACACATGAATTCCTGTGGTCTGGTAATCCACGCGAACTTTTGGTTTCACTTCGTTTTCCGCTGGATTCCCTGAAACCAGTATTCGCTGATGCCAAACCAATTGGTAAGCCTAATGTAAACCTGGAATCTGAATTGAATTATTCCAGAATTAGGAATGCTGCTTTGCTGATCGGTGTATCATTATCTGTAGCAGGCGTTGTGGCTAGTGACGGACAAGAGGCCTTGGGCTGGGAACTACCGACTGGCTTGGGATTACTAATTGTAACTTATATTTACGACCGCTACATTCAAATTGATGAGTAATGGGGGAGCTTTTACCTTACTATGCTCTATTTTATGTATTGGGGCTGTTATTGATGGCTCTTTTTGTAAGGCTATATTGGAGTAAGAAAAAATATGACGATACCAAAAGAAATTTTAAGGAATAATAATAACCTTACAACGCTTGTTTTCATAATTTTGATCGTCCTTCAAAGTTGCACATCAAAGCCTGAAGTAAAACCACAAGAACCAGCCCACCCGATAAATACGATTGAAACACTCCGCCAGAATCATGAATCAAAAATTTTAACGAATGATGAATATTACTTGTATATGACCTATGCAATTTTTTCACAAGAATCCTTACCAGGAAACTATAAGGGAATCGTTGGCCCTAGAGATGGCACGCCAGTGATAATGGAAGTTCAACGCGCTTATTATTCCCTGCAGCCTGAGACCCAGGATATTATTCGGCAGTGGATAAGACCACTTCCCCAGAAACCAACAAAGAGGAAACCATGAAAAAAATACGTTATTTAGTTATTTTGTTATCAAGTATAACCTTAGCGAAGATACCAGGCAATATGGATCAATCTGTTGAAATAGTTATTCAATCATTTTCAGGAAATGGGCAAGTGAGATGTTTGACGCCGCATTTATTTAATGTAGCACTATACGGCAATCAGCTAGATGACAACCAGAAATCAAGGTTACGAAATGTTGGATTTCGATTTGACAGGCCGATCGTTCATCGTTCAATGGAAGATCGCGCTGAGGGCGTAGGGCTAGACCAGACACTTGATAATGGTTATTTCCGTTTTCACTATACTATTACTGGCACCCATGCTATTGCTAATGCGGATACAAATGGTAATAATATACCGGATTATATTGACCAGATGGTGACAGTATTTCAGTTTGTCACCAACATGCAATTAGATAGTCTTGGTTATGCAGAACCGCCCAGCGATAGCTGGTATCCTGCTAATTCAGACAATGGTGGTTCGAATCATTATGATATATACATTAGAAACCTTGAATCCAACATGTATGGATATGTTATGCCAGAAGCTTTTGCAAATGCTACTGGGTTTGGAAACAACGAGAATACACCAGTTACGGAATTAAATGCCCTCAATTCTTTTATGGCTATGCGCAACAATTATACTGGCTTCCCTGGCACAGAGGAAGAAAGTATAAAAGTTACGGCTGCACATGAATATCATCATGCAGTACAATCTGGCTATGATGGCTATGAGGCACAATGGTTAATGGAAGCAACAGCTGTAGAAATGGAGGAACAAGTTTATGACGAAATCAATGATTGTTATCAATATCTACTGTCCTGGTTTGCAGAACCACACAAAGCACTAGATGATCAAAGTGATCACTGGTATGGATCATTTATTTTCCCGCAATATATCTTTGAACACTTTGGCGGGAGTTCAACACTTAGAAAAATCTGGGAAAAAAGCATATCTAATGATAGTTATTATGGAGATTTCAGCCACAGGGCAATTTCTTTAGCTTTATCCAGTGAAGGATCATCGTTTTCCGATGCTCTGAATAAAATGGTCATAGCAAACAGGATTATGTCTTCGAGCCCTAATGCTGGATTATTTTCCTATGACGAAGCAGATACATATCCCGTAAGTGGACCAGCAACATTTCAAACTGTCACATATAGTGCAGGTACTAACCAGTCAGTTACAAGTACCAATCTTAACCGCTTTGCGAGCCAATATACACAGATTAATACGAGTGATCCTGTTCTGGCAAACCTGACAAATAATTCAGGTCCAGCCACAGATCTTAATATGCATGCTATAATTGCATATGCAGATAATTCCTGGACTGTTTATTCCGGTAATTCAATTAATGTTGATCCAACAGGATCAAGCAGTCTATACCTAGCTGTAGTCAGTCAGGATACGAGTGCAAACAACTGGGACTACCAAATAGATATTACTGATGGTGAACTAGCAGTAGATAATAATGTTGTGCCTGTCTTTATATCGGTATCGCAAAATTACCCAAACCCTTTTAATCCATCTACATCCTTTGATATACAAATCCCCTTTAAACAGCAGATTAGGATTAAGGTAATGTCAGTTACAGGTAAACGTATCGCTGAAATAGCGAACCAAACTTTACCCGCTGGTAATTGGACTTATCGTTGGGATGGCATATCTAATTCAGGTAAGCCCGCTCCATCAGGTCAGTATTTTATTGTGATTGAAGGTGATAATTTTCAGCGCTGGCTGAAAGCAACATTATTAAAATAATTTAATCTAATAACAACATAGTAAGATCTTCTAAATGGGTTTCATAGGCTTCTACTGATTTGTCAAAACGAAGCTCATATTCTTCTTTTTTTTCAGGATTATTACGAAGATAAACCCGGCCGCCTTTTTCCTTTTCTGCAATTTTATCAATGACTACAAAAAATTTATCTAATTGATCAAGTTTCCGGTTAAGTCTGTCAACTTTGTTTAAACGGATTCCTATTATTTCGATATAATTACCACTTTCAGCTACAGCATTAACTACTTCTGAAGTGAGGTCAACAATCTTTGGTTGTAATTCCATCCTTCGATCGAATAATCCTTGTGAAATAAAAAGCCAATCATCCTTTTGTTTTGTAATGAAAACCAATTCTATATCCCTTCTTTCCAGTGCCTTTCCTATTTTTGAGAGTGATTCTTCATAAGACAGCTTCCTTTCAATAATTGCATTATCAAGAGTAATGAACTGTTGTCTAAATGTTTTTTCTTTACCTGGGATTTTTGATTCAATTTCCAGTCGTCTACTTTTTTGCACGCGGATGATTAGTTTTTTTTCCGTCTTTGCGTTAGATAAAATATTCTTATGGGCAGCTGCCATGATATCCAGGTTGGCATCAACAAATTCATAAAACTTAAAATCATTCTGTAGTGACTTGTTTAGTAATGGCCTTAGTATCTTTTTAGTGGCCTTTAATTCTTTTGCTTTATCCTGCACCCATTCTCGATGATTGCGTACCTGTGACTCCATAGCATATATATCACCAAATTCTCTTGAACTCGTGGGTAAATATTTACCCACTTTTTGAGCTACTTTAGAAGATGCAACTTTGGAAGGGATACTGCCTAATAAATCGCTTAAAGGGTTCGAGCCTGAACAGCTTATGTGAAAAAACAAAAGTCCCAGCAAAAGGGACTTTTTAAAATGGAAATTCAATCTTTGGACCAGCAATTCAGTCAGAAACATCCAGTAAGCCATCCAGATCCCCTGATTGGTGTAAGGCAAATAAATCGTCAAATCCACCGATCGAATTTTCATTTATTAATATTTGCGGTACGGTGTGACCACCTGTGAGATCATATAAGTCATCCCTGGTCATTCCAAGTTCGTCAATATTTAACTCTTCATATGACACGCCCTTATTATTTAGCAATATTTTGGCATTGCGACAGTACGGACACCAATTGGTCATATATATTTTTACACTCATTTGATCAATAATACCTTTTGAATTTGGTTGAAATTTAATGCTTCCATGATCACAAAATATGTCCCGGAAGCGACAGGTTGTCCGAATCTGTTCGTGCCACTCCATTGAAGAGCATAGGTTCCGGCATTCTTTTGTTCGTGGAGTAATACGTTCACTTCCCTCCCCAGAATATCATAAACGGTCATTCTTACATCTGAAGCCGTTGGCAATTGATAACGTATGGTTGTTACGGGGTTGAATGGGTTCGGATAGGCTGGCATTAATTGAAAACCTGTAGGCAGATGTTCATCTTCCGTTCCCAAAGGTGCCACGTAGTTAGCCGGTGCTTCTGTTGTGAAACGAATGGCTCGTTCATGGGCAAGTTCTGCTGCACCGGGAGCGTATTCATTGTTAAAAACATACTGAATACCTTCATTTTTGGTGTGGTCTTCTATGCCCACTGTAGCATAATTCTTATCCGCGTCAATATCAGCGATCTCTAAATAGTGGAATTCGATCACACCATCCCCGGATTCTGTTGGCATGGCAGTTTGGTCGTATAAATGGATAGCGAATGTTTCTTCTGTTACTTCATCAAATCCATTTAAAGCTCGGGACCATTCAATGATAAAACGGCCATTTTCTTCATCATTTTTTGTATAAACACGAATAGAGTCTTCATTGATCACTTCCAAGTCATCCCAGAATGGTGCCAGGATTGCTTTGGGTCCCAATGCCATTGGAATAGTATAGTTATAAAAATAATCAATATCGCATAATTCAAACGAAACCCAGCCGTTGGAGCTGATGGTCATTTCATCATAGGTTCTACCGAAATACTGGAATTCAAAAGGGAGCTCGACATTCACGTGATCATCATCATCGAGTTTGTATTCAGTGCCGCCGCTGCCGTTATAACCTGGATCCAACTCTACCCAGTCAAATAAAGGCATTTGAGTGTAATTAGCGTCAGTGTTATCATAGGCCCAATAGCCATACCATGTATTAGAGATTGGGTCTTCTGTCGTTTGCGAGGCAATATTTATCACATGGTCACCCTCATAAATTGTAACAGTATCTTGATAGATAAGGACGTTCAAAGTAAGATCACTTCCAATTGAGGCATCATCTATACTTCCAGTATGATCATCTAATTCAATTGCATTAGATGAAAATGATTCAATATCGAATATCGTAGAACTATCTATATATGAAAAACTTATAGAATCACTTATACCATCTATGACACAGTTTAGATGTTCGAAAAGTCCGGAAGAATAATTATGATATGTTAGTTCAGGAATAAAATTAGAATTTGGTTCTAGATCATCTGGACCAATATTTACTTCTATTTGAGGTTTTATGACAGGAATAAATAATGTATAATCAGCAAAATCAGTATTTATATACAATGAAATATAATCGAAATCTTTGGATATTGATCTTATAGTAAATGGTGATGCAGGAATCACAACTTCATTATTATCAGATTCAGGAATGACTATATCAGCATTTATAACCTGACAATGACTATTCATATCATTACTTATATCAGCATTTGATGTATTCAAAGAAGTATGCCCTGAATTTTTGAAGATTGGATATACATCAACTGTTTCACCCGTTTCTAGCACACCATTTCCATTAACGTCATTTTGTAGTTCATACCCAATAAGCATCAATTCAATATCAAGTGATTCGGTTGCGATTTCTTCATGGTATTGTGTATAGCCATTTTTATTTATATAGATACCAACAGTAGAAATACCAAACAATGACACTTGTGTATGGAAGTAACCTAAATGATCAGATACACCTTTTGCTAATAAACTATCATCAGCCATGATCGAAACAACTGCGTTTACAATCGGTTCTTCATTCAGATCTTTTACACCAATTGTAATATCTCCATCATGTCTATAGAAGGTATTTGTTGACACTGAAAATTCATGAGGTTCATTCAGATAGATGGAAACGGAAGGATCCCCCAAAATGTTATATACGTGAAAATAGAATTCCTGGACTTCTTCCGGTCCGTCGAGGTTTGGGAATTCGCGAGTTAGACCTAATAATCCTGCATTGAGTGCTGGTCCTAATTCCACAATACCATCATCCAGCATGGCATCAAACATATAGGCGTTAATAACATTGTTATACTTTGTGCTGGTATGCAGATCAGATGGACCCACGATAGCTACTCCCCCTTTAGGATTTGAAGGTGTTCCGGCCCGGGTCAACGCTTCGCCTAAACACGGATCTACATTGTTGGCAAAATCGTTGGAGTTACACACAAAACTGGTGAAGACCGGCGTCATCCAACCATTGTTAAGCCCAGCCACATCACTGACATGAAATTCAGGATAATGCCAGCCGTTGGCGTCGCCCCAGCCGCGGTAATTCACGATGCCGACACCGCTGTTAATATAATTCTGGATCAGTGATGCACCTTGCTGTGTGGGTGGATAAAAAACGGTGTCCACGGATGTATAGCCTTCATCAAGCAACAGATCACGAACCCAATAGGATGTCCATTTCGGTGTAATGGGAATGGGAACAGTATTACTATAGTTTCCGGCTACTACAAGTGCCTTGCCCAACCAATCAGGATTTGTTGCTAAAGGCTGCCGGTGATAATTGATGGTCTTGCGGATCATAACCACCAATTCAGAAACTGAATCCACGGAAAAACGGCCGATAAACACGTCCGGGAAAAAATCATCGCCCAGCAAATGGGTGTACTTTTGATCGGTAACGTCATTCTCAGGGCCGTAATAAAAAGACGGCATTGCTGCTACACCATCCACATCACCAATTAATAGTACATATTCTAACATTGGGTCAGCCATTAATGTTGCTGCGATGGCATCTTTAATCTCAGCTGCAGTGGCCCCTATTTCACCGAGAGTTTTTACGAAAACGTCGAAACCCTGTGATTTTTTAAATGAAACAAGCTCATCCAGGTGGTTTACCATATTATCAGGTGTAATGATCAAGTAAGATCCGCGCTGGGGGTTTAGTTGGCTCAAGGGTATATTGTATGTTTCAGAAATAAGATGCCGATACGCCATGGGGATCGGTCCACTTAAGATATCCGCACGATCTTTACACCGAAATGAACCTTCGTTAGCAAATAGAAGGGGCATTGATAATAAAATTACAGTTTTAATAAAACGCATTTTCTTATGAATGTTCGTTGCTCTGATATAATCTTAACAAAATACACACCGGAACTGGTTGTGCCATCAATATTATCCAGCAAATTATATCGCCATGGTTGTCGCTGTCGATATTGCGGCTGAATTTTTTCAAAGTATACTTCCTGGCCGAGTAGATTGTATACCAGGATAGTTACTGGTTGACTGTTATTGATTAGATCTATGCTGATCATGCCCGTTGATGGATTTGGATAAATATTAGTTACTGAAACGCCTTCAGATTTTTGTCCTATGCCTGGCCCCTCTGTTACGGTACCTAATGTGAAATCATTTCCAGCATATAACTCCATAGAATTTATATTACATCCCCTATAATTAATGGTTTCATCTCTATTCACTTCGAGTTTTACTTTAATATTGTTAAATCCATTTGTATCCGCAATCATCAACCTATGCCGTATGGGTTCTGACCAATGGTGGCCTGACAACGACATTTCAGCGATGGTATTATCTGTCGAATCCATTAGGATAATGCTGAGCGAATCATGATCCCATTCAAATTCCCACTGATGATTGATCCGCAGTGCGACTACGTTCATTTCTTGAGGGAATACATATAGATCCGTTTCCAGGGTAAATATAGAATCCAAGGAGTCGGCATTTGCGTAAAATAATCCGTCCTGGGTGCGAATCGAGTTATCAAATACCCAAGGCCCTATAATTGTGCTAAATGAAGAACTATCAACAACGGTTGCACCATAGATATATTGTATCCATGATGGCTGGGGCATATTTACGTCCAGTTCCAGGTCTCCAGCAACGGTAATAGTACGCCGCCACGGAATGAGGTAATCCCAGTAAATCGTGAATTCCCACTCTCCCTCTGGAATTGTTAGACTGTGAATGTGGTTAAAATCCATTTCTATAGTGTCAGAAATGCCTTCATTAGCAATAACTAAAAATGGATTTTCATCCAAAACGACTGGAGACTGAAAGGAAGCAATGGTTATATCAACATTATGTAAGGGAAGCGGGACCAGCGTTACGTTTTGCGTCGAAGGTGAACTGGCGTTAGCAGTAACGAGGAAATTCAAGGGGTAATAACCAGATTTTTCGTACCTAACCGAATAGGTGCCTGGTTCCACGATTCGGCGGTAACGGCCAAATTCATCGCTCTTGCGGGGTTTCTGAACACCACCATGTAGTTCATCGATTGTAATTATAGCATCTTTAAGGGGCATTCCAGTGCCACCATCAGTAACTATACCTGTGATCTGGGATGCATCTGTATTATATCCAATTGAACGGTCCATGAGGAAAAGCATCGCTGGCATCAAACGATCAATAGTATCCTCAATCAAAGCGCTGTCCGGCTGCAAATTCGATGTACCGCATTCAATTAGATACTGAAAACAACCAGTAGCGTGGTAAAACCAGTCATGTGCTTTTCCATTTCTACTTTGCCCATATAAAGATTGATAAGTATCCGTGCTATTTTCTTTGAGAATAAGTTCTGCAATTTGATCTCCGATGCCCTTAATAGTAGTATTGTCTGGCGTCTTTTTATCCCCATCCCAACGCCATGAATTATAAACTTTTTCTGATAAACTTCCTGATCGAGAACTATGCCAAGCAATCGAAAAAACATAATCATTTTCCAGGGCCAAGTCTCGCACAGCCCTTATTTCAGATTCAGACCAGGGTGTTGTCCCCCGATAATAATCATAATGCGCAGCATAATCACTGGGGTCAGGTTCCATGAACGTATCACCAAAAACCCAATTAAAATCAAAATTCCGGTTTAAATCAACGCCATCAATGTCCTCACCAATGGCTGGATTGTAATCAAAATAATTATTTGGCCATGGCCCTTCCGGCGAAAAATCATTTTTATTCTTCCTGAAGCTCACATCAAGTCCATCATGAACAACATCCAATCCCTCTGGATTAAGGGTCGGAATTATCCAGGTTTCAAGATTCTGTTTTATTATGGCCATATGCTGTACTTCTGCTGGGGGCGGATCAAGCATTTCAGTGATCAGTTTTAATACGGCCTCAACGCCCAGAATTTCCTCAGCATGTAATTGACCGATAAATAATACCCGTGGTTCATCTTCCTTAATTTCAGCATTATCTGATATCTTCACCGCAAAAATGGGTAACTGTTCTTGGCTACTATACCCTATAGTATCAACCCGGTATATTGAATTAAAATCAGATATCTGGTTGAGGGAATCAAGAAATTCCCGGATTTCGGGAAATGTATGATAGCGTGAATCCAATGCCTGCGCATCAAGTAAAACAATACAAGTGCACATGAATACTACTGTTTTACCTAGAGCTTTCATGATGAGCCAGCAGCAGTAAGATTACTTTATGTAGGTAATTTTTCTAATTGATTTGAATTCACCTGCAGTCACATTTATCAAATAAAGGCCACTTGATACATCCTGCTGCAACAGATCTTTTCCATTCCAAGTAAATGAATGGACGCCTTGACTAAGAGGCAAAAGTTTTTCTTGATAAACAATCTGTCCCAGCATATTGAAAATAGCAATATCTACTGGCTGCAATGATGGGATAGCAATATCTATCTTTACTGTTCCATTGAACGGATTTGGATAAGCATTCCCTATATAATATTGGTCGGGCATTAGGGATGATGGATCAGCAGTCATTGCATCAGCTACCTGAATCGCCTGACCATAGAGGTTAACCAGATCAGCCTTTCCCGAACTGCGCATATCCTCCCAGTGCACAAACCATTTATTATCTATTTCACTTCCATCGGTGTACAGAAGTGAAATCTGTGGTTTCTTTTGATCATGGTATTCTTGACATAGAATAACACCCGCTGTAGAATATTTTAGGCCATCTGCATAATGCACAACCTGCGCATAAATATCTAGGCCACCGGCCAATACTGGATCTTCATTCTCAAATCCTCTCTCATCTTCCCAAACAATAAGGTAATAGCCTTCATTTACCCGTCTGACTGCTGGTGACTGCTGGTATAGATCATTATCACAAATAAAAATATTATCACCATAAAGACTATTATTGGACAAGTCTAGAAACTGACCAACGATATCTAGATCGTTTCCATTTTGAAAATCCTCCCATACTACAAAGGCCGTCTGACTCAGTTCATCTACAGCAAGTTCTAAGTTGATTTGGTCATTCTCTGCAGTTGTCAAAAGTAATCCACCTGTCCACTGCAACGATCCATCCCAGTGAATTATATTCGCCTTTATATTTTTATTAAAATTATAAAATTCCTCCCAAGCTACAAGTATTCCATCAGCAGAGCCACTGATACTGCCACTGAGTTTTTCCGGGTCCCCTGTTGATGATAGCGTATAACCATCACTAGGCCAGCTATCTGCTATTTGACCGGCCAGGGTAAATTTCTGATATTTAAGAGAGCCAGCACCCCAAATATCGTCCACCCATACTATTATGAAATCCCCATCAGGTGTTGAATAAATGCCCTCAACATAATTATCCACCCAAAAACCATCTATTAAGGTCACACCAGCAGAATCAAATTGAGGTAGACCATCCAAATCGTAACGTTGATAGAACAGATCAAAATCTATTTCATCGCGGATCTCTGACCAAACAACACCGATTCCATCTGGCGTCTCAAATAAATGGACCTTTCGCTGGTCAGCAGGACCTTGATAAACTATCTGACCACCACTGGGCCATTGCATCTGATATTCAAGATCAAACTTGTTAATACGAACTAACTTTGCTCCACTTGAGGCATCAAAAGCAGCTGTAAAAAGAAAATCATGTGCTAATAATGTTACCGGTTCATTTTCCAACTGAAATGTATAACTGTCAAATTCAGTTAACATTAAGCCATTTTGTAATCCCGGGTCTGGGCCGCTACCATCAAGAGTTCTGCCAAAAACTTTTTTTCCATCCCGAGCATCAATCCAAGTTAGGATAACATCATCACCTGAATACATGGGTTTAGTGTATTCTATATCACCATCCAGTCCGGGCATAGCTATTAGACCATTTGTATCAAAATTCGCTGTTGAGCCATCAGTTTTCTGTACTTTCAGATCAATACTGCCATTTCCCTGATCCGAGAATACCACGAACGCACCATTACCATCATCAACTAACACATTAGGCATAGATTGATAACCGGTCGCATCAGAAATGAATAACGCGTCATCCAAAAGTAACGTGCCATCCGACTCTATCTTCTGATACATGATATCCACATTAGGGAATGTACCACGCTCCCAATAGACGAAAACTTCTCCTGAGGATCCTGCTGAAAACCGGGCATGGTGGTCATCACCACTTGGGTCTAACTGTACACCATTGTCATCCCAAACTATGCCACCGCTATCTGTAATTCGCTGAAAGAAATGATTGCCTTCCGTGGGATCTGATCTATAATCGATCCACTGGATGAAAATATCCCCTAAACTATTCCGCTTAACCCTGGGGCTTACTTTCGGAGAATCATAATTACACAGTTGAACTGCGTCAGTAAATAATAACCCGTTACTAGTCAAAATATTGTAGAAAATATCGGTGTTTTCTGTGCCGGATTGCCAAATAATAAATGAAGTGTCGTTCGTCATATATGTTGTTCTAGGTGCTGTCTCGAGATCAGCAGTGGCGGCGACCGCTAAACCATCATCAGTAAAGATTTTATCCATATCCATGTTCAGTTTTTGGCAGTAAATATCATTTCCAGATCCACTGCGTGTATCAGACCAGATAATCGTGGCTTCGTTATTACCAGCATATTCAAGACTTTTGGCGCCTTGAGTACCATTCATTTCAATAATGGCTATCCCACTGGCCGGAGCAATAACCTGGTGATCCGAAGAAACATGGGTTCCATAAATATCATCATCGAGGAAATTTCGTTTATCCTGCCAGGCCACATAGACTCCACCCAAGCTGTCCGTACACATGTTAATACTTAAATGCCTACCATCTATCCGTGCCAGTGCCACTCCATCATTATCCATAAGTCGATTTCCTTCATTATCAACATGCTGAATGAAAATGTCACCTTCTTCATCAAACCGATAGTCTACCCAGGCAATGAATGCACCACCATTACCATCGGTAATTGCAACAGGATCCTCTTGCCGGCCGGGCAAATTAGTAACATCGCTACCCCCCGTGCCCCACAATAAGGACCCAGAGGAATCTACTTTTTGAGCAAATACATTTCGGCTGCCGTAGCGTGTATCTGACCAAACGAAAATTATACTTCCGGGCTCACCAGGACACACCGTCCGCTGCCATTCAATGTGGACCCCTTGTCGAATTGGAAGGCCATTGGAATCCCAAGACATATCTTGCGCTTTTAAAATAGTAATAATCATAAGGGCTAGATAAATTTTTCTCATCTTCATTCCTTATTCATCAATTTCAAATATTTGTAATCCTTCGCGCGTGGCAGCAAAAAGATAACCACCTGAAAATTCTGCATGGTAGACATAACCAATATCATGAATTCCCCTGGCACTGATGGTTGTATTACCATCAGGTTCATAGAGGGCAAGTCCATTACTGGCACATGACAATGCCAATTGATTGTTATTCACAGCTATGTGTGTAACAAATAGATCGTTTGCAAACTGAATTTTCCCTTCTGATTGAGCAGAAAAACCAGTCGCCATTCTAAAGGCACCGGCATCTTCACAAGCTACATAAAATTCACCACCATTAAGCATTGTGATCGCCCTTGCATTTCCTTCTAGATCAATGTGGTAACTACTGGTAATGATCCCGTTTTCAAGATGAAATGCTTCAATGCCAAGCTGATCTAGCGTTAACACGATCTCATTTTCATACATATCAATCCCATTGGGGTTGCCGACACTGGCTATTTCATCTCCAGCTGTATTGAACCAGAGCCCAAAACTAGAGTCATATTCAAAGGTACTGATTTTCAAACCATCGTCATTATCAGCTGCATACATTGTGAACGAATTAATGCTATTTGTAACCACCCGGAATTCCTTGGTCTGTTCGCTGGAGAACTGCCCTTGCACAGACGCTGTGTTACCACTGGATAAATCGATATGTAAGGGACGCTCGTTACTCTCTAAAGCAAACAATTGTTTAATAGAGGATACATATGAGACCTGTGTGATCTCCTTGTTTACACCTAATTCTGCAAGTGATTTTTTCCACACTAAGTTTGGTGCTGTTATAATACCTATATCCCACAACTGTACACCTCCCTGCCCAGCAGCAACAAAAACAGAATCGCCAGATATGTATACATCGCGACAATAACCTTCGGTTTCAATATGTACGACCTCATTTAGCTTCCACAAATTCTCTGAATTGGGTTCAATACAGCTGAAAATTGTAGAAACAATTAATAGATTTAAGTAGTGTTTCATTCTAATATTAATAACGGTCATAGAGCATCTTCCACTCAATAGAAATCCAGGCATGTATCTGGTCAAATGATTTTAATTCAGAGACCCAGTCATAATTAGAATCAGTAAATCTATTTCGAAATCGGATCGTGCAACTTATCATCAGATTTTCTTTCACATTCTTTTCGCCCCAAATGTCAAATTTAGTTTCCCTGTGGCTTCGACCACTATGAAGGGGATCACCAATATCCTCTACTTCATACTGGCGAAAATCAGTCCTAAGTGAAAAGCCCACTACTTCAAAACCAAGCATCCCCTGATCATAACTCAACGGAAGATATAATTCCGTATGCCTATAGGACCGGTCCAGATCACTTGATTTGGCACCCTTACCAAAAGTAATATTATCAGCAATTCCATATACTCCTTCCAGCGAAATCGTACCAAAGTCACGAAATTTTTTGCTTACCTTTAAAGTTGTCGTGACAATATCAGAATCAAACTCTGTAAAGGACCGATCGTAATATCGCTGTGTATAGCTAACGGATCCAGTAACCCATAGTCGCAATTTTATCGGATGAGATAATAATAGACGTTGCTCACGGTCCGTAAAACTACAGGCAAATAATTGATTAACAGTAATATCTAAATCTTTGTAGTGGCGCATGTAATAGTTATCCAAATGTCTGAGCATATATTCTAATCGCCGGTATGCACCCCAATGGTAGGACACCTTTACATATCCGCTCCAATACTGGCGATGTTTATATTGGATATAGTTGGAAAGATTGCTTTTAGAAAAAAATTGAATTTGCTTTTCCCTATCACCTAGTTGAATCTTCTTAAGACCGCTCAAGGAAAAACGAACATAATGGGAATCAAATGTCTTAGTACCGCCCAAAATAGTTTGATTCAACGCAGCATCATCCTTCTCAATAGGAGATAATCGCAGTACATTATTGTCATAGCCGTTTGTAAAACCTAGTGTCCATTTCACTGGTGATCTTAAATAGTCGGACCAACTCTGGCCCCAGAGGATGGATAACAAAATGATGATTATGAATCTCATTTGTATTCTTGGAAGCGGGTTAAAACACTTCTTTCCTTTTCGACAAGCTCAACTGAAACAACTTGTTCCCCGGCAGATATTATTACCTCACATGTTCGCCATTTACCTGGTACTTTATCGGGCTGGTCTTTAACCGTTGAATCTGAGGACCTTTCTGTGGACATGTGATACGTTCCCAAAACCTTCCTTCCACTTTTTACGCGGATACGAAAACTTTCTTCCGCACCCATTTCTGAATCAAACAATAGACGGGATAAAATGCGCAGGGTTTTGGGTCCATCTATATTCAATTGCAATGGTCGGCCATGGATTAATTCATAATAGGATATATTCTTCCCTGATACTACAACTGTCCGGTTAGCTTGAAAAACCATGGGCTGAAGTTCATGCATATTGTTGGGTGATGTTTTAAATCCTTTTTTAATAACGCGTAATAATACAGGGTATTTCTGGTCTGCATTAGCAGACATGGTAAGAGTATGATCTCCATCCTTGATATTAATGAAATAATTTCCAGAATAGGTGTAATAATGGCTGGGGTGCTGTACCGACCGGATGCTTTTCTGTAATTTATAGCGATGATTGATTTTTATAGGTTCTTCGCCATCGACCACCAATTGATATGAAAATGGTTGACTTTTTTTAGACTTTTCGGGGGATGGATAGCGGGTGATTAGTTCGATTCGAGCAGGTCCATTTACTTGATATATGAGAGGATCCTCTCGCATGATAGTATACATTCTACGCTTGTCGGCAATTTTCAATATTTCTTTTTCTTCACCACCGATGGTTGGTTTGAGGAGTTCAGCAGAAAGGGCCGAATATCCTGTAAATAATAAAAATAGGATTCTAGATAACACTGTCTGGTTCATGATCCATCATTCGTTGTTTAATTTGCTGATGGCTCCTCCAGCCTACTCCAAAGACCATACCAGAGACCAGTAAAAAGCTCAACATGGTTACCGTAAGGCTATATTTTTCTACGGCATAAAGGGATCCTTTACCAATCTCCGGTAATGGAATTGGTGCGAAGGCCATTCCTAATTCTTCCGTTAAATTTTGGATATTCAATACATGGATAAGTGGAATATTCCGTTTGATGAACTTGACCACTGCCCCATCGATTCCACCACTACGAGAAATTGCTTCAATATCCTTTCTATAGACAATACCTGGCGGCAATAATCGTAAATTAAAACTAGTACCTAAACTGGCCACACCACCACCTACATTCACAACTGATTTATAATTTCGATAACCAAAATGATCCATTCGTTTTTGGATATTATCTTTAAGTCCATCACCTGTGATTAAAGGTAAACCATGTTCTGAAATGTTGTTTCTTATCAACTCTCGACCTTTGGGACTCAATAAACGACCTTGGTCATTACGGCCACCAATTGAAGCAGCAATGGATCGGATTGAAATAAGACCTTCATCGAACAATAGCTTCTCCATGTCCAACCAGGTCATGTCCGGATCATTGGCTCCCCATTGCGAAGCACCAATGGAGGTAATCACAATTGGATGAATGTCCAGGGCATCACAAGCAATGAGCATGGCCATATTGGCACCTGGCATGGAACCTGTCAACATGACCGCAATAGTATCACCGCTAGTCAATCCAGCTTTGGTTAATAGTTCAACCATAGCAGCTGAAAAATTTGGATCTAAGGTGGTGAGTTTTGCGTCCAGGTCGCCTTCGTCCGTAGTTATCAAGCTGAATTGGGTTCCTACCAAGGCTGTTTCATTGGGATCATTTTCAATATCCACAAACACACCTTTCTCCATACGAATGTCTTTTAGCATAGCCATGGCTTGTTTCATTTGTATTGCTGCTTTAACCTTCATGTCATAAGTACTGGAAATGATCACTTCCCTGGAGAAAAATGCTACGGCAAACGCAACAATCGAAACAAGTGCCATGATAATGAGAATCGAAGTTTTTTGTATGACCGGAATGAAAGGCTTATCATACATCTAACTGTCCTCCTGATAAAAGCATGACCAACAGCTTAACTAAAACTGCTGTAATGATCACAACTGAAATAGTTCTCGTCACTCCCTGACGATCCATCCAACTGGCAATAAGTCCGGGAATAATATTACCAATCACCGCATAGGAAAATGTGTCCACAGGCGAAAAGAATAGATTGCGGGAAATAAACCCCACCATAAATCCCAGCAATAGTGTCAGAACTAAACGGCGCTTACCATAAATAAACATGAAATTGCTTAAGAGTTTGACAATTCCAATAACAATGATCGCTGCAATAAACGTCATTAAGACCTGGTCTGGCTGATGTAAATGCAGTGCGATGTAGCCAGGCACAATGACACCCCCGGCTGTTACACCTAGTGCCTCAGAAAGAATAAGACTAAATGCAATTCCAAGTCCTAGAGTGATCTCAACCATCCGCCTTGAACTCCATAAGTTTTTCGATCAAATCTTGACCAAATCCAACCTGGTTCCCGATGGCGAACAGAAGTGAATCCGCTGGCAGTTTTTTAAACAAATCTATAGAAGATCCCATTGGTTTGGTGTCTTGTAAAATATCCGTATGTGTTTGGGGTGAATGATATTTAATGTGTTTCACCATAGCATCCACTTTCTGCCCCCGTATGATGCTCCGATCTGGTTTGATATCTTCATAGATTAATTGCAGCAATTGCCGTGTTCGGCTACGCCGATCCTCACGACAATTAAGATAAATGCAGGTATATCCTTCCAAAGGATAGCGGCGCTCCACGAAATTCCAGATCTGTAATGTAGAGACTGGATCATTGGCTGCCATGGAATTGACAAACAAAATCGGACCATTACCAAAATCGAGTTTATTCACTACCAGAGCACCAAGATCCGGCTTAACCTTTTTCATGCCGGCAAGTGCAATTTCTGTCTTTACGCCTACTGCATTGCAAACGTCTAGAGCCACGGCCACATTTTGGGGATGTTCCAGATAGAAAAAATCAGCCAAATCTTCTTCACTAATTCTCTGTTCATCAGCAATACGTAACTCGGATTTGCGGTATTCAGCAACAGGCGCAATAGTATTTACCATGGCATTTTCTCCCAAAACCACTTTTCCATTATAGGGTACAGAATTGCCCAATGATTTTCTTACATCATCAAGTGTTGGCCCCATTTCTTCCAAATGATCAGGTCGAGCGTTTGTAATAACGCCAATGTGGGATTTTATCATTTGCTGTTCTGAAATCCATTGATATTCAGGCTGTACCGCCATGCATTCCATCACGACAGCATCCGGTTTTTCCTTGGCAAAAAAACGCATCAACCTGATCTGTTCTCCTATTGAAGCTGAACGCAGTCTATGGATGATCCTGTCTTTACCTTCCGCATCTATAATCCGCGGTGCTGTACCCGTCGTTTTGGCAAAGGTCCGTAAGCCACCAGCCCTCAAACCAGCAGCAATGAGCCGCGTAACACTGGATTTTCCACGCGTACCATTCACATGGATCCGCAATGGAATTGCACCAATTATACGTCTATGGTTAGATGCCTCAACATAGCCAACAATCAGTAGGATCAGAACTACCGTTCCAAGTAGGACAAGGGGCGATATGATCATGGGAAGTTAAAATCCCATTATTTCCCGGACAATACTGATCATGTCCAGAAAATTGATGATTTCATCCGCATTCACATCAGCAAGGTACGGGTTTAAACTTCCCGTATTACCCGCCTGAACGAAATCAACAAGGGTCAGTACATCAATGATATTTAAAAATCCATCCTGATTTATATCACCACGTTGGAGAATATTGGAACCACGCGTTGTAAAGAGTATAGCGGTTGAATCTTGAAGTGGCATAGCAGCCACGGGATAATCATTATTGAAAGTATATTCAAGACCTACAGTTTCCGTATGGTCTTCCAATCCTACAGAACAATAATTCCCATGGACCTGTCCCCAGCCAAAATTACCAGTTGATGTATTATTGAAATCCGCAAATTGGATTAAGATTTCACCATCGCCTGTAGGCGTAAAATAATGCTGTGCATCGTACAGAATTACCTGAAAAGTTTCTAGGCTATTATTATCAAACGTTCTTAAACGAGACCATTCAATTATGAATTGATTGTTTTCTTCATCATACCATTTATAAACGCGCCCTCCACTAGAAGTAGTCATAAGGTCATCCCAAAATACAGCTATCATTGGTGAAGGACCACCTGGTCCTGGTAAGTGATAATTTCTGAACGACTGCATAGATGTACTGCCCATTGAAACCCAACCGTTACTGGATACGCTAATTTGATCATAATCAATTCCATAAAACTTGAATGTGAAGGGCAGGCTGACCGTGGTAACATCATCCTGATTATCTCCATAATCGCTTAGTGGAAGTTGTGTACCTGGACCGTTATAAAGAGGATCAATCTCAATCCAATTAAAATATGGTGCATTTGAGTACAGGATATCGCCGCTATCATAAGCGTAGTACCCATACGCGTCGGGTCCCAGGGGATCATTCACATCCTTAATACCGATTTGAAAAGGAATACTTAAACTGGTTGACAATCCAGTGGTTGATTCCAGATCAATTAATAGATCCACCCTTGTCCCGGGAATGACATCTTCAGCTGCTGAAACTTCAAAACGATCCGTATTATTGGTAGACATACCATCCGCTAATATCACTGGCCAATAACCTTGATCATCTAATATTTCTATCCCAGAAAAATTTGAATAAAGCCTTCCTACCACACTAGTAGCTATTACAGACCCATTATTAAGCAATTCAATTTCTAATTCAGCCGTTTCACCGGGGTCAAGAATATCATCACCATAAACCGGGTCATCCCTAACAATAACTGCAATGGCTTCCAAGAGACTACCCGCGCTGAACACTTCGATTTCGCTCCACCAGGAAGTTCCATTTATATCTTCAACAAATAAGCGCAGATCCAAGTTATAATTTTCCATAGCACTAGCTTGTACTTCAAATACAAATGGCTGATCGACATTTGCTGTCATTCCGCTCGTTAATGATCCAATGTATAAGCTGTCTATAATAAAGGTCACCAAATCACCATCGCTTGTTAATTTACAGTATACTCCCTGCGCATCATCTGTCCCATAATTATACACCGGTATAGTCAATTCAATAGTTTCACCACCATTTACTATTCCATTCGCATTACCAATTGAACTTCCTTCACTATCATCATCAATCGTATATCCGCCCTCTATAGCATTAACATTTACGGCTTGATCAATAATTTGAAATTGTCCCTGGTAGGGGATATAATTTCTTTTGACGACTGTGATATCCACATCACCAGTTGAAGTCGTGCTAATGGGCAATGAGACATGGCCATTCGCATCTGTGAACGCAGATTCAAAAATTACATCATCACCTTTTAGAATGGTGACATATGCTTCTTTTACCGGCATACTGAAATAGTCCATTACCGTCACATCAATAAAATTTGTACCAGCAGCTACTCCATTTTCGTGGCTTACAGTAAAAGTTTTCGGTATATCGGTCCACATTCTTAATGCGGGATCACCCATCAAATTATTCCAGTGAGTGAAAATATTTACATAATTGTTAGGATTGTCCGGGTAGCTAAGATATAGGTTAAGCTTGCCGCGGACCAATGCAGCTCCTGCAGTTTCCAATCCATCTGAAAATATGCCATAATAAAACCCCATATCTACAACATTATTAAACATAGTATGCGTACCAAGAGTGGCTGTACCTACAGAAGCAACCGCACCTTTAGGCTGGGTTGGCGTACCTGCTCTTAGGAATGCTTCGGATAAACAGGTACCTGAAGCAAAAGAACCTGTTCCACAGGTAATGACAGTTGCGACTGTTAACTTGAAGCCATTGGAGAGGCTATTTATATTACCATTTCCAAAACCACTTACCCCCCAGTAGCCACGATAATTAAAGAAAGTTAAGCCAGCGTTCAAATCAGAAACCATCTGGGAGGGAAATGGCGAGTTGTAAATCGTACGAACATCATCATAGCCATGAAATTCCATCATCTCTTTAATATTCTCGCAGGTAATAATAGTAGAAATACCCGATGAAGAGGGGTCCCCAACCATGGAAGCGCTATGAAACCAATTCTGGCTAACATAGGGGTTCGTTTCATATTGTACAGTTTTGTTGATTATGGTTGCCAGTTCTGTAGTTGAACTAAACGATAATCTGCCAAGAATTACTTCGGGTAAAATATCACCCCCAACCAATTGTGAATAAGGATGATCTCCTTCCCCATTATAAGAACTATAATTTTCAAAATATGTAGGAATTGAGTAACTACCGCTGGCATCGCCAACCAAGGCAACATATTCTGGTGGATCAGTCCAACTGCTATAGGCATTACTAATATAGTTTTTTATAGAACTGGCTGAACTACCAGTGGTACTGGTTGAAGCATAATTCACAACATACCCGGATTTATGGCGCCACTCAAAAAGAATGTCCAGGTTGGCCATGAGATTGGATGAATTACTGGGCAGTATATAAAGTATTGATGGTGTTTGATAATCTTCATCACTAGTAGATCGACTGTAGTTGACAACAATTGATTCATATAATGGTTCAAACACTCTTGATCTTCTACTTGGGGTTTGGAGGGGCTCTATATCACCAGTTTCAACTAAATCTATATCTGCTGAAGTAATAATTTCGAGTTGGCGAGATAATGGATGGTACCTAAAAGGCGTAAAAGCAACCTTTACAACTGGTAAATCCCTGAAAACAATCGTTTGTGAAATACTGGCTTGCTTTTGTGGGTATGGTTCATCAGAAGTATATAAGTCTATATTGCGCTTGAATGGTAAAGTGATTTCATCAGTCACCGGATCCCATGTCTGGTGTGGTGCAATATCAATATTTTCAACAAATTCCGAAGATTGAATGTTGACCTCAATACTATATGATTTATTAGGTGCGACCTGATAAAATGTTGTAACCGTAGGCAAAACAGGATCACCTTCTTCAGCAATTAAGCCTCCAAAAGGGATTATTGGTTTCTTGAAGGTTTGACCATTTATTGTGATATCCTGAAGTTCGTAGTCCGTTAGAACATAGGTTATTTTCTCATTGTTGACTTGAGCTGCAAACCCACTGTTGAGTCGCTTCAATTCATCCTCGGCAAAACACACTACCAACAAGCTGGTCAATAAAACAACAATTTTGAATTCGTATCTCATTTGAGCCCTTGTAATACCATTACAACATTATCAATTGATCTATTAATGTAGTGGAATATTCACTAACAATAAAAATACTAATTGCACTAAACACAAGGTAAGGCGCAAAAGGTAATGGTCTGTCCCTATCCAAACCTTTTACCATGGAAATTACTATCCATGCCACAAGCCCTAAAAATGACGCAAAAAACAATGTCAGTATCATTGCGATCGGTCCTACCCAGGCTCCCAGGATCAACCCTAACTGTAAATCACCAAAACCCATGCCCTGACGCCTGGTTACAAGCCAGGTTAAGCCCATCATGAACCCGGGTAATAATACGCCTGCGGCAATACCCCATAATACCTGACTGTATGATAAGATACCAAAAATAACTGCAAACAACAAAACAACAACACCAGCAATAATAAGATCCAAGGGAACCATATATATTCTTGCATCTATCCACGCTATCGCAATAAGTATGGAACTGAGAAACGATGCAATAACCGCTTCTGGAAATGGCAACGTATAAAATGCCCACCCCCAAATAAGTCCATTTATTAATTCCACAGCTGGATATTGGAATGATATTGCACCTTGGCAATTTGCGCACTTTCCTACCTGCAGGATAAAAGATACCAGGGGAATATTCCGGTAAAAAGGAATGGATGTCTTGCAGGTTGGACAATGTGATCTGGGTTTAATTATGGACTCATTACGTGGCATACGATAGATAACCACATTGAAAAAACTGCCCACAAAAGTACCGAATGTAAAAAAAATCAAGAGATCCATTACAACCCCGATTGCAAAGCAGCACCCAGATAAAAGACAGGTAAATAAGTAATAACCACCATGACACCAATAATGATTCCAACCATAAGTATCAATATGGGCTCAATTAAAGTTGTCATCCGTTCTACTAAGGCATTTACTTGCTTGTAGTAATAGTCTGCTGCCTTGTCCAGCAGCGTGTCCAACTCACCAGTTTCTTCTCCTGTAGCGGATAACTGTAATAATATCGGCGGGAATACTTCTGTGCGGCGTAATGCTGAGGTTATATTAAATCCATCACGAATGTATTCCGTCGCATCACCAATGGCGACCTCATAGACACGATTACTTACTATTTTCGCAATCAAGTTCATGGATTCAATAACCGGCACACCAGCGTTAAGTAATATTCCTAGTGTTTTTGAAAATTTATTTAGTATTGATTGATTCAGTAATGATCCAAATATGGGAGTTCTCAGTTTTATTGAATCAATGATATACCCCCCACGACGTGTCTTCGATAACAACCAGAGTCCAACTGCTACACCGAATAATGACAGAACGACAGTACTGAAATTGATGCTTATCCACTCACTTAAGGAAACCAGTTTGCGTGTGGCAGCAGGCAGATTGGCGCCTAACTGAACGTATACATCTGAAAACATGGGGATAATCCACATGAACATGGCACTCATCATTGCAAAAAGAAAAACGACCATAAATATAGGGTAAGTCATGGCGGAACGAACTTTTCGTCTAACATCATCGAGGTTTTCTAGGTACGTTGCTAATTCATCAAGTATTTCATCTAGATTACCACTCACTTCTCCAGCTTTGGTCAATGAAACAAATAAGGTTGAAAAAACACCAGGATGTCTTTGTAAAGCTTCGGACAAGGACAGGCCTTTGCGGATATTTTCACCGACATTTTTCAATACCTTCTTCATCTTTGGATGTCGCTCTTCACTGGCGAGCCCCCGAATGGCCCTTTCCAACGTCAGCCCTGCAGAATACATAGTCGCCAACTGGCGAGTAAAAAACACCAAATTACTTAATGGAATTCTATTTTTAAAACGTTCAATTGATAAATTTATTTCATCAATAAATGGACCAATAAAATCCCAACTTGTGTCTACTTCTTCCAGCTTTACAATAACCTGGTTATCAGCTGACAGTTTTTTCATGGCCAGATCCAGACTCTCTGCTTTTATTTCCCCTTCACTACGACCACCGGCCTCATCTTTGATCAAATAAGTATAGGCAGGCATTAAATATCCTCAACGGTTGAACGAAGCACTTCAGATATTGTTGTTACTCCATTCAGCACTTTCTCTATACCACTTTCTCTTAGATTGATCATACCTTCTTCCAATGCTTTCTGCCGGATCACATCTTCATTAGTATTATCAAAAACCAAACCCCTGATAGCCCTGGACATTGGTATTAGTTCAAAAATACCAGTTCGGCCATGATACCCTGTATTCCGACAATGACTACAGCCTTTACCATAGAAAAGACTTTTACCATTCAATCTGGACTTTTCAAGATTTATGCGATCTAATTCTTCATTGGTAGGACTATACTTTTCTTTGCAATTATCACAAATAGTCCTTATCAGCCGCTGAGCCATTACCAGATTCAAACAAGAACCCACAAGAAATGGTTTGACACCTATATCTAATAACCTTGTTATTGTTGAGGCAGCATCATTGGCATGAACAGTAGAGAAAACAAGGTGACCAGTTAGCGAAAATTTTACAGCAATATCTGCAGTTTCTTCGTCCCTGATTTCACCGATCAGTAATATGTCTGGATCCTGCCTTAATATGGAACGTAATGAAGAAGCAAAAGTGAGGCCAATGCTTTCATGGACTTGAACTTGATTTATACCATCCATCTGGTATTCCACGGGGTCTTCAACTGTGGTGATATTCGTGGCCTCATTCTTTATTTCTTTTATGGATGCATAAAGCGAAGTGGACTTACCGGAACCAGTCGGACCAGACACAACTACCATGCCATAGGGCTGAGCAATGACACGGCGAAAAATAGGATACATTTTGTCTTCGAATCCCAATCCTTTAAGATTGAATCCGAATCCAGACTTATCGAGCAATCGTAGGACAATTTTTTCTCCATATACAGTTGGGAGAACAGCAACACGTACATCAATCTCTCTTTTTGATGCCTTTATTGTAAACCGCCCATCCTGCGGCAACCTCCGTTCCGCTATATTAAGATTGGAGAGTATCTTTATTCTTGTTACTAACCCGCTTAAGGATGATAATGGCGGTGTCATGATGGTCTGGAGTACGCCGTCAATTCTAATGCGGACGATAACAACATTCTGCTGCGGCTCAAGATGAATATCAGTGGCCCGTTCCTTGATCGCTTCCTGCAAGATCAGATTCACCAGCTTAACAATTGGGGCATCTTCTGTTGATACCTTATCCGGAGAAAGATCGACTTCTTCCCGGTCTTCTTCATCACCAGAAATAACTTTGATACTTTCTACTGCTTCTTCTACTTCCCCTGCTTGCCGAATCTTGCCATATATTTGATCCAGAGCGCGGTTAAGTCCCGATGGGCCCGCAACAAGCACCTCAGGATTTAGACTTGTAAGCCGTTTTAGTGAATCTATAGCTTCCAAATCCTCAGGATCTTCCATTGCAATAACTATCTTTGAATCAGACTTATGCAAGGCTAAAACCATATTCTGTCTTGCAAAATCCTCTGGAATTGTTTGCACAACTTCGGGATCTGCAGAAAACAAAGCTTCATCGCTGGCTAGCTCATAACCCAACTGCATAGAATATACTTTTACGAGGTCGTCTTCAGTGATTAGGCCCTGGTCAAGCAATACAGTCCCTAATTTTTCCTTCCTGACCTTCTGTTCAACTAATGCAGAATTAAGCTGGCTATCACTTATCTTGCCTTCATGGACCAGTATGTCACCGATCTTTTGAAATTGCGGATTGAATTCCTGTTCCATGGATTATGGCCCCTGGTAAGTCCTTACAAAAAGAATTTCCAGCGGATCGCTAGTTATTTGCTGCGGTATAAGCAAATACGCAACAATAGTTGATGTGAAATCTTCATAAAGAAGCGGGTCTGAGTTGGGTATTGGAGCGCAAATACCCTGATCATATACGACAAGAAAAGTGATTTGACCATCATCATTTGTAACGCCCTGGTTGGCTGCGATTGGCGCAACAGGCCAGTAGATTGCCGCTGCTCCAGTAGCAGTTATCATTAGGTCGGCATCAGAAACTGCGTTTCCGTAATAATCAATTAATGTCGCAGTTACCTCTATTTGTGCTGTCGAACCCATAGTTGAAAAGTCCCAGTATTGGGTTGGTGTTCCCAGGGTCAACTGCCCGGGGACAAAAAACATAATTGCTTCCCCTTCATCTTCGTTGATCCGGGCCATAATAGTATCCCCATTAGTTCCAAAGGTCAGGGCGGTTACTTGTCCTAAATCACCAATGGCATCCGTAGAATAGATAATTGTGGTATATGCCACTCCGGGGAAATTATCTCCGTTCAAGTTCTCATTACTGGTAAAACTGACTCCTTGCACAAAAGCATCAATCAGTGTATCAGGTGCTTGTGGTTCCATCGACCAGTACACATACGTACTATCTGCCACCGGATTATACCAACGATCATAAACAATGGCAGCTGCTTCCGTTTGGTAAAACCCGCCACCTATAGGTTCACTTTCCTGGGGATTATAATCAGGCTCGATATAGTAAGGAGGCCCAGTGGCAATGATTACAGGTGTTGCCGTAGCACTGATAACTTCCCCAGAATCAGTAAGCACTGTCGCGGTAACCCGTACAGGACCAGGGACGGTACCGCTATTAATGGAAACACAGGCTTCTCCATCAGCTGTATAAGTAGAATCACTGATACCGGCATTGTTAATGTTTGTACCTTCTGGTATGTTTGGTCCAAGTGTAAAAGTAACATTTACCGGCTCATTCACAAGAACCCCATTTTCATCAAATACCCGCGCACAGATCTGTGTAGATTCCAAACCTCCACCGCCAACCACCATAATTTCTCCTGGATATGAAGATGGTATCTCCACATACGCTGGCGTGCCTGAATAGGTCGTGTCCAGAATTGTGATTTGAACCGAATCTATAAGTGTGCCAAACACAGGGTGCTGATAACGCGCAACTATTGTAGATACACCTGCCTCTTCGGGATCGCCAGTATCTGAAAAATCAACGAGAGCAATTCCTAATGTATCCGTAAACTTACTAAGTTCGCTTAATCGGCCATTCGTGCTCTCGAAATACACTTCAAGATCTTTGAGCGCTTGCCCATATTGTCTTGAGGTAATCTTTGCTGATAATTCAGCACTGGTCAACCCATCATCAACTTTTATAGAACTCGTATTTGAATTAAGGTTAAACTGATAAGGCCAAAGTTGAACAGCTGCAGTATCAAAAACATTAAAGCGGATAGTTATGGGAAATTCCTGTTTATCTACAACATGCTTGGCCTCTACAGTGACACCCTCGTAAAGTGGTGTTGTGGCATTATCATAGGCAGCTTGGTCCTTGTCTGAAAAATTCACACTGGCCAGTCCATCGGCATTGGTGTAAGTAGAATTAATATTAAATTCACCAAAACTTACCCCTGCTGCTTTAGCTGAGAATTCGATTAATTTATTCGGTAATACTTTACCAGTGGAATCTTTCAGAACAACATCAATTCTGGTCTTCACAAATGAACCTACAATATCTTCACCAACGACCACAGCATTCCCTCCCGCATCCGTTGCATAGGGCTGAGCGGCTATTTCTAGATTGTAGTTTTCACTTGAAGTAGAGCTACTATCTGATTTTGTTGGATTACGATCATCACAACTGAAAAGTAGGATTGCGAGCAATGTAACCGTAAATATTCCATTGCTTTTAAAAATACGACTATTCATCATCGTTTTCTCCTTCCTCATCAGATTCATCATCAATTTCTTCAGCAGGAACAACAATGGATCTTTCCAATTCAAACATTGCTTTTGTCTTTGTTATACCTGCGACTTCATCCCTAACCACTGAGGGTGTGATCTGAATGATTAAATTCATTTTCTTTTCCAGTACATCTTTACTGGTAAATAACTTTTCTCCAATAACAGGAATTTTATGTAAAAGCGGAAATTTATATACCGTGTTTTTACGGTCACGGCTAATTAAACCACCGATAATAATAGTTTCACCGTCCTTTACTCGGATTACGGTAGAAGATGAGCGCCGTTTCACGCGAGGAATATTCTTATCGGGACCGATGAACTCAAAAATTGATGATACTTCCGGTTCTACTTTCACCGTAATATCACCATCCATATTCACAGAAGGCAGTACACGCATCTTTATACCGACCTCTTCCTTCTGCACCTGCACCTGACCGCCAACACCACCCGAACTCAAAATATAAGGGACAACGTCAACCATCTCAATGTAGGCCTCACGACCATTAAGCGTAACCAGCTTAGAATCTGCCAGAATCTCGGCTTGGTTATCCTTCAAAAGAAGATCCAGCGTAAAGTCAAAAGCAGTCATTTGGCGACTGAATTTATTCGGTACAATATTGCTCCCGCTCAAGCGATTAAATACCATTTCAGATGGTTTTTCCTCAAACGGTAATCCGGCATATGTTTCGACAATGCCATCACCTGTTTCATTGGCATTTTGGGTAAGGCCCGGTACAGCACTGCCAGCTCCTATCAAACCTGATGGTTCAATTCCATTTTCAGCAAATATATTAGTATAGTGAGCCAATTTTGACCAATCAATCCCCAGTTTCTCTTCCGCATCAACAGCCACTTCAATCAGCCGTACTTCCAGAAGGATTTGTAATGCGGGTACATCGATTTCCTGAATCGCTTTTTCGATCTCAGCGATTTTTTTTGGAGAAGCGTTGATTAATAGTTTATTCCCAGAAACATCAACCTGGATTTTATCAGTTAGATCCTGCAGAAGGACCTTCAATTCCATTGCATCAGCGTATTTTAATGCGATCACATGTGACGTAATACCGACTTCTTTTGCGAGTTTCTTTGGTTCAGCAATCAAGAAGGAATTGCCAACAATCTCATAACTCAACCCTACCGCGCGTACGACCAGGTTTATTGCTTGTTGAATGGGGACGTCATCCAAATGAATGGTCAATTGTTCCTGACGATTCACGTTTGGATCTGTGACAATGTTATACCCGCTTTCTTTCGCCAATATAGATAAGATACTAGGTAAATAACCATCCTCAGCATGTACGGTGACAAGCTTTTCAGCATCTGGTTTCCTGGTACCAATATTCTTTGTCTCCTGGGCCATTAGAATGAGGCTGAAAACAAATCCGCATAAAATTAAATCTCTAACGTACTTCATTTCAATACATTCTCCTTTTTTCCCGGGCTGTGGTCGTCATATCTTTCTCAACAGTTAGACCAGCGACTGGGTAATGAAATTCTTTATCTCCTTTGGAAATAACTACTTCTGTTGGATCAATCCAAATCACCTCACCACCGGCGATTGAATCCCCAACAACTACTGTAAAATTTTTATCCTTATAGCTTATACCAGCATATTGCTGTATACCATCAATAATATGAGTAACACGCAGTTTACCCCGGTTACGGTAACGTAATGAACGACCCCGAGCATCCGTGAGGTATAATACATTGGTCAGGCGCATTGGTTCTTCTTCCAGAATAAATTTATAATTATCACGATCTTTGATACGTATCTCAAGATATTCAATGACTCTCTCTAATTCCTTGTCCGTTCCAAACTGTACGTTCGCGGCGCGATCCTTGGCCCTTTGCCATTTTTTATTGGCAGGGACCAGTTTTATACCTGCGGCAATTATTGAAACAAGAGCAAAAATGATCAATAAAACCCAGATAGTTCTGTGGCGAGTATTCATGTGGACACCTTTGTTTTTGATTTCACCATCGTCAACGTTGATAAATGTATTTCAATAATCTGTTCACGAAGATCCATTTCACTGGCATTACTCTTAATACGTTCGATACCGTTTTTAACATGAAATTCATCAATTGTAACCAACCGTGGTGATCTTTCCAGTTCAGCCATGAATTTCCCCAATTCATCATAGCTGCATTTCATAATCACCTCGTAAGGCGCTGCAATGTAATTTGTCTTCTCAATCCTTGGTTTTGGCTTAATATTTAGCAAGGTAATTCCATGCCCATTCATCATTTCCATTAAACTTTTCAAGAAAGGTAAACTAGCATCATCCGCCAATGAATCCTGTTTAGATAGGGCAAGATTCCGTTCAAATAATGTATATACCTGTCCAACCCTACTAGCCAGTATTTGGGCACTAATAAGTTGCTCATTCAATTCCACTAATTCGTCTTCTAGGTCAAGCAAACCCTCAGGTTTATCAGCAATCACCCAGGTTTGATTTGCCCAAAATCCAGCAGTTAAAAAAGTTACCAGTAAAGCGAATACACCATTACGCTTGGCCATCATGACTTTTTCTTCCTTTTCTTAGCTGTGGTTTTCAAAGCAGCTTCTATCTCAAAATGTACGATATTCTGTCCGCGGATTTTCTTTAGTGATCCCTGACGAAACTTCACTTTGGGGAATTTTTTGGAGAATTCGCGGTTACGTTTCATAAGGTTGATGTAATCGTAGACTATCGCATATTCTTCTTCATCCTTGTAGACCACTGAAATACCCTCAATATAAAGTTTTTTATTTCGCTTATTAAATTTGAGGCCCGTTAATGCCATGTCATCTGGTGTCATCTTGCCGAGTAATTCAAAATTCCTTGCCCATAAAGTGCGATTGCCCTCTAGCTCGGCAAATGAAAGGATATCCTGTTTGGATAAATTCTTCCCCTGGGCCTGCAGATCACGTATCCGCTGCTTTACATCAGCAATTTCATTTTCCTTTTGGGCAATAAGCCGACTGTAACCAGATCCAATTAAAAAGAGGCTTGTATTGGCGAAAATCAGGCTTAACAAAATTACAGTAAATACCGTCCAGCGGCCACGTTCTTTCCAGCGTGCTGTTTTGGCTTCTTTACTATCTATCTGGTTAAGATTTATTATGATGAATTTCTTCATTTACCCAAGCCTCCTCGTATCGCTAAACCAGTGGCGACAGCATATTGATTAGGATTGGATACTTCAAGTTTTTCATAACCGGCAAGTGTTTGGAACGGATCAAATAGAACTGTGTTCAAGCTAAGCTTATTCTCAATCATTTCCTGAAGACCTTGGGTGGAAGATCCACCACCACTCAACATTATTTTAGTGAAAAAACTCTGATTGGTGGTTTTGGCATAATACCGTAGTGATCTTCGCAAATCCTCGATCAGGTTATCAAAAACATTCCTTTCAGCAACTGCGATATCGCTAAGATCATTTCTCGCACCATTTTGAAAGCTGCTGATACCATTTCTCATTATTTCGTCCTCGGCAGTGATATAATCGATATCACGTTTCTCTGATAAGTCCGTAATAAAATGATACCCGCCGGTAGGAATATCTCTTGTAAAGAATTGGTCTTTTCTACCCCACACTACCAGCGAAGAAGAAACGGATCCAATATCGAGTAAAACAATCGCACCTTCTTCTGGAAACTCATTGCCATTACCAAAAGCATTCGTAATGGCAATGGAGTCGGCGTCAACTATGCCGGGCTTGAAGCCAACTTCCTTAAGCAAATCCATATGAGCATTAGACACTTTTTTTGTGCAAGCAACCAGTCCCACGTCAATTTTATCCACTTCCTTTGGGTTCGGTCCAAAAACCTGGAAATCAATGACTGCATCCGATCCATCCATAGGTATGTGCTTGCGGGCCTCAAAGGTCATAGATGAGAATAATTCGTCCTCCGGCATATCAATGGTCGTGATTTGCTTTACACTTACATTTGTACCATTTAGACCAGTGACCAAATTCCTAACACGTTTGGGATTAATTTTCATTTCTCGCATTAATTCCCTTACCGCCATAACCCACAGCGGTTTACCAATCAATTCCGGATCATAAGCTTTGTGTTGTTCTGGGACAAGACGAATACCGGTGTTGAGCACCTTGGTACCACCTCTTGTTTTCTCCAACAGCACGGCTTTTACAAACTGTCTACCAATGTCTAGACCAAGAATCATTCAGAAAATTCCTTTAATGTTAGTGGATCAACTTCACCATAAGACTTTATGATCAAAATTGCTCCACCAGCTAAACTGCTGCTGGTAGGATACATTGGTGGAGGACCAAAATCGCTGAAATTGTAATCGTAATGGTAATCTTTATCGTAACCAATTCCGGGAGAGACTGGATATGGCCCTGGCGCATTCCTCTTCATATAACCGCGTTTATCCTGGGAGACGGATCCCCAGAGTATCATTTGACCTCTGATATCACTATTGCCTGTCACTTGTGGAAATGCAGAGGCGGGATTACGAAACGGCCCCCGTCCATCACCTTTCGAGTTTAAAGGGCTTGAAAATTCGGGACCATTAAGTGAATTGTTACTTATAGAATTTTGCCAATAGTGAGCCACAAAGGAATCATTCATCGCCAGAAGGGCCCCATTGATTATAATATCAGAACCATTGGCTTGGTTTTTGCCCCCATTTTCCATGGTATTGGCGATAATGATATTCGCCCCGGATATAAGACCTAATCTGTTTTTTGTGCCGTATACAATTTCTCCTGTAATTGGATTGGAATCTTCGTAAAGGATATCATTCATCAGCCAAATGTTGCCCCACACCCGGTCAACTACGGAAATGTCATCGTGGCGTCTATATTCTGTAAATGTATCTGTTACAATACTGAATTTTCCATCAACTGTACCTCGAACCCTTACTTGCCCACCTTTTACATAAATAACGGCAAAATCTGTAAAAAATGTTGTCGATGGAAGAATATCCGGTACGTTATTGGATGGTTCGAAGTCGAAATGATGAAAACCACTGGATTGACATACACTGGAACCATCGTTGGGGTGGTTGTGATAGTTGGCAAAATTGTTAAATGGTACAGAGTCATCCAAGCCACCCTGGAATGCTAATGTCACTTCTTCCCCGGGAGAAAATCCATTTTCAAAAAATTGACTCAAGCTCTGCACACCAAAAACAAATATGCCGCTTACTTGATCTGTTGAATTGAGCACACCAATCCAGCCCTTATTTGAATCAGGATCAGCTGAACGTACTAGCACAGTATCCCCAATTTCATACATTTCCAACGTATTGCTAGCATCATTACCTTCAATGTCCTCAGTATCAATGAAGAGCGTGTCCATAAAGTATACCTGCAGTGTGGAATCATAAGGTCCATCAAAAGCGATACTTTCATTCCCCAACTGTTCGATCTCTGTATCAACGTCCCAGTTAAAGTTTGTTGGTGGAGGGCCTGATTCACCAACGGGAGGCATTAGATAAGTCCATTGCGATACAGTGAATCCACCACTCACAAACTCAATTTCGGTCATGATCAACGTATCCTTACCCGTACTGCGCCAGAGCATATCATCAGCGGTAAATACATAATTCGCGTTCTCTTTAGCACGTTCAGTAGCATCATAAGGTGGATACACACGCACTTCAGCTGAATCGTCCACAGAGCCCCAATTCTGGTCATTACAATTATTTAAGTTTATCCCATTGGCTGCGGAAACAACCGCCTGGGTGAAATCCGGGCACCCAAATTGGCTCATGGTCATTTGGCCATTGGTATGAACTACGCCTTCTAAAACGTCACTTCCACCAAATGACACGTAGCTACCGAGCTGTGGACCTCCGCCAGGCTCTTCCGAGTTCGTGAAATACATAAACTTTGAAAAATCTTCAGCAACCAGATTCATTTCTGCCATGCGCTCAATCCTTACTGGTTTGCCTAAGGTGTTTCTGAATTCGCTGATACCAGATCCACGAGCATGAAAAATAGTACGACCATCTTCCAGGCTTACATATGTGGAACAAACCACATTGCGGTAAAAACCCATTCCTTCCAAAAAAACACCGTCCGCAGCTAACACTACAGATTGATCCACTAATTTTGGTAAAACAGGCAATGCTTCGGTATTGATCCCTGTTTCAGCCATAAGCAGTGCTTTGGCTTCTTCAAATCGATATTTTTGGGATACAGATGCAGACATGGCATATTTCAGATAACCAGCAGTAATTAACATACTGACCATTGTGAATATGACAGCAGTAGGTGTAGCCATACCTTTACAATAGTTTCGCATCAGCTTCCTTCCGGTCCACTTACAAGAGATCTTGGGCTAATATATCGATTGGGCATAAATGCTGTCCGTTGAAACTGTACTAACTCCTTCACCGTGCCCCCCGGAGCGACGGAAGATTCAACTTCAATATCCATATTAATATTCCAGGTCGAATTAGCGTATCTCGCCAAGTTTGGCCGAATGAAATCAACCTCTTCGGCATAGAAATCTTTTAAGGTTATGGTACGCTGATTATTCCCCCGGAAACGCCCTTTAGTAGGAAAATGCAGCTTGCCGTTCAAAGGATCCTGATAATTAAATAAAATTCCTTCCGACGCATTGGCAGTAATAGTCGTAGATGTCTCATTACCCCAAACATCATATTTCTTGAGTGATATTCGTGAATATCCATCAACCTGTTCCTTATTGATAATCCGGGCCAAGCTTATTTCTTTCATTATCTCGCGCATAACTACATTACCATAATTGTGAACATCCAATAATACGCTATCATCCTGGTAATGATATGTTACCGTACGAAGGCTTAGCCCTAAACCGGTCATGATTATCCCTAGTATCACAATTGTGGTCACTAACTCAACTAGTGTTAATCCCGATGCCCAGCGCATGGATTTTGTTTTATTCACAAAGGAAACTCCATCATTACCATTTCAATCTCTTCCCGTTTTACCACCTTATTTGCCGGTGTCGAAAAATCTTCCCACTCAATCCAGGATTTGAGCACGAAACGATCAACATTGCTGGTAGAATCAGTGTATAATATTGTTATAGGCTCATAATAAATCTTCGCTGCGAGTTTTGTTTGACTATGTTTATTGCCAAATAAATAAACTGTTTCTCCCTGCAGATCTCCCGACCGCTCAATAATTGACAATTTTCCGTCAGCGATACGACCCTTCATCGTTTCCACAAAACTCAGTAATTCTTCTGTAGCTCTCTCTTTCACGGCAATGGCCCGCAATTCACCACGGGCATGGGTGGCTCCCACTACCATACCATAGGCAGCAATACTTACGATAAGCACGCCAATCATAACTTCAATGAAGGAGAACCCCTGCTGAAATCGATGTTGTAATGTTCTATAATACATTACTACCGAATAATCTTGGATTCTCGGCAATCTGAGCCGCCGCTGCACGCCGGATCTTTCCTTGGGATACCAGCCTTTGTAAATCTTGGTCCAGGGTCTGCATTCCTTCCACACCTCCAGCCTGCATCACAGAAGGAATTTGGTAAATGCGGTCTTCGCGAATGAGGTTTCGAATTGCCGTAGTTGCAATCATGATTTCCAGAGCGGGGATACGACCTTTTTTATCCTTAGTCTGCAATAACTTTTGTGCAATTACTGCCTCTAGACTTTCAGACATCATGGAACGGATTTGGCCTTTTTGACTAGCAGGAAATATATCGATGATACGGTCAACGGCCTTTACCGCGCTGGCTGTGTGCAGTGTTGACAGCACCAGGTGACCCGTTTCTGCAGCAGTAAGCGCCAGTGAAATAGTTTCCAAGTCACGCATTTCACCCACCAGGATGACGTCAGGGTCTTCCCGCAACGCTGATCGAAGTGCATTAGCAAAACTATGGGTCGATGCGCCCAACTCACGCTGGTTAATCAGGCATTGATTTGAATGGTGAAAATACTCTACTGGATCTTCAATTGTGATGATATGACATTCACGATTCTGGTTCATGTAGTCCACCATGGCAGCGAGTGTTGTACTTTTACCGGACCCGGTCGGCCCTGTTAACAGAATCAGTCCTCTATCAAGCATGGACATGCTTTCCAGAATAGGTGGGAGTGCCAATTCTTCAAATCCTTTTGGGATTTCAGGAATTGCGCGAAATACGGCAGCGAGACCGCGTATTTGTTGAAAAAAATTCACCCGGAATCTTCCTTTTCCATCTAAACGGGCACTGAAATCGATCTCCTTCCGATCCTGGAATTTCGCTATCTGATCATCACTCATCACTTGCGGTAAAATGGAATCCATATCCTCATCTGTTGTTGACGACATATTTAATGGTTTCATGATGCCATTAATCCGTACCATGGGAATGGAACCCGAACTCAAATGCAGATCAGAAGCCCCTGATTCAAGGGCATAAGTAAGTAGCTTATTTATTTCCATTAACTTTCTCTTTCGGTTGTACCATATCCTCTGTAATCACCAGATTCTCGGTCAAATTCTACAACACGACCTTCGCCACCATCCATATCGCCAGTGCTGGTAGCTATAATTCTACCTCCCTGGTCCGATAGCTGCAGTTCAAACACCCACTTGCGTTTGGTAGATCGATCTACTTCAAGTTGTCCAGAATTTTCCAATTCCTCAACATCTGTTGGCCATTCACCATAGGTCTGGTAATACATCTTCGCAGCATTATCAATGTTTCCAATTACACTTTTTGCTTCTGTAGCCCTTGCGCTTTCCACATATCGTAAATATGTCGGAACAGCTATAGCTGCCAGAATAGCCACGATGACCACCACAACCATAATTTCGATCATGGTGAAGCCCGATTGTCTTTTTTCGCTAGTCTGTTTCATGAATAATATCTCCATACTGTTATTCAGTGAAATTAATTTTTACTGCCAAACCTTCTTTGGTAAATCAACAATTTTCACCAAGAAAATCTGGCCTTTTAATTGTACAATAAATTAGGATCATGACTACCCTTTGCACATTAAACGGTTTATGGAAGATAGTTACTTACAGGAAAATGGGTACTGTTTTACAGCAATTTACGTGCTTAACCGTAGCTTTCACGCTTTATACGGGATTTGTCTATGCCAATTTCTGATAAATAACCCAATGTTGATTCCATAAATCGCGGATTTAGGGATTCATTGCTCTCTTTGGCGAGCTTTTTATCATGGACCGTATTAGCAGGCCCACAGACATAAACCAGTGGATCATCAAGCTGTTCGATGGCTTTTTCAATGGTCAGCTTATCAATACGGCCTCCCACTACTGCAGCATTAGTTGATAATGGCGGGTTTTCCCGAGTTATAAAAAACTTAATATCTAATTGGTCAGGGAACTCTTTCTGTAGTTTGATCAGTTCTTCACCATAAATTGTATCTAACCATGTTTTATTACTGTACAAAAGTGTTTGTATCATTTCCGGATGATTACGCAAACCAAATTTCAAAATGCTCCAATTAGGTACGATACCGCTTCCTGCGGCAATATGAAGAATAGAACTTGGGGTTTTACCTTCCTTGGGCAGCGTATACGGTCCCGTAAAGCCGGTAACTAGCATTTTTCGTCCTGTAGCTGTACGCTGGGCCAATATTGGTGATAGCAGAGGTGGATATTTTGTGTAGCCCGGCACATAGCGTTCTTCCTTAACTGTTATGGCTAAATAATGTTCATCAGGAGCGCTCGCCATGGAATAGGCCCGCGGTAGTTCTTTCTTACCTTTTACGTCCTCTAGAAAAGCAATCCAGCGTCCCAGTGCTTCGAATTGATGGGGATCAATCGTCAAAAAATGACCAGAGAGGTAATCCATATGATCATTTCCTGTAAACAAGACCAGCGTCGTTGTATCATGTGCCTCTTGGATGACATCAGCAACCATCACCTCCAGTTCCATTATCTTACTTCTGGATGGTTGCGTCATCAGTTATGGGCGTGGATTTTGATTATGATTTTAAATTTTAGGTCCTTATGATAAAATTACTACTTGAATTATTTCAGTTCGGATACCAGTTTTGATACAGTATCCTTGGCATCACCAAAGATCATAATGGTGTTATCATTATAAAATAATTCATTCTCGATGCCGGCAAACCCAGGATTCATACTGCGTTTTAGCACGAATACGGTCTGACTCTTATCTACGTCGAGAATAGGCATACCGAAAATAGGACTATTAGTGTCATGCCGGGCAGCGGGATTAACCACATCATTTGCTCCAATCACCAAGGTTACATCCGTTTCCTCGAATTCAGGGTTAATTTGATCCAGGTCATACAGACTATCATAGGGTACATTTGCTTCCGCAAGTAAAACATTCATATGGCCCGGCATCCGACCAGCAACAGGATGAATTGCGTATTTTACTATAACACCCTTCCCTTCCAGTAATTCCTGCAGTTCATGAACCATGTATTGTGCTTGAGCTACAGCCAGACCGTAACCAGGCACAATTATAATCTGCTTGGCATTTTCAAAAATTACTACCGTGTCCCCTGGTTCATACGATTTTACTGTTTTCATCGGATCTACTTCTAAGGGACTCGCCTCAGCATCATAGCCAACGCCGGCAAAAAGTACATTCCAGATCGTACGGTTCATTCCTTTGCACATGATATCGGTCAAAATGATACCACTGGCACCGACAAGAGATCCACTGATTATAAGGGCATCATTTTGAATCACAAAACCAGTGGAACATGCTGCAAGTCCAGAAAAAGAATTCAGCATTGAGATCACGACGGGCATGTCGGCACCGCCGATTGGAATTACGAATAAAATCCCAAGTAATAGCGCTATGACTATTATGGCCAATACAGCATTACTTGCCTGCGCAGGATCCAAAACAGCATAAACGGCCAATAAGACAACAACTCCAGTTAATAGGCCATTAAAACTATGTTGGCCACTGAATTTTATTGGTGCACCACGCATAATGCCCTGGAGTTTCGAAAAGGCCACTAAACTACCAGAAAATGTTATGGCACCGATCAGCACACTGAGTATGATTGTTGCTAGAGTAAAAACCAGCAATGGTTCACCCTTATAGAATTCCGCAGCAGCGACCAGCAATGAGGCACTACCGCCAAACCCATTAAAAAGCGCAACCAGCTGCGGCATGGATGTCATTTCCACCCTCTTGGCCAATACTGCACCAATTGCACTGCCAATCACTATACCAATAAAGATTGTTTGAAAGTCAAGGATCTGGTTGTTTAATAATGTAGCGGTAACAGCTAATAGCATTCCAATAGCAGCCGTAGTGTTTCCTTTCGGAGCTGTTCGCGGATGCGAAAGTTGTCGCAGGCCCAGGATGAAAAGAACGGCTGAGAACAGATAAATAATGGGTATAAAAATATCCTGCACGATTATCTTATTTTTTGAACATTTTTAGCATACGGCCCGTAACCATAAAGCCGCCGACCACATTGATCATGGCCAGTATAATTGCGATCAGACCAAGAGTGCCGCTTAATGTCCCCGGCAATGACCCTGCAGCCAGCAAGGCTCCTACAATCGTGATCCCGGATATCGCATTTGAGCCGGACATGAGGGGCGTATGGAGTGTTGGGGGAATTTTAGAGATAACTTCAAATCCCACAAATACAGCTAGAACAAACACATAAATTTCAACTAATAATTGCGCATTCATGATTTTTCCTCCTCTTCACGATCCAAAAGGTCAATCACATGCTGGTTCATTATCTTCCCTTCGTGGGTCAGCATTGTGCCGGCAATCACTTCATCATTTGGATCGATATTCAGTTCCCCTTCATTCAGCATTTCACCTAATAGAGCAGCAACATTGCGACTGAACATTTCACTGGTGTGGTAGGATAAACTCGATGGCAGATCAAGCGGAGCAAGTATTTTCACACCATGGCGTTCAACATTCTTACCCGGCACTGTAAGCTCACAATTACCACCTTGCTCAGCAGCAAGGTCAACAATCACAGATCCATGGCGCATAGACTGTAACATTTCTTCTGTAATGAGCAGAGGGGCTCTTTTCCCAAATATTTGTGCTGTGGTTATGACCGCATCCGTATCAGGTAGGTGTTCGCCAATTATAGCATGTTCATACCGGTAGAAATCTTCCGTCATTTCTTCCGCGTAACCACCGGCCGTTTCCGCATCTTGGCTTGTTTCCAGAGAAACAAATTCAGCCCCCAGACTCTCTACCTGCTCTTTAACGATTGGTCGCGTGTCAAACGCTTTTACCCGCGCGCCCAGACGCTTTGCAGTAGCAATGGCCTGTAATCCAGCCACACCAGCACCGATGACAAGTACTTTGGCCGGTAAGATGGTACCTGCAGCAGTCATCATTAAGGGAAAAAACTTATTCAATCTGCTAGCAGCTAATAATACTGCCTTATACCCTGCTGCCGAATTCATGGCGCTAAGCGCATCCATTCGTTGGGCCCGGGAAATACGTGGCACAAGTTCCATGGAAAATGTAGTCAGCTCTCGCTCAGCCAACGATTGAATATTATGAATGTATTTAAAGGGACTCATAAAGCCAATAATCACGGAACCTTTAGCCAATGGATCCACAAGTTCAAGCATACCATCCTGCAAGCAAACAACCTGTACTTTGAGGAAAATATGCCCTTCTTTCAATAATTCATCATAATCTGCAACAATGGCTGCGCCCGCAGCTTCGTAGTCCTTTGGCCTGAAACCAGCTTCAATACCTGTACCTTCTTGGATGAGAATTGTAATTCCTTGCTTGGCGAGACGTTTAACGCTTTCTGGTACCAAGGCTACCCTTTTTTCGTCTGCTACAGTTTCTTTGAGTACACTAATGGTTAGCATTATTGCCCTTATTGATAAATATCAGGGCGCAAAATTACAATACAATTTTGGTAAACAACTATCAATTGATTGAGCATAATTGCTGTTTTGTGATGACTAATTATAAAGTTTAAATTACTAGATGTGAAGACCATTAAATTATCACTCTGTTTTGTATTATTGCTATCAATAGTCCATGGAGAAGAAACAATGAAAGAATCAGAAAAAGCTACCTTTGGTGCCGGTTGTTTTTGGTGCGTAGAAGCAGTGTTTCAGCGTTTGGAAGGCGTGAAAGACGTTGTGCCTGGTTATTGCGGCGGTGACAAAGATAATCCCACCTATAAAGAGGTTTGCACGGGCATGACCGGACATGTCGAAGTGGCTCAAATAACGTTTGATCCCGCAACCATTTCCTTTGATGAACTCCTCACCATGTTTTGGCAGTCACACGATCCCACAACCCGCAACCGTCAGGGCAATGATGTCGGCACGCAATATCGATCGGCTATATTCTACCATAATGAGGAGCAACGGTCCGCAGCGGAAAGATCCATGGAAAAATTTGACAATTCGGGAGCATACTCAAATCCCATTGTGACGGAAATTACTACCCTGGATCAATTCTGGCCAGCCGAAGATTACCATAACAATTACTACGATAATAACCCGAACCAACCCTACTGCAGGATCGTAATCAAACCAAAGCTGGATAAATTATTTATGGATAAATGATTCAGCTGTGCTGGGATTCATATTCCCGCATGGCGGCAACCAGCGCATCCACACCCGCTTCGGGCATGGCATTATAGATCGAAGCCCGGAATCCACCAACAGACCTGTGCCCTTTTAAAGTCATAAGACCATGCTTAGTACAGAAATCAAGGAATTCTTTTTCATCCCCATCTTCTGCGAAAACAAAGGGAACATTCATTAGCGATCGATCCTCTTCGGCTATGGGGCTCTTAAAAAGTAAATTTCGTTCAATTTCAGCGTAAAGTTTATCCGCTTTCACCTTGTTTCTCTGTTCAATGACCCGGATACCGCCAAGATCATCCAGCCAGTGCAGTGTCCTGTTAACGACAAAAATCGCCGAAACAGGGGGTGTGTTGAAGGCCGATCCTTTATCAATATGGGTATTGTAATCCAGCATCGTGGGGATGTGTCGATCTACTTTCCCCAGGATATCATCCCTGATAATGACCATCGTAACACCTGCAGGCCCCATATTCTTCTGGGCACCGGCGTAAATCAGGCCAAATGAATTGAAATCCACGGGACGGCTGAAAATATCCGAAGACATATCGGCGACAAGATATCCTTCAGGATTTAATGTCTCAGGGAAAGTTTTCCATTGGGTGCCATAGATCGTATTATTACTGGTAATATGTAAATATATTGCTTTAGATGATTGCTGTAAATCCTTATTTATATGATCATATATACTATTTTTTGTTGAACAAGCTACGTGAACTGAACCATATGCCTGCGCTTCCTTTTGGGCCTTTGCCGCCCAGGAACCTGTATCGGTATAATCAGCGGTCTCGTTTTTTGGAAGTAGATTCATGGGTATCATGGAAAACTGGGTCGACGCACCACCCTGCAACCAAATAATATGATAGTTATCCGGTACCGCCAGTAAACGTCTTGCTAGACTGTTGGTCTCTGCCATCAGATTAACTACAGGCTGGGAGCGGTGACTCATCTCCAGCAGGCTCATGCCGCTATTCTTGTAATTCACCACCGCAGCAGCAGTATCCTGGAGCGCTCCGCCTGGCAATACGGCTGGCCCAGCACTAAAATTGTATATCTTATTCATTTTTATCAGTAAATAATGCGGGCAGAAGTTATCTCCAAAGAATTGGACACACCAACCACCATAAACAAAAATGCCCGATTTTCACCGGGCATATCTACAGATTCACATATTCCTAATGATTTACCATCTTTTACGCTTTTTCTTATATCCACCCATATCTTTGCCCCGTTTACGATGGTCCCGCATGCGCTCTTTCGCATCACTTACCATTTCGTGCCCAAAAATATGAAACAATACCTGTTGTTCATTAGTTAAGACATCTGAAAGTCCATTCGCAAATTTCTCTTTTTCGGCATTTATCTTCTTTTCCAAAGCTTTGGATTTATTCCTAGCTATTTCTAGTTCCTTATCGGTGACCTTTTCTCCCTTTCTGGCCTTTACAACCACATCTGCCCAAATATTTCTTCTCTCTTTTCCCATTTCCTCCATTTCAGCTTTGTGAGAGTTAAGTTTCGGAAAAAATACCTCGGCCTGCTTCTCATCCAAGTCAAGATTTTCTGTAAGTTTCCAAATGGCATACATTTGCATACGACCACGGTCGTCACCATCGCGATCTTCCATTCTGCGGTCACGCTGAGCGAATAAAGAAGTACTTAATAATATACCAATTAATGCAATGTTGCTTATCTTCATGATTCATTCTCCATGAGGTTAACAATTTTATCATATTCTATTTCGTCAAGAAAGGAAAAAGCCATCCAAATATCCTCTTCCTGTTCTATGATATAGAGGGCCAGATCATCAAAATATTCACTGTCCTCATCCTGATCAGAAATAATGTTTGTGCTGTAATAATAACTGCCCTCCATCAAAATGGCACCCTGATCTAATTCATTATAGCCGAGGATCCCCACGACTAATACCACTACCATCGCTAAATACCCAGAAATCGCCTGACTGCGCTTTAGGGCCTGCGCGTATCTGGCTGTGGTTAATTTATTGATAAACTGCTCTGGATCAAGCATCTCGCTAGTGTTGGAAAATGTTTTTCGCAGTTTTGATTCAAAATTCATTTGTTGTTTCCTAAAAGCGATTTTACCCGCTTAATACCGTGGTGATAATTTACTTTTGCTGAACCTTCGGTCATATCAAGAATATTACCAATGTCCTTGAACGGTAATGCCTGAGATATACGCATCATGACCACAAGACGTTGTTTTTTCGGCAACTGACCCACTGCCGCCCATACTTCCTCTTTTCGCCACTGTCTATCCTGTGAAGTATCCACATAACCGGGGTCCGGCACCTGGTCCAAATGGAGCATATTGCGCCATTTATTCCTTTTGAAGTAGGTGTTGGCTGTATTGATGTTAACACGGTACAGGTAGGTATTAAACTCGGATTCAAATCGAAACTTTTTAAGGGCCTTAAATAGTTTAATGAAAACTGTCTGAGCCAGGTCTTCGGCCTCCATCTTATCAGGGGTAATCTTTTGAAAAAAGTGGTAAACCAAATCCAGATATTTACGCACGAGTTCATTAAATGCTGCATCGCTGCCCCTTTGAAATTCCTGTATTAGTTCTCGGTCTGTTTTCATCCATTATTACCAGATTAGACGCATGGGTCGTGGAAAGGTTAAATAGAAAACAATTAATAGTAAAATACCAAACTTGCGCCCTGACATTACGGGGATTCCTGTCTAATTTTGTTTATGAAATCGGTCCCCGTTTCATTTAAACCAAATACTGCCCAGAAAACAGCCATTCACAACCCGCCCGGACCTCTAATGATCCTCGCCGGAGCCGGCACCGGAAAAACGACCACATTACTGCATCGAGTAAACCACCTGATCCAAAATAAACAAGCACTTCCGGTGCATATGCTACTGCTAACTTTCACAGAGAAAGCAACGTCGGAGATCAGGCAAAAGATCCGTAATTTGATCGGACCATCGGCAGATGATATAACAATCAGTACATTCCACGGTTTTTGTAATGCATTGGTACGCGAACATGCTATAGACGCCAATGCGGAAAAACTGCTCTGGCAAGAAGAGGATATTACCTATTTCTTTATCAATCATTTTGACCAGCTAATATTTATCCAGTCCCGTATTTTTCGAGCCAATCCGTATGGTGCCATAACCGGGTCATTCATCCCCTTTATTGACCGCATTAGGGACGAATTACTAGCCCCTGCAGATATCAGGAAACTATACAATCCAGCTGTGCTATCCACAGCTGTGATCAAGGATATTTTCCCCAACTTACATGCCGATGCAGACCAGGAAGATGTACTGCTGCAGCTTGCTGACCTGGTACAACTATTTGATTTTTTCCAGGATAAAAAGAACGAACTGGGTGTAGTGGACTACGGAGATATGATCCTGGACTGCTGGTCCATGCTCAATACGCACCCTCATATCCTGAATATAGTACGGGATAAATACCAGCATATCTTTATCGATGAGTATCAGGATAACAATTATGCTCTGAATAAGATCATTAATCTTATTGCCGGGGACACCCCCAGCATAACGGTTGTTGGCGATGAAGACCAGTGCATTTACAGTTTTCGCGGCGCCAATTATTACAACATCAAGGATTTTGAGGACCGCTACCGGTCTTACTCCAACTACGCAGCGGTAAAACTGGTGGAAAATTATCGTTCATCAAGCGAGATCCTTGAACTGTCTAACGCTTCCATAATCCGCAATACCGATCGACAGAAAAAAATCCTCTCTCGTCCGCAGGAATTGCCCAAAAACGGACCGAAACCGATCTGGTTCGTTACAGAATCAAAAGATACGATCAGGGGGGTGCCTTTATTGGTTCGTGACCTGGTGGAAAACCAAAATCGCCTATTTGGTGATGTGGCCATCATCTGCCGTTCCTGGGGCCACGTAAAAAGTATGGCTGATGCGCTGCAGCAGGCGGCAATACCAGTAGATATTCACGTGGAGAAATTTTTTAACGTACCCATTGTCAAGGATGTGCTGGCCTGGGGCCATCTTATTGTTGAAGATGAACAGGCTGAAGCTGGATTATTTCGGATACTCAAAACCCATCTTGGGCATGACTGGACCTCCAAATTTTATAACGAGTGTCAGCGGGCCTCAATTATGGAACGGATGACTGCCTTAGCCGTACAGGCTAAAGATAATACGACCGTTTCATGGGTATTGTCCGCGCGGGAAAAGCTGCTGGACGCGCTCAGACAAAAACCCGGACCGGATGAGATGGTTTGGACCATCCTTTCGATCCTGAAGCAAACACCGCGGCTGCAGCAATTGCGGAGCAATTACCGCTATCGGGAACGCTTGAATCTGGCCAATATGGCGCGGATCATGTCACTGGCAGAACGGTTTACCACCATTGAAACGGAACCTTCCCTGAGCAGCTGGCTGCATTACATGAATATACTGCAGATGAACCTGACCCTAGATGCGGCTCAGCCGCTGGAGTATGACCAGCAGGCAGCCGTACAGGTGTTGACAGTACACCAGGCCAAGGGCCTGGAATTTCCTATTGTGATCGTGCCCTTCCTCAGGGCCGGAAGCTTCCCCATGCGGCTGCGGCGTCCCAAAGTATTGGATCGTATCCCGGAAACCTGGAAAAAATGGTCCGCGGCAAATACAGCCGCTGCAGATGAAGTCCATTTGCAAGAAGAGCGGCGGGTGTTTCATGTAGCCTGTACAAGGGCCGAGGATGAGCTGTATCTATACGGTCCGGCCAAATACCAGTCAATCTTTACCAAAGAATTAGAACTTGATCACCCAGAAACTATGGAGATTCGTGCTATGACCATCACTGAAGAAGCATTGCAACAACCAAAATTAACCGAACAGAAACAGCGTCTTTTGGTGGATCTAAGCCGCGAGATCGCTGCCCATCAGTACGATAATGCCAGCCAGATCCTGGTCGAGATGCAACACCTGGAAAAAGAGAATTCATCCGAAACAGCGTCTAGCCAGCCTGTATCGACAAATTTATTGAAACTTTCCGCTAGTAGTATTGGCGATTACGAGACCTGCCCCTACAAATATCGTCTCAAACATATTGACAAGGTACCGGAACGTAAAACCCGCGTCACCATGGAATTCGGTATTACCATCCACAATGTGCTGGATGAATTCCACGGTGCCGAAGACCAGAGCCTGGAATACCTCTTGCAATTGCAGGAAAAACACTGGCGCACCGATGCCTTCGAATACCTGCTACGAGAAGAAGAATTCAAGATCCAGGCCCGGGAACTGCTCACCGCTTACCACCAGTATATTCAACATCACCCCCCGCAAGTAGTGGCCCGGGAGCGAAAATTCAGTTTTACCATTGATGAACTGCAGGTCATGATATCCGGGAAGATCGACCGTATTGATCAGGAAGGCAATCGCCTGGCCGTGGTGGATTACAAGACCAGCAAGAATAAGGAAAAAGCCAAAGGTAGTCTGCAACTGGCTTTATACGCCGAAGCCTTAAAGCGGGATGCGGTTGAAGGCGTCATTGGCAAACCGGGCAGCACGATCTTCCATTTCCTGCGTCATCCGGATGATCCCCTGGAAAGTCATGTATTTGAAACAGAAGATCTGAACAAACAAATGGAAAAGGTCGCAGTAGTAGCCGCTGGAATACGCAGCTACGAATTTCCTACAAAACCTGGTGATTTTAGCTGTCGAAACTGCGACTATCGAGAATTTCTGTGTCCAGCCTGGGAAGAGACCTAGACTGATCCCTATTTCAGCAGCACCATCTTCTTAGTGCTAATGTATTCACCAGCCTGTATTTGATATAGATAGATACCAGCACTCACTGGTTTACCGTAGTCATTGGTGGCATTCCAGATAACTGACCTGTAACCAGCATCTTGGGTCTGGTTAATTAGGGTTTTTACCTGTCTGCCCAACATATCGTAAATAGTGATGGTCACATGACTGTTCTCTGGGATGTCATATCGTAATGTCGTAGTCGGATTAAAGGGATTAGGATAGTTCTGGTGCAAGGCATATCCTATTGGCAGTGTACCCGCTGTATTATCCATAGCCAGTTCACTGTAGGAAATATCTACAGTAAAGTGACTGCTGCCTAATTCCGGATAAATTGATACAGCTTCGTTTCCGGATGATGGAAAACTACCCTTTGCTATCGTAGTAAAGGTTAATTCACTTTGCTGGGTAAGATCAATTATACTATTCGTAGTATTATCTGTTAGTGTCATGGTTATATGTTCTGGTAGTTCATTGAGATCCCAGGTCATGGTCACTGTTTCTTCCTGGGTAACAAAATTACTGCCATCATCTACGGTTAGATAGATCACATCTAAAGGAATGGATATCGTTCCTGCGTATGCATAGGGGAGATTATTGATACCTAAGCTATTATTCTCGGCATAGCTTACACCCACTACCCGGTCACCGGCGGACATGGGTAGTAGTTTATCGGCATCGGCAGGATCAAGGTGTTGTGAACCATTATCCATAAAGGATACAAACATATTGTCACTCTTATCACCTGCTGTGATGGTGAAGTACATACTACCAGAACTATCGGATGCAGTTTTGTAAAAAGTACCTGTTGACCCAGATCTAGAGTTTGCCGTAAACGAATAACTTGTACCGCCACTCTTAGCTTCTACCCAAAAACCCTGGTAGGGAGCGATTAAGCCATTAGATAGATCCCCAGCTGAACCATTCCATTCATAGTAATCACTAGCCGCATCATTCCAGACATAGACCACTGAGTTCCAATTGGTCGTACCATTATCACTGAACAATTGATCCGCATCAATGGTAACATTAAATGGATTACCCAGCAGATTATATTTACTTGCAGTAGTATTAACACTAAGGGCACTATTCTCTGTACCATTTACATTCAGCTTCACACCGCCAGAGATATCATCATCACCGTCATTATCTACATCGGTAAATACGTACACCAAAAATCCCTTTCCTGCTGTTAAGGATGCGGTACTGATATTGGTTAAAGCATCCCAGCTGCCAGATCCAGAAGGATCATAGGTCCAGACATTGGCATCACCATTGGTGTCATCTGCACCGGTCATACCCTGGATCCAAAGTGGATCCAGTATATCATCATAGATAGTCCCGGCGACAAAACTGCTCATCATCCGAAAACCAGCATTACCACTAATGGTTACATATGGTGTTAAATAGGCATCACTATCTGTGGCCTGACCAATTGCCAGATAGCCATCAGATATTGATACGCTGCTAAAGGTAACCGCATCACCAGATTTACTGGATCCTGATGCCAAGGTAC
>CAJXWT010000003.1 GCA_913062595.1 uncultured Fidelibacterota bacterium
ACCGGCATTTGACGTAACACCTGCAGAATTAATAAATGGGATTATTACAGAAAAAGGTGTGGCAAGATATCCCTACAAAGAATCACTAGAGGAGCAGCGCAATGCCGACTGACTTGAAGATAGGTATTATTGGTGGGTCGGGCATGGAAGATCCAGCATTTATATCTGATTTTACTTCAAAAGAAATTTCAACACCCTATGGTGATCCCAGTTCTAAATTGATTTTGGGAAATATAGCAGATATTTCTATAGTAATACTTTCCCGCCATGGACCGGGACATTCTATTAATCCAACCAATGTCAATTATCGGGCTAATATCTGGGGTTTAAAGGAAGAGGGCTGTACTCATATTCTTGCTGCCACTGCCTGTGGATCATTACGGGAACAAATTGCACCCGGACATTTTGTTTTTCCAGATCAATTTATTGATCGTACAACTAAGCGCATTAGTACTTATTTTGATGGATCGAAGGTCCAACATGTGTCTATGGGTGAACCGTTCAGTGCCGGAATGCGCAATTGTCTGGTACAAGCCTGTGCTTCTTTGGGATTTGACCACCATGATGGCGGCACGGTTGTAACAATTGAGGGTCCACGATTTAGCACCAAAGCCGAAAGTATGATGTTTCGGGCCTGGGGTTGTGATATCATCAATATGTCTACCGTACCAGAGGTTGTTTTGGCGCGAGAATTGGAATTGGAATACCAAAGTATGGCTATGAGTACGGATTATGATTGCTGGCATGAAAGCGAGGAAGAAGTAACGATGGAAATGATATATGCCGTTATGGAAAAAAATGTCCATAACGTAAAGAAATTGATTGAGCATGCTATTCCATTAATTAGTAAAAACTGCGGAAAAGAATAATAAATGGATATCGATAGAATTAAAAATAGTATCAGGAATGTACCAGATTTTCCAAAACCAGGGATTCAGTTTAAAGATATAACAACATTATTGCAGGATAAGGATGCTTTCGGAGAGGCAATTGAAGCTTTTTATAGTGCGTTTAAGGATAAAGAAATAGACGTTATAGTAGGCATTGAAAGTAGAGGTTTTATATTCGCTGCACCTTTAGCTCTGAGAATGGGTTGCCGATTTGTATTAGCTAGAAAGCCGGGAAAATTGCCCAGTGAAACCATTGCGGAGGAGTATGCACTGGAATACGGCACTGATGCGATAGAAATGCATATTGATGCCATAAATAAGGGTGATAAAGTATTAATTGTTGATGATCTGCTGGCAACAGGTGGTACAGCCAAAGCTACCGGTAGTGTTGTTCAAAAATTACAAGGGGAAATTTTAAGCTATGCTTTTTTGATTATACTTAAGGGCCTAAATGGCGATGAATTATTGAAGCCCATCCCGGTATTTAATATTTTAGACTATTGACCTTTAATTCCTATTATTGTTAGCAAATTAACACCATTGTAAGTTTGGCCCTCATCTGGAGTAGGTCCCTTGAAAATAATAGCTTCATTTATCTTAGCAATAGTTGTTGCTGGTTTCGCTGGCGATGCACCCTACAACCCTACGCCGGACCGTTATGTGGATATTCATCATTCCAAGATTGATATTCGCGTCGATCTGGATGATAGTACAGTAACCGGTAATGTAACCCATATAATGAGTTCCCTGCGCACGGACCTCTACATTATCCAGCTAGATTGCGAGGATACGGAAATACAGCAGGTGTTGATCAACAATAATCGACCGCTGGAATACTCACTGAATGGACCCAAACTGAATATTGAGTTGGACCGTACCTACGGATTTGATGATACACTGACACTTTCCATTGATTATAGCGCCAAACCGAAAAAAGGTCTCTATTTTGTCCGTTCCGATAAAGCGTATCCAGATAAGAATAACCAGGCCTGGACCCAGGGTGAAGGAATGGATAACCACAATTGGGTGCCCCTTTGGGACTATCCCAATGACCGGGCCACTTTTGAGGTTATTTTGACAGTGGATACACCCTACACCGCTGTATCGAATGGTGAATTCGTGGGTATGACCGATAAGGGCGCCACCCGGACCTTTCACTGGCACGAGCATTTCCCTATGGTCAGCTACCTGATTTCTTTTGTCATTGGCGATTTTCGTAGGGTAGAGGATAGCTATGGCGATCTTTCCATTGGCTACTGGGTAACGCCTGAATTCAGCGACGCAGATGCCTTACGCTCCTTCGATCGGACACCGGAGATAGTGGCTTTCTTCAATGAACATACCGGTGTTTCGTACCCCTATGAGAAACTGGATCAGATTATTATCGACGATTTTATGTGGGGTGGCATGGAGAATATCACCCTGATCCACCAGAGTTCCGGTACGATGCATACAGATCGTGCTCGTCCGGACCATACCAGCGATCGGTTGGTGGCCCACGAAATTGCCCACCAGTGGTACGGCGATATGCTTACTACCCGGAACTGGGCCAATGCCTGGCTTAACGAAGGTTTCGCTACATTCCTGACCTATGCCTGGGGCGAATACGACCATGGCAGGGATGCGGCCGAATATGGCCGTCGCTGGATGCTTTCCAGCGTCCGCTGGGCAGATGAATCAAAGCGCCGGCCTATGGTCCAGTATTACTATGAATCAGACATGGATCTTTTCAATTCGAATATTTATGCCAAGGGTGCCCTGGTCTTGAATATGCTGCAGCATATGCTGGGTTATGATGCCTTTTGGCGAACCGTTCGCCACTATACCAGGACCTACCAGTTCAAGAATGTGGAATCCCAGGATCTGAAGCGCGTTTTTGAAGATGTTACCGGCCAGAATTTGGAATGGTTTTTCGATCAGTGGGTCTATACTGGTGGTTTACCAGAATTAGAGATCAAGTATAAATACAACCGCCGCAATAAACACGTGAAACTGACCATTCGTCAAACCCAGGATGTTGCTTCTTCTTCACTGTTTCGCCTGCCAATAACTGTTTTGATCGACAATGGTGAAATTGTGCGCCAGGATATCTGGATTGAAGAGGAAGAATCCACCTTTCTCATTCCCTCCATACGGGATCCCAATATGGTCCTTGTCGATGAGGGGCATATCATTCCCAAGCGGATGGTATTCAACAAAACACAGAGTGAATTAATCTACCAATCTGAACATGCAACCCACGTACTGGACCGTATCTGGGCTATTGAAAAACTAGCGGAGAAAAAACAGCGCAAGCGTTCCATTGAAAATGCGCTGGTGCATGCGTTGCAGAAAGATCCTTTTTACGGAGTCCGTGTTGAGGCTGCAGAGGCGCTTGGTAAGTATAAACCTAAAAAAGGGGCGGAAATTCTCATGAGCTCCATGCCCCGGCAGGACAACCGCGTCAAAAGGGCCTGTATTCGTAGTTTAAGCAGCTATAAAACAAAGGAAGTAAAAGATTTCTTGATTGAAACGATGATGACAGCGGATAATGATTACACGGTCAATGATGCCTATACCACCTTGTTTGCTGTGGATAGTACTGCGGCTGATTCACTGTACGATTGGGCCATGAAACAGGATTCGCACCGTGATATGATTCGCAAAACTGCGATCCGATCTTTACGCAAATATAATACCAGTAACTATAAAAGACTTAAAGCTTTACTTGAATATGGGACGGCACCTTGGTCTTGCCGCTCAACAGTGGTTTCAACCATTGGCAAACACACCAAAAAACACCCTGAACTAATATCCACGTTTGAAGAATTATTGGTTGATCCCAGTCGTGATGTGCGTACCACAGCTGCCCGGTTATTGAGCCGCCACGGCGATGAATCTCAGGTAGTGAACCTGGAAGATCTCATTGTCCGCGATCCCATTACGGAACGCTATGTTACACCTATGATCGCCCGGTTAAAAGGCGAGGGGCCGACACAAGAACCGGTTCCTTCATTGAGGCACGAACTACTGGATATCCGCGACCGCCTGGACAAACTTATCAAAGCGCAGCAGGATTAACAGTCGTTGACTTCTATCTGTCTCATTCCGGCCCCGGAAGATGCACAATATCTCCAAGCGATAATAAATAACCTGGCAGCTTCTTATCAGGCTCCTGTATTCAGTCCTCATTGTACCTTATACAGCTCAACCGATCTGCCCGTAGCAGAGTTAAAGCAAATTCTTGAACGATCTGCCGAGGATACGATTTCCTTTGTGGTAGACAAGGAAAAAATCAACCATATGGAAAATATTTGGAAAACAGTATTCATCGAATTGATAAGATCACCAGAATTGGAACAACTGCAGCAAGCGGTTATTAGCCAATTCCCGGAGGGCCAACCCTATGAATTTTTACCCCACATCAGTTTGATATATAAGAAAATGCCTGGTAAACAGAAAGAGGATATTATTCGTAATTTACACGTGAAAAATTACTTTAAAATGGATAAGATAGCTGCCATACGAACTGAGCCAAATGTGGATAATTGGGAAACAGTAGTTGAAATACCATTCCATGCTTGAACCAAAAAATACAATTCTGGTAATTATCGATGTACAGGGTAAACTCGCCCAGATCATGAACGACCGGGAAGATCTGATCAAAAATCTGCAAGTTCTTATAAGCGGTGCAAAATTGTTGGAAATTCCCATTATCTGGATGGAACAGCTGCCTGATAAGCTGGGTCCGACCATTTCTGAGATCCAAGAACTGCTGCCGGATATGAAGCCGATTGTCAAGGATGTATTCAGTTGTGCTAGGAATGAAGAATTCAATGCGCGCTTGCAGGAATTGCATGTCCATGACATAATTCTGGCCGGTATTGAATCTCACGTTTGTGTTTACCAGACAGCCATGGACCTTCTGGATCAGGATTATGCGGTTCATGTGGCCGCAGATGCCGTTTCATCCCGTACGGATAGCAATAAACAACTGGGGCTGGAGCGCATGCTTCTTGAGGGTGTGGTCCAAACGAGTGTGGAAATGGTGCTCTTTGAATTACAGGGTGTTGCCTCAGGTGAACGCTTTCGTGAACTGGCTAAGTTGGTAAAATAAGGTCATTAGGTAATTTTTGTAATCTATCGTAGTTTTTTACCAATGCTTCGGAAAATAATTACTGTCATTCTTCTTGCGGTGCTGATGGTTATTACTGTTGGCCCATTTGTTCAGGTCACTGCTTGCAACATGCCTTGCTGTACAGATTTGGCAGCTACCTGCTGTGAGCCAAACCCTGAACAGATTTGCCACAGTTCTGTTGACTGTGGTAAAATTGTATTTACTACCGTTATTTCAGTGCCAATCCAAAAAAAATATCAGCAATCTGATCTATTAGAATTTGCATTGGTATTATTTTCTGATATTGTTCAGGATCCTGGATTTCAAGTTTTACACGAAGAGGACACTATGTCTTACCTCTTAAGCCACCTTAACCTGCCTCTATTAGCCTAGTAGAATAAAATATCTTAATGCTTGGGCACTAAATATAGCCAGGCACTGATTATTCAATAAAAATTCAATAAATCCGGTGCGTGGTTTTGGTTACTGTTTTTGGTAGGATACCATAGGAAAAAGGATCAAGGAAAATGAAGCTAAGAATTACAATATTTTTAACACTTTTATCAGCGTTGCTTTGGGGACAATGACCCATGTGAGCCAATCCCAGCCTCCCGGTCGGGACGGCCAATTCCGGTATTGGGTTAGATAAGGGTGAATTTACTCTTGGTTCTAACTTATTATATCAAAACATTGAATGGTGGCATAGTGAACTTGATAGTATGGGTGACCATAAAGGTAACCTGCGCTCAAAACTTGCGGAAATCAATGCCACTTTTGGTATATCGGAGCAGTGGAACATGAGCGTTGATATGATGCTTGGTAATCGTTCAATGGACTATTATCGGGTTGAGAATATCCACCATCGCGATGAACATAAATTAGGCCTGGGTGATACGCGCGTGACTTTAAGGTATCTATTTGAAAATACAACATTTGGACCAGGACAACGGATGTTTCTAGGTTCCGGCCTAATTATTCCATCTAAAAATACATTGCAGGATGATCCCTTCTTAATGGGTAGAAATGGGCAAAGACATACCCATTTTGATCTGGGCGAAGGGGTGTATAAAGGACTACTGGAATTTCAGTATTTTAATCGAACTCAAGGTTTTATTTACCCTGGCGGGTTCTTGAAGGTCGTTTTCCCCTTGCAGACCAATCAATATGGGTATAAGCCGGGGTTGCAAATGAGCAGTGTGTTCATAGGTTATTTACAAACAAAAATCCTTTTCAGAGGTGTACCGTTTGTTCAAATCATTGGGCAATACCGTTCTGTAGATACTTGGTCTGGGTTGATAGCGCCGAATTCAGAAGGTGGTGTCATAAATATTGGCGGCGGGCTTTCTTGGAGTTGGGCCGGTAACTATCTTACTTTATCAGTCCGGGGACCAGTGTATATTACCACTTCAGTCGCTGGTCAAGAACAGGACAAGGTGCAAAGTAGAACAGATGCATGGGGGTTTTCTTTCAGTATCCGTAAGTCATTTACTTTGCCTAAATTTTCACCTGAGCAAATCGATGGGGAAGAGCACGATCATGAGCATTAATAAATCTAATTAGCCAAAGAGAGGAAAAAATGAAGAAACAACTAATTACAATCAGCCTCGTTCTCGGTTTAATGGCCGGTTGCGGCGGTGAGGGCGAAAATAAAACTGCTGAAATCGCCTTAAACACCATTCAGTGCGGTATGTGTTCAGATAAAATTGCCAGCGGTCTGGATAAGTTAGAAGGCGTTGTTAAGGTGGATGTAGATCTGGAAAAGAAAGTTGGTAAAGTGGTTTACAAAGCAGGTGTTATCGATTTAGGCGTTATCGAAAAAGCGATTGCTGCTATTGGGTATGATGCCAATGATACACCGGCAGAACCAAAAGCCTATTCCGGACTAGATATGTGCTGCAAAGTCCCCGGGAAAAATTAAGGCCTGCTTAAAGGCTCCTAACCCTTAATGGGGTTCTTTTTACTGATTTTACGTTTACTGTAATTCTTTTGTCATTGCCGGGCCTAACCGGTAACTTCCCGGGCTTATTTAGAACCGATCTATCCAAATTTTATAGAAAATGTTCGATCAAATAACAGAACGGTTTGATACCGTGCTGCGCAACCTGCGCGGCCTCGGTAAGATTACAGATAAGAATATCCAGGAAACCGCGCGTGAAATTCGTCGCATACTCCTGGAAGCAGACGTGAATTTTCAAGTCACCCGAGATTTTGTAAAACGGGTGCAAGAACGGTCTGCCGGGACAAAAGTTCTCAAATCAGTGAAACCGGGGGAACAGTTTATCAAGATTATCCATGATGAACTGGCTACACTGCTTGGTAATGAACCCGTCCCATTGGAATTCGCTAAAAAAGGCCAGACCGTAATCTTAATGGCTGGCTTGCAGGGCTCCGGTAAGACTGCAACCTGTGTAAAATTAGCCAACCGGTTTAAGGATCAGGGCAAATCAGCTCTACTGGTCGCAGCAGATGTCTATCGTCCAGCTGCGATCAAACAGTTACAGGTACTTGCCGATGAAATTGCTGTACCAGTGTTTGAGATGGGGCAGGATGACCCGGTGAAGATTTGCTCTGCTGCCGTTGAAGAAGCGGCCCTATCAAAGCTTGATTGTGTTATTCTGGATACAGCTGGCCGTCTTCATGTAGACGGTGAAATGATGGTTGAGATCCAGCAAATTGCTGAAGCGGTAAAGCCTACAGAAACCTTGTTTGTGGCGGATGGCATGACCGGACAAGATGCGGTCCATTCCGCCCAGGCATTTAATGAAGCGCTGGAAATCACTGGTACGATATTGACGAAGTTGGATGGGGATGCTCGCGGTGGTGCCGCTATGTCGATCACTGCCGTCACCAAAAAGCCGGTGAAATTCATTGGTATTTCTGAAAAGACTGATGGCTTGGAAGTATTTGATCCGCAGCGCATGGCCGACCGCATCCTGGGGTTGGGTGATGTAGTTACCTTAGTAGAAAAAGCTCAAAAAGTGGTGGCTGAATCAGAAACCGCGAAAATACAGGAAAAACTTCTCGAGAATCGGTTTACGCTGGAAGATTTTAACACCCAGATTAAGCAACTGCATAAGATGGGTAACTTGAATCAGATTATGGGTATGATCCCAGGCGTACCGCGTAAGATGCTGCAGGGGATGGACCTGGATGATCGGCAATTATCATGGACGGAAGCCATGATTAATTCGATGACACTCCAGGAACGGAATAATCCCCAGCTCATCAATGGGAGGCGCCGCAGGCGGATTGCAGCTGGCTCAGGTCGTTCTGTACAGGAAGTGAATCAATTATTAAAACAATTCACAGAAATGCAGAAAATGATGAAAAAATTTGGTAAAATGAAATCCCGCGGAATAAGGGTGGGACAGTTTATTTGATGTAAATGAAGGAGATATTGTATTGGCGACGAAAATAAGACTAAAACGCATTGGGCGTCGAAATAGACCATTCTATCGCCTGGTTGTCATGGATGCGCGCAATCGCAGGGATGGAGCGGCAATTGAAGAGGTAGGCTGGTATAACCCCATTGCAAAAGATGAAATTTATTCACTCAAGGAAGATAGGATTTTGCATTGGCTGCAAGAAGGCGCGCAGCCAACGGATACGGCCCATGATATTTTGCGTACAGCGGGAATCGCCCATAAGTGGCACCTTATGAAACAAGGCCTAGACGAAGCAGCCGTGGAAAAAGAAATGAAGAAATGGGCCCTTGAACGAGAAGATGTATTGGAGCGCCGGCGCCAGCGGGCCGAAGCAAAAGTAGCTGAGAAGAAAGCTGCTGCTGGAAAGAAGGCGGCAGAAACAGCTGCTGAAGCGGATAAACCTGCTGAGCCAGATGCTAAAGCGGAACCTGTGGATGAAGCACCAGATGCACTTGCGGAGGTAGATGCTGAGGAAAGTGCTGTTGATAGCGTTGATGAAGATCCTGTTGAAACAGAGGAAGAAGTACCCACGGAAGAAACTGATAATAGTGGTGTGGAAGATGAAGAGGCGCAAGCGGATGGGGCTGGTGATGAAGAAACTGGCGATGAAAGCGCAGCTGAAGAAGAGGAACCAAAAGAAGAAGCGCAAAAGGGTGAGAGTACTGAAGAAGCAGAACCCGAAAAGGACGAGTCAGGTAAAAAGGGTTCAAAGAAAACAGCCAAGAAAAATGGCCAAGAAACAGATGATAAGTGAAGATATGGATCGCTAATGGTCCAAGGAGGAAATGATCATGAAGGATTTGATTGTAAGCATAGCGAAACATTTGGTAGATAAACCAGATGAAGTGAATGTAGCAGATGTAGAAACGGAACAACGTATTATCTACGAATTGACAGTAGGTGAAGGTGATTATGGTAAGATAATAGGTAAGGGTGGACGGAATATTTCCGCTATTCGGACTATAGTCTTTGCAATTAATGCCAAACAAGGCGGTAAACGGGCCCGCTTGGATGTCATTGACTAACGAGTAATGAATAAACTATTCCCCATTGGCAAAGTTGTGAGGGCGACTGGAATGAAAGGAGCGGTGTCTGTGCGACCATTATCACGGTATTTCGATGATTATGTGCACTCCCACCCGCTGCACGTCGGATTTTCGGAAGAGTTCTCCAGTATAGTTCAACTAAGTGATGTGATCGGTGCCGGAAAAAAACGTCGTTTCATTTTTACAGGTATGCAGGATCGGGATGGTGCAGAAACTATGGTTGGACAGACTATCTTCGCTGTCGTGGATGATTCGGATGCAATACATTTTGTATCTGGTGATCTGATTGGATATGATGTGGTTACAGATAGTGGTCGGTTGATTGGTGAGTTAGGTGAAATACTCTGGCTGCCTGCGAACGATGCCTATGTCATTTATAGTGGTGATCAGGAATTCCTTATTCCGATTATACCGGAAATCGTGAAAGAGATTAGCCATACCCAGCGGGCAGTAATGATCACGCCTATGGAAGGGTTGTTGGATTGAACAAGGTTGCCATAATTACGCCTATCCCGGATATGGTCGATGCTATAATACAGCAATCCATGCTGCGAAAAGCAGACATGGAGGGGATTGTTGATTTTGATGTAGTGAACCTACGGGATTTTGGGCAAGGAAATTATCGACAAATTGATGATACTCCCTATGGTGGCGGCGGCGGCATGGTGCTGATGGCCGAACCGCTTTTTGCAGCACTGGACCACACCATTGATAAAATCGGTGCAGCTGCAAATCTCAGAGTCATATATCCATCACCGCAAGGACAGCAGTGGTCTCACGATACGGCCCAGGAAAATAGTTCTGTGGAAAATCTCATTTTCATTTGTGGTCACTACAAAGATATTGACCATCGTGTAATCGATAAATACGTGACCCACGAATATTCTATCGGCGATTATGTCGTGACGAGTGGGGAGATTTCTACTATGATTATGATCGATAGTATTGTCCGCTTACTACCCGGTGTATTGAATAATTTTGATTCAGCAAAAACAGATTCGTTTTTTACGGAGTCATTGCTGGATGCACCCTATTATACCAAACCTCGAGAAATTGATGGTCTGTCTGTACCGGAAGTACTGATGAGCGGAAATCACGAAAAAATTGCTGCCTGGCGGCAGGATGAAAGGAGTCGTCGCACGGAGGTGAAACGACCAGATTTATGGCAAGCACGTGCCAAGAAACTAGAATCTTCGGAGAATTAATCATGAATAAGTTGCAACAAGCTGTAGCCGATCAATTGCGGGATGATTTACCAGAATTTTCACCAGGTGATACGGTGTCAGTTGGCGTCCGCGTTATTGAAGGTGGAAAAGAGAGATCGCAGGTTTTTAAAGGGGTGGTTTTGGCCCGTAGCGGTGGCGGCATAGAGGAAACCTTTACTGTACGTAAGATTTCTGGCGGTATTGGCGTAGAACGGATCTTTCCAGTCCATTCACCAATGATTACCACTATCAAGGTTGATCGCAGAGGTAAAGTACGGCGCGCAAAACTGCATTATCTGCGCGGATTAACTGGTAAAGCCACACGTATTACGGAAAAACGCTAATTTCACCCTATACAAGCTATTTTCGCCCTCATTGGCAAATGTTGATGGGGGTTTTTTTTACTAGCAAGTGATATAATAGTGCGTTACATAATATTAAACACCCAAGGATCCTTCCTAATCCAGAGATGAAAAGCAAGTGTAGTCAGAAAGACTGAATCAATATGAACCGGTTTGAAAAGATAGTATTGGGTATCACTGGCGGCAGCCATTTATCAGTCCACGCTTTAATGCTGGCACTACCCAGTCTTATTCCTATCCTTCGTCAAGAATTCTCCACTGGGTTGGACACACTAGGCTTGGTTGTCACTTTCAGCGCCTTTATGTTTGGTATCGGAGCGATACCCGCGGGCTGGGCTGAAAGTAGATTGGGCGGTAAAACATTGCTGTTACTTTACTTATTTGGTTCTGGGATAGCTGCTGTGATTGTGGCCCTATCCAATTCATTTATTCTATTAATCTTCGGATTGGGATTACTAGGGTTTTCCTGCAGTATTTACCATCCCGCCGGGCTCACACTTATTTCGCAACGAGTGCAAGCGATTACCAAGGGTATGGCTGTCCACGGTATATTTGGTACCACAGGTTCTGCGCTAGGGCCCATCATGGCTACAACGCTGGCGTTCCTAATATCCTGGCGGGCGTCGTATGCAGTTTTAGGCGTTTTCAATATTATTCTTGCACTAGCAACGATAGTAGTTATTCCAAAAAGAGACCACAGTGGAATCGGAAAAATCGAGCAGCAAGAAAATCGTGTTGAAAAGACAAACCGGCCGGCGCTGATTTTATTTTATATGACCAATATGCTCATGGGGTTTGCCTATTACGGTTTTACGACTTTCATGCCTACTCATTTTGCTGAAAATACAAGTAATTTCCTGCCGTTTATTTCCGGTACTATGAAGGCAGGTATATTTCCCTCCTTGGTATTTTTAGCGGGAATTATCGGCCAGGTTATTGGTGGTCGGCTCGGAACTCGGTATAAACGAACGAAATTATTGCCGCTAATTATAGCAATTAATATCCCCTTTTTATTGCTTATGGGTTATACAACAGATATTTTCCTGGTACTATGCAGTCTAGGATTGGGAATGGCTTATTTTAGCAACCAACCCATCAGCAATACGCTCATTGCTGAATTTACCCATAGTGATAACAGGGGTTTGGGGTATGGTATCAATTTTTTCTTGAGCTTTGGCATCGGCTCTCTTGCTGCCGGGGTGGGTGGCTTTATTGCTGAAAATATGGGCATTGCCTATGTCTTTACCGCTATGGGTTTTTTATTGATTCCAGGACTGTTTACAAGTTATATGATTATCAAGAAATCATGATGGTTGCTTTGTCTACCTAAAGTTCATCAACTTCCTGTGCAAAAATGAGTAAAAAGCAATTACGGCAACTGCCTTCTGTATCTGAAGTATTACTTGAGGTAAATCAATCTATTACGCTTCATAATAATTATATAAAACAGGTTATAAAAACGGAATTAAGGGGCTATCGAAGAACTGCGAAAGCTGGTAAACTTGATATTAAACGGAGTGGGATCACTGCTGCAATTTTAGATGAGCTTGATACCTTGAACCAGTCTTCCATAAAAAATATCATCAACGGCACTGGTGTTGTGCTGCACACAGGTTTCGGCCGCGCGCCTATTTCAAAAAAAGTAATATCAACCGTAGCGAAAAAACTAGAAGGTTATATCAATTTAGAATTTGATCTCTCAACGGGAAAGCGTGGTGACCGGCAGAATCACATAGCTAAAATGCTAAATGCGATCTGTGGGGCTGAAAGCAGTCTGATCGTGAATAACAATGCCGCTGCTGTGCTACTGGCATTGAATACATTTTCTGAAGGAAAAGATGTCATCGTTTCTCGAGGACAAGAAGTGGAGATCGGCGGTTCATTTCGCATTCCGGACGTAATTCGTAAAAGCCACTGCACTTTGGTGGAAATAGGCACCACAAATCGAACACATTTAAAAGATTACGAAAAAGCCATCACCAAAAAAACCGGTGCCATCCTTTGGGCTCACACCAGTAATTACGTGGTAAAAGGATTCACGAAAGAAGTCTCTCTCACAGAATTAGCGGAATTGGCGAAAAAGAAACGCATACCCCTGGTTGCTGATCTCGGTTCCGGTGCCTTGGTAGATATGGAAAAATTGAATTTACCTGTGGAAAAACTCGTAGCCAATGTGGTCCATTCCAGTGCAGATGTGATCACATTTTCCGGGGATAAGCTTTTGGGCGGTCCTCAATCCGGTCTTATTGTTGGGAAGAAGAAGTTTGTAAACAAAATCCACAAAAATCCACTCTACCGCACATACCGCTGTGATAAGTGGACAATGGCTCTCATGGAAGAAACGCTTCGTACGTATCATTCAGAAGTAAAGGTCAACGGTGATAATCTTTCACTCAAACTCTTGACAACATCCCAAAACACCCTCTTTAAAAGGGGAGAAAAGATTTTAACGGACATTTCTATAAAGAAAATCAAAGACCTGGGGATTTCATTGGTGGAATCCAACGTAGAAGCCGGGAGTGGTTCACTGCCGGTGGAACCCATCCCCAGCGCCGCTTTGCAGTTCAAGCCCAAAACAATGTCTGTTTCAGCATTGGCAAAGGCATTCCGTACCGGTGAACAATCGGTAGTAGGATATACAAAAGGGAATATATTTTATATCGACCTGAAGGCAGTCTTGCCGAACCAGGTATCCAGACTTATTCAAGTAATTCAGGACGTTTAATGACACAAGTTGTCATCGGCACAGCCGGGCATATTGACCACGGGAAGACGTCGTTGGTGAAAGCCCTCACCGGCACGGATACCGACCGGCTGGCGGAAGAAAAAGCCCGGGGCATGACCATTGACCTGGGTTTTGCTTTTCTGAACGATTCCGTTACCATTATTGACGTTCCCGGTCACGAGAAATTCATCCGCAATATGGTGGCGGGAGTTTCCACAATTAATATTGCCCTTTTGGTGGTGGCGGCCGATGACGGCATCATGCCCCAGACGAGAGAACATTTACACATTCTGAAACTGCTGAAAATTCCCCATTGCGTGGTGGCACTTACCAAAACCGACCTGGCGGAAGATGCAGAATGGCTGGACCTGGTTGAACTGGAAATACGGGAATTAACAGACGGAATTTTTGAAAGCGTGGATGTGGTCCGGACTTCCGTGCAAACAAATGATGGAATTGAAGAATTAAAGCACTTATTGGAAACGAGAGCATCCGCTGTTCAGCAATCAGAGGATGAGAGCTTTTTCCGCCTCCAGGCGGACCGTGTTTTTTCCATGACCGGTTTTGGAACGGTGGTGACGGGAACGGTCATTTCCGGGGGATTGAAAAAAGGTGATTCCGTGGATGTAGTGCCGGAAAATATTTCAGCAAAAGTCCGGGGAATACAGTCTCACGGTGCGGATGTGGAATCTGTCCAAAGAGGCGATCGTGCGGCGGTGAATCTTTCCGGTGTGGAAGCGGAAAAGGTCTTCCGTGGTTCAGAACTGGCGGCTCCCGGGAGATTGAAAGCCGTATCGAAATTCACGGCGCATATACAACTCACGGCGGACATGAAAAAAGAAATGAAGCACCGCCAGCGAGTGCGGGTGCACTTGGGCACGGCGGAAGTCATGGCAAGAGTCTACTTAACGTCAAACAAGAAAATGAGTGCCGGCAGTTCGGGGAATGTCATTATTGAACTGGAGCGTCCGGCTGTTATGGCGAGTGAAGACCGCTTTGTCATGCGCACGTATTCCCCCATGACCACCATGGGCGGCGGGATGGTATTGACCACATTTATCCCTAAAGGTGTGAAGATCAAAGAATGGGTTTCAGCACTGGATATTGACCCGGTAAGTCGCTTTGCTCAATTGGTAATGACATTCAAATTAAATCCTAAGACGATCCATAGGTGGGGATCATTCCTACAGATGATGGATTACTACGTCAGGGAATTGGTAAAAAAAACGGATTTGAAAACATCCAGGCACAGTTTTATTTATGCAGACGAAAATTTGAATACATGCTCTGAATTGATAGTAAAAAGTTTAGAACAGTACCATGAGAGAAATCCACTGCGCAAAGCCATGTCTGCTGATGTGCTGCAACAGGAAACGCGATTGAGTGAAAAATGGCTGTCTGAATTGCTGGACATCATGGAAAAAGATGCATCCATTCGTTCCGCCGGAACGGGAGTGGCATTGGCTAGCCATAAGGTGGAACTGGAAGGTGGAACGGCAGAGTTATCTGGAAAAATAGAAACTGAATTGAGGGGTAAAGAATTCACTCCCATGACCACAAAAGAATTATCTGGAAAGTTGAATAAGGCGGAAAATGACGTGCTGGAAATTCTCCATGTATTAAAAAACGCCGGGAATGTGCTGGAAATTGAAAACGGTGTCTGGATGCATGGCGAAAACATGGCTAAACTCCGCCGGTCATTAAAGATCCATTTTAATTCACAAAACGAAATGAATGTAGCAGACTTCAAGAACATCAGCGGTTTAACACGAAAATTCGCCATTCCAGTGCTGGAATTTTGCGATAGACAGGGTTGGACCAGCCGTGAAGGCAATCTACGGCTGAAGGGGACGGAATTGTGAGCGCAAAATCAGCCAAACAACAAGGCACTCCCTTAATGCGCCAGTACGAGGAAGTGAAGCGTCAGTATAGCGATGCCATCGTCCTCTTCCGCATGGGCGATTTCTACGAAACATTCAGCGATGATGCCGTCACCACGGCGAAAGTGCTGGGCATTGTCCTGACTAAGCGTTCCAATGGCGCTGCCGCCGATGTACCCTTGGCCGGATTTCCGTATCATGCCATCGATAATTATTTACATAAACTGGTGAACGCCGGTCACCGCGTAGCCATTTGTGAACAGGTGGAGGACCCAAAACTGGCCAAAGGAATTGTAAAAAGAGAAGTGATCGAAGTCGTCACTCCAGGTACCATTACCAGCGATGCCGCTTTGAATGAGAAGACGAATCAATTCCTAGCCTGTATTCACTTTCACGGCGATGATGCTGGGTATGCCGTACTGGATCAGTCCACTGGCGAATTATTTATTGGTGAATGTCTGGCAAGTAATCTGACGGAAGCGCTGCGGAAATATACCCCTCGAGAAGTGTTGCTGGGCAGTAATGTAGTTTATTCCACAAGCGTTTGGTACCGGGAATTGAGACCCTTTGTTTCCACGGTAGAGGACTGGGTATTATCCTTTGATCAAGGACAGCGCATACTGATAGAACATTTTAAGGTGCGCACCTTGAAAGGTTTCGGCTGCGCTGATCTGGAATTGGGTATCACTGCCGCAGGCGCCATTTTTTACCATGTGAAAAATTCGTTGAGCGGATCATTGACGCATGTGACAAGCATCAGTCCTGTTGCAGATGAGGGCATAATGGAACTGGATAGTTTTACCCTCCGCAACCTGGAAGTATTTAAATCTCTTGCTACTCAAGGTACACACGGTACACTGATTGATCTGTTAGATGAAACAGTGACCAATGGCGGTGGTCGACTGCTGAAGCAATGGCTTACCCGTCCACTTAAAGATACTAAAAAGCTAAATGATCGATTGAATATTGTCGCCGGTTTTGTCAGCAATAAACACCAATTACAACAGTGCAGGTCTATTTTAGAGGATATAATGGATATTGAGCGGATCTTGGGCAAAATAAACCAGAGTAAAGCCAGCCCGAGAGATCTCATTGGCTTGAAACAAAGCTTAAACAAAATACCAGAATTAAAAAAATTACTAGGTTCAGTAGATAATAAACATTGGAGCAAAGTAATTGAAAAATTTGCTGATGCAAATTCAGTATGTGCTTTGGTTGCTGAACAACTGAATGATGAAGTCCCGGCACAGATTCAGCAGGGGAATGTTTTTCGGGCAGGAGTGGATAAAAAATTAGATGAATTACGCCAATTAGCTGCCGGAGGAAAACAGTGGATCGCAGATATGGAAAAAGAGGAACGCCAGCGCACAGGTATCAATCGCTTGAAAGTCGGTTTTAATAAAGTATTCGGGTATTATCTGGAAGTATCGAAAGCACAGCAGGACAATGTACCCGAGAATTATATTCGTAAACAGACCCTAGTGAATTCCGAGCGCTACATTACGGAAGAATTGAAGGAATACGAGGAAAAAGTTCTGTCTGCAGAAGAAGATATTATTGCCATTGAAACGGAATTATTTGCCAACTGTTGTCAAAAGATCCTAGATCAGGCTGGGCCGATTCAGACCAATGCGAAAATATTGAACCGTCTTGATGTTCTGTCTACCTTTGCGCACTTGGCCATCCAGAAGAAATACTGCAAGCCAATATTGCTGGAGGATGCAGCATTAGATGTTGTCGATGGGCGCCACCCTGTCGTAGAATATCTCTTACCTGCTTCCGAACGATTTGTTGGTAATGACTTGCAGATGGATGTGACAAAAAGTCAAATCCATCTCATCACCGGGCCCAATATGGCTGGGAAATCCACCTATTTGCGTCAAATTGGATTGCTTGTACTGATGGCGCAGGTAGGGTGCTATGTGCCAGCTAAGAAGGCGGCCATTGGAATTGTAGATCGCCTATTTACCCGGGTAGGTGCCAGTGATAACCTTGCCGGTGGAGAAAGCACATTTTTAGTGGAAATGATTGAAGCGGCGAATATCCTCAACAATGCCACTCCACAGAGCTTAATCCTATTGGATGAGATTGGCCGTGGCACCGCCACGTTCGATGGGCTTTCGCTGGCCTGGTCGATCACTGAATACCTGCACAATCATGCGGAGGTAGCTGCCCGCACACTATTTGCAACCCACTATCACGAATTAACAGAACTTGAGCATACGCTGGAACGCTTGGAAAATCACCATGCTGCAGTAGAGGAATTTGGTGATCAGATAATATTTTTACGGAAAATATCTCCGGGGCCAGGGGATAAAAGTTATGGTATTCATGTGGCGCAAATGGCAGGACTGCCTGAAAGTGTTTTGTCCAGAGCTAAGGAGATCCTCAATCATCATCTAGAATCTTCTACACAAACGGGAACCTCAGCACCCCCAGAAGCGTCTAACCAATTATCCATGTTTGAACGTCAAGAAGCAGCATTCAAAAGAGATCTGGATAAGGTTGACACAAACAAAATGACGCCGATGGAAGCACTACAGAAATTGGACGAATTGAAAAGGAAGCATGGCCTTTAGAATATTCCTCTGCATTTGTACACTAGTACTTTCCACATACCTTACAGCTGAATCTATCTGGGTAAAATATGGTTGGGAAATAATGGATAATGGCGGAGATGCGCGCGCATTGGCCTTGGGCAATACTTTAACTGCAGACGGTTCATCGCCTATTGCTGTATTATGGAATCCAGCACACCAGACGCACCAGCAGACTTTGCCGCTTATATACGGCCACCAAAATCGGTTTGCTGGCCTAGTCAGCAGCGATGTATTGGTTTTCCCCTTAAAAACTAAAATGAAAATACCTTTGGGTTTAGTAATACTCAGGGAAGCGGTCTCTAGAATTCCTGATACCAGGAATCTGCTGCTTGACTGGGGTGCAGATGGTATGCCTGGCACTATGGATTTTGGTGAAGGGAATGGGGTCCTAGATGAAGGTGAACGACTGAATCTAGAAGATATAAAATATTTTAATCAGTCTCAATGGGCTGTCCATCTTAGTACATCCAGAAATTATAAACAATTTACCATTGGTATCGCGGCTAAAGGAGTTTTGCATAACTTGGGCGGTTATAATGGTACGGGGTTTGGTTTGGATATCGGCGCAAAAATTTCTCCCTGGGAAAACAGTATGGTAGGTTTAACAATCACAAATTGTACCACATCCTGGCTGTTGTGGGAGAACGGTACAGTAGAACGAACAATCCCTGGCGTTAATTTGGGTATATCTCATCTTTTTGTATTTCCTGAAACGCCCTTTCAGGCTCGTATTAATGGCGGTGCTTTATTCGAATTAGGAAAAGAGAAATCGCGCTACAGAGCAGGTATGGAGGTTAGCTACAAATCCAAGTTTCAGGTTAGGTTTGGCCGCAATAATAATGGATTTTTATCCACGGGATTGGGACTCTTCTGGACCAATTTTTCGATGGACTATGCTTATCGTCCTTCCACGGCAGATACTGGATTTGGTGCAAGCCACATAATTTCATTTCGTATTGACCCATTATGGGTTAGAAATAAATTAAAAACATTGCTTTAAGTCTTATTTTATTTGGTTTAAGTCCGATAAACTTTATTTGATCATAAGTGATCTAAAATTAAATTTCTTGGCTATCCTTGGTTAGAAAATTATGATTTCAAGTATGACAGGTTTTGGTCGAGCAGTTACAGATACGGATGCGGGTCAGTTGTCGGCATCAATTCGATCCGTTAATTCTCGCTATCTTGATGTGAAAATTAGGGGTTTGAATCTCGAACCGGAAGTGGAGAAGTCAATTCGCGGCTTAATGACCAAGAGTCTAATTAGAGGAACAGTACAAATAACATTCGAGTTGGGTAACAACAGTGCTTCCAGCAAGAATTTGACCTTCAATAAAGACCGTTTTGAAGCACTGGATAATATATTAAAAACCATTGCAAAGAATTATGGCCGTGAGCTCAATATGGGTGATTTGATGCATGCCTCAGACCTTATCGCTGATGGAAAAAATGAATTGTTGGATCCTGATAAGATTATCAATGTTACCAAAGAAGCCCTAATCCAAGTTCTAGATATGCGGCAAGCGGAAGGCGGCCAGATTCAAGAAGATCTGCTCCGCAGATTAAAGGTCTTAAAAACAGGACTCAGAGAACTTGAGAAAATGAATGTGTCTTTTGCTGATGAAAGGAAAGAAAAACTCGAAAGTCGACTACAAAAATTATTAGGCAATCATGAACTAGATGAAACGCGACTTGCCCAGGAAGTAGCGCTACTAGCAGAGCGGGCCGATGTGACAGAGGAAACGGTGCGTTTGAAAAGCCATTATGACCAGATGGATAAAATATTAACTGCTGAAGGTGCTGTAGGGAAACGCTTTATTTTTCTGCTTCAGGAAATTACCCGTGAGGTGAATACTGTTGGATCAAAAAATGGGTCTATTGATGTAGTAAATCAGGTGATTGCCATGAAAGATGAACTTGAAAAAATGAGGGAGCAGGCCCAGAATATTCTATGAAGAATATTATCGTAATATCTGCGCCATCTGGAGCGGGAAAGACAACTCTTTGCGGCGAATTACAGCGCAGAAAACCACATATAAAATTTTCTGTATCGTGTACTACCAGGCCAAAACGTGAAAATGAAGTTGATGGTGTGAATTATCATTTTTTATCCGATCAAGAATTCACAAAAAAGGTGCAAAATAATGAATTCGTCGAATATGAAAATGTGCACGGCTATTATTATGGTACCTTACGCAAGACGCTTGAAGATGCACTGGCTCAGCAAGAAATGGTTTTATTTGATGTGGATGTGAATGGAGCTATGGCCATTAAGAGTAATTATCCTGATAATACATGTACAATCTTTATTTTACCCCCTTCGATAGATGACTTGAAAAAGCGTTTGATCCAGCGCGGTAGTGAAACAGAGGAAAGAATTGATAAAAGACTTGAACGAACAGCTCAAGAAATGGAATACAAAGACAAATTCGACGTCTGCATAATCAATGATAATCTTGCAATTGCAGCCGAAGAATTGAATGAACTTATCACAAAATAAAATGAAGGAGTAGTTTATGGCAGTTAAACCCGTATCTTTGCGCAAAATGGAGGAAAAAACCAAGAATATATACGAAGCGGTTGTAGTCATGTCAAAAAGAGCGAGGCAGATAAACCAGGAACGATACGAAGAACAGGTTATGGAATTATCAGAAGAGCTAGAATTGGATGTGTTGGATGAATCACCCGATATAAAACCAGAGGACTATGAGGAAAAGGAAAAAGTGACCACCATAGCAGTGAATGAATTTATTGAAGGTGAAGTCAATTGGCGTGTACTGGAGGATCCAGAAGAGGACCAGTGACATTGATAAAATCTGATGCTGTCAGTAGGTATTTAGAACAGACAAAAGATCTGTATGGCGATCAACTGTTTATTAGCTTGGCTAATGAATCCAGTCATGTGGATAGTTCAGATGAATCACTTGATCAATTTTTTGATAAAATTAATCAATGTCAAAAGTGTCAGCTTGGCCAAACAAGAACTAATTTTGTATTTGGTGTAGGCGATCCAAATGCGGATTTAGTTTTGGTAGGGGAGGCGCCCGGTGAACAGGAAGATTTGCAGGGCGAACCTTTTGTTGGTCGCGCCGGGAAATTATTGGATAAAATTCTCTCTGCCATAGAATTGTCGAGAAATCAAGGTGTATACATCTGCAATGTGTTGAAATGCCACCCTCCAAACAATCGCGATCCCTTGCCTTCCGAAGTTGAACAGTGTGAGTCCTACCTCATACATCAAATAAATTTGATAAAGCCCAGATTGATTGTAGCTTTAGGTCGGGTTGCTGCGAAAACGTTATTGAAGAAAGATTTGCCCTTGAAGGATATGCGTTCAATCAAACATGACTATCATGGCACTCCGCTGGTTGCCACATATCACCCCGCTGCATTATTGCGGAATCAAAACTTGAAGCCAGCTGCCTGGGAAGATTTCAAGTGGATTCGCCGCCTCATTGGGGAATCAAAATAATAATGGCTACAAAAGAACAAGATCAGCAGCTAAACGTGCAGCCCCAGTCCATTGAAGCTGAACAAGCAGTGTTGGGGTCAATGTTAGCCAGCAAAGAAGCAATAAGTAAGGCCCTACAATGGGTACGTAGTCATCATTTTTATAATGAAGATCACGGTAAAATATTTCTGGTAATGTCTGACCTTTTTGATAAAGGTGAGCCGATTGATACTGTTTCAGTAATTAATAAGTTAAAGAAGAATAAAGAGTTGGAAAGTGTTGGCGGTGCTTATTTTATTACTGGTTTGGTTGAATCAGTACCTACAGTAGCCAATGTCGAAAGTTATGCTAAAATAGTCCTGGAAAAGTTTATGCTTCGTGAATTAATTCGTGCATCCCACGAATTATCAAAAGATGCGTATAATGATCGCCAGGAAGTTGAAGAGATCTTGGATGCTGCTGAACAGACTATCTTTAGTATCACTCAAGATCGTTTAAGGGGTGGTTTTAAGCCTATTGATGGTATTTTACACGAAACATTTGAAAATTTGGATCGCATTGCTTCCAATCCTGGTTCTGTAACTGGTGTTCCTTCCGGATTAATCGATTTAGATGATATTACTTCTGGATTTCAAAAGAGTGATCTTGTTATCATCGCTGGACGTCCATCAATGGGTAAAACCGCATTGGCGCTCTCTATAATGCGCAATGCAGCCGTGGATTATAAAGTACCGGTTGGTGTGTTTAGTTTGGAGATGGCAAACCACCAATTGGTCCAACGACTGCTTTGTGCAGAAGGAAGAGTGGACAGTCACCTGGTACGCACCGGTAAACTGCCGAAAAACCAGTGGAAAAACCTTAGTCTTGCGGTTGGTTCTCTTGCTGAGGCGGAGATAAGTCTTGATGATACAGCGGCAATCTCAGTGCTTGAGTTACGAGCCAAGGCGCGGCGCTTAAAAGCAGAGAAGGATGTGGGCCTAATTATCGTGGATTATTTACAACTGATGCAGGGGCCAAGGAACATAGAAAGTAGACAGCAGGAAATCTCAACTATTTCGCGTTCCCTAAAAGCATTAGCGAAAGAACTTGACATACCAGTTATAGCACTATCTCAGCTTTCTCGGGCAGTTGAACAGCGCAGTGATCATAGACCGCAGTTATCAGATCTACGCGAAAGTGGCGCGATTGAACAAGATGCGGATTTGGTTATTTTTTTATACCGCCCGTGGGTTTACTCCCGCGAAGATGAAGACAAAGGCAAAGCACAGGCCATCATTGCCAAGCAGCGGAATGGCCCCATAGGCAGTATAAATTTATCGTTCATCGATCGCTTTGCCCGTTTTGAAAGTATTTCTGCATTCGAAGAGTTGGAATCTGAAGTACCATTTTAATGCAGAACCCCCTTGCCAGGTTCCTACCACATCTCGTCGGGGAATACCCCAAAAAATTTCTTAACCTATACGATAATATTTCCCTTTCCAACGGTTCGTCGCAGGATGAAATCCGAGACCTTTTATGGCAGGCTTATGAGTTTGCCATAACCCACCATGAAGGCCAGAAACGGCATTCCGGGGAACCGTATTTTAACCATTGTTTAGCGGTGGCTAATACGCTTGCACAGTGGAAGATGGATCATTTTACCATCATCGGCGGTATACTGCACGATACCATCGAGGACACGGATGCATCGATCCAGGATATAAAATCTCTTTTTGGGGAAGACGTTGCCAGCTTAGTAAATGGGGTCACAAAATTGGGCGGTATCCGCTTCTCTAGCAGGGAGGCAAAGCAGGCCGGTAATTTTATGAAAATGCTGCTCTCTGTGGCCCAGGACCTACGCGTAATTATAATCAAATTTTCCGATCGCTTGCATAACATGCGCACTATTGAATATCTACCGCGAATTAAACGCCATAGAATCGCCATGGAAACCAGAGATGTGTATGTACCTTTGGCTCATCGGTTGGGTATGGCCCAGGTCAAATGGCAACTGGAAGACTTGGTGTTCCAGACATTAAATCCCAAAGCTTTTGGTGAGATCGATTCGAAGATCAAATCCAGCCATAGAGTAAGAGAGAAGTATATTGCTGGTATTACGAAACCATTGTTAACAGAATTGGATAAACATAATTTAGGAGCGGTTGTTAATGGTCGGGTGAAATCCTATTCATCTATATATGGGAAAATGGTTAAACGAGGTAAATCATTTGAAGAAATATATGATAAACTGGCCATTCGAGTAATAGTTGATAAGATTGAGGAATGTTATTTAACCCTGGGGATCTTGCATCAGCACTATACACCGGTTCAGGACCGCTTTAAGGATTTCATTGCCACACCCAAATCAAATGCCTATCAATCTATCCATACCACTGTAATTGGACCAGATGGTAAACTGGTTGAAATCCAGATTCGAACCAAAGAAATGGAAGAAACAGCAGAAATTGGTGTGGCGGCTCATTGGCATTATAAAGAGGACGGTGTTAGTAGTAAGAGTATTGACAGCCATGTACAGTGGCTCAGGGATTTGGTAGAAATATTACAAGCCGAATCTTCTGACCCTCGAGAATTCATGCATTTATTGAAGATTGATCTATTTAGCGACGAAATATTTGTTTTTACGCCAAATGGTGATTTGGTTCAGCTGCCAGTAAATGCTACGCCGATTGATTTTGCATTTAGTGTACACACTGAAGTTGGTCTGCATTGCATTGGCGCAAAAGTTGATCATAAAGTAGTACCACTGAATACCGTATTAAAAAATGGAGATACAGTGGAAGTATTAACCAGCAAATCCCAAAATCCTAGTTATGGCTGGTTAAAATTTGTCGTAACCAGTAAAGCCAGAAATCACATTAACCGCTTCTTGCGCAAAGCCATGCGGGAAGAAAGCATTAAGTTAGGACAACAATTACTTGAAAAAACACTACGGCGCCTCAAACGTTTAGCCTTAATTACAGAAGTGAAAGAATCCTTCGCAAAATTTGGATATAATTCTTCAGATTCTTTTCTGGAATCTATAGGCAGCGGTGACCTCTCCATCCGTGATGTGTTAAAAAAGGTACAGCCTGAGGAAGACGTTGTGTTGGATAAAGAGCCTGTAGAGGAAGAAAAACGTTTCCTGAATTTTGCTAGATCGCGTTCAAAAGGTATCAAATTACAAGGTATAAAAAACCTAATGGTTACATTTGGGAAATGCTGTAACCCCATTCCAGGTGATGAAATGACGGGTTTTATAACCCGTGGTAGAGGGATCACTGTACACCGTTCATCATGCAAGAGTCTGCCCTTACTCAATGAAGAATCTGACCGCTTAATGCCGGTAGAATGGGATTCAGCTCGCTCAGATATTTTTAATGTACGCTTGAAAGTAGAATCACTTGATCGCAAAGGTATGCTTAAAGAAATCACTGAAGTGATTTCCGGTGCGGATATCAATATAACCAGCGTGGATATGAAAGTGAAAGACGTATTATCGACAGGATACTTTATCGTGCAGGTCAATAACCTGAAACAACTTGATCGGATTATTAATAAAGTAAGTAAGATAACTGGAGTTGATGGCGTAGTAAGAACGGGACAATGAAATGAAAGTAAAAACATTTACAAAAAGGAATATTGCCACTGAAATAGCGGACCGGTTGGAGGCGACGGTTGTTGACTCTTTGATGTTTACGGATGAATTATTTACAGTACTGAGAGAAATGCTGACTGAAGATCATGAAAAGGTCCGTATCGAAATTAGGAATTTTGGTGTTTTCGAGGTAAAACCAACGAAGGCAAAGCCAAAAGCAAGAAATCCGCATACCAACGAAGAGATATTTGTACCTGCTCATAAAAAAACCCATTTCAAACCTGGCAAAATTCTCAAGAATTACCTTAATCAGCCGATCTGATTTACCGTCATCTAGATGGGACGCCTTTTAGCCATTGATTACGGTGCTCGCCGGGTTGGTTTAGCTCTATCCGACCCATTAAAAATGATTGCTAGTCCTTATCGAACAATCATTAATAAAAGTGACAGCAATTTGATCGTGGAAATTGAAAGGATCATCGCTGCAGAGGATGTAGAACAGACTATTATCGGTTTACCCCTTGGCATGGCCGGCCAGATAACGGAACAAACAAAGAAGGTAGAAGAATTTGCAGATAAATTAGCTGCCCGGGGGATTGCAATTAAATATGAGGACGAAAGATGGAGCTCAGTAGCCGCGAAGCGATCGTTGAAAGAACAAAAAATTAAGACTGGACATAATAAAGAACTGGTGGATCAAACGGCTGCAGCGATATTTCTGCAGCAATACCTAGAGCGACACTGATTATGGATAAATTTCTTGACCTTCCAAAATGGCAGTTAGCTCTGTTTTCAGGTGTGCTCATAGGGGCAGCTTATCCGCCCTCACCACTGGGTTTTTTGGCTTGGTTCGGTTTAGTGCCCCTGATCCATTTATTATGTAATGTATCAACGGTTGAAGGGGCGAAGTGGTCCTTTTTGACAGGGGTTACCGTAAATATTATTACTGTTTATTGGTTTGGGTTGAATAGTGGCGCTGGTTTATTTCCTGTATTATTATCCTTAACCGGGGCAGTTCTCTACCTCAGTATCTTTTGGATTATTTTTGGTATGTGCACCAGTTGGTACCATCAACGGACCGGATATGGATTGGCAGCAATACCAATATTTTGGGTTGGTATGGAACATATACGCAGTTTTGGACCACTTGCATTTCCATGGATTAATTTGGCCCTGACCCAAACGTTTAGCTTACCCTTGCTACAAATTGCTGATGTAACGGGATCAACAGGAATTAGTTTCTGGATAGTACTGATTAATGCAATACTTTATGCTGGTTATGGGTCCAGTATTGGCCTAAAAAGATCTTTGCAAATAGTTACCTTATTATTGGTTTTAATTTCGTCATTGGGTGTATATCGAATTTCATCAATTCGGAATGAAAAAATTATTGATCAAATTAGCACTGCGATAGTACAACCCAATATAGATCCTAATCAGAAGTGGGAAGCAGATTTTCGTGATCAAATTTTTATTATTATGGATTCGCTTCATACTGCATCAATCGATCTTCAACCCGATTTTATTCTTTGGCCTGAAGCGGCCTTACCTTCATATCTGCGCATAACCTATGCTGCCCGCCGCCCAATCCTACGCAAAGTTCATGATTCGGGTATTCCACTGCTCACCGGTACCCCCGATAGGAGAAAGCGTGAGAATAATGAAAGAGATTACTACAACGGTGCCCTGTATTTTACACCTGATGGATCAATGAAAATGTATTATAAAATGCATTTAGTACCTTTCGCCGAGTATATACCTTTTTCAAAAACGTTTCCTGTGTTTAAACGATTAAATTTTAGCCAGGGGAACTTTACACCAGGTCATGATTTTACATTATTCCAGGTGGATAGCGTTCCATTTGGAAATTTAATTTGCTATGAATCAAGCATTCCAACTATTGTTAGCCAGTTTGTTCGTCGCGGGGCAAAATTCTTATCGATTGAGACCAATGATTCTTGGTGTGGCCATACTTCTGGGGTTTATCAGCATTTCCAAATTGCGCGACTCCGTGCGGTGGAAAACAGGGTTGCAATTGCGCGTAGCGCAAATACAGGTATTTCATGTCTTATTTTACCAACAGGTGAGGTTGCTGAAAAAATACCTTACAACGAACAAAAAATCATTTTGGCTGAAATACCAATTCTCGATTTAGCATCATTTTACATGCGATTTGGGGAATTGTTTGCAATCATTTGTTCATTAATTTCAACCATATTATTAGGCACAGGATGGGTAAAAAACAGATCGTAACAGCCTTAGTTCTAACACAGGTATTGTACACCCAGCAATTGGGTCCTGCAGAAGATCAACAGAAGCCATTTATTTCGCCGGCATTGAAATCATTGGTTTTGCCTGGTTGGGGCGAATACAGCTTAGACAATCAAATTAGAGGGCGTATTTTTGTTTTGTCTGAAACTGTGCTCTTATTATCAATCTTAGGTAGTTATTCTTTTGCGCAGAGGGAAGAAACGGAATATAAAGCCTATGCTGCTGAGCATGCCGGCATTGATCCCACTGGTAAGGATAGACAATTTTGGGTGGATATCGGGAATTATTCGTCCATGTTTGCGTTTAATGAGGAACATTTACGGTGGAGAGATTTCAACGCCCTTTATGAAGATAATGATACCTGGGCCTGGATGTGGAATTCTGGCAATAATCGTGTAAGGTTTGAGAATATGCGCATAGCCAGTGACAGTTGGAAAAAGCGAGGCTCATTCTTGATCGGCGGAGTTGTTTTGAATCACATTGTCTCTGCAATAGATGCATTATACCTTTCAAGAATATCAAATATTAAAAAAACTGTAGTTTATCCTAATTATAACCCGCATGCAGATAAAATGGCATTATCCTTAACCGTTTATTTTTAAATATTAAAATGCATGTTCATCCCCTAGTCCGGTTTATCTTTTTCCTGGCGTTTTCTTTTTCTATTTTATTTGCAGATACGCTCACTTTATGGGCTATTTATTTTGGAATATTTGTAATTATAACTGGATTTTACCAGACAGTCATTAGTGCGGTTTTTTCCCGTATAAAACCATTTATCCTATACTTTCCATTCATGCTAATCCTTTATTTAGGTGTATCTATGTTGTTCACTGATACAACCATTAATCAAGCACTGTTTGAAGTGGGCTTTGCTTTTCTGCGCATTGCTTTAATGATCAGTATCATGAGTCTGTATTTTGAGTCGGTTGGTTCCCAGAATTTTCTGCTGGCGCTCCGGTCGATTTGGTTTCAGACTGGCCTCAAATGGCAATGGATGGAAAATTTCTTTCTTTTCCTGGAGATGACATTGCGTTTTTATCCATCGCTACAGCGTGACTGGATTGCCGTCAGACAATCCCGGGAATCACTTGGTTTTAATCAAAACAATAATCGCTGGGGTGAGATACGAGAGGCAGCGTATGATTTACCCGTGTTATTGGTACAGAATCTGCGCAAATCTGAAGATATTGCTGTTGCAATGCAATTACGCGGTTTTGGAAAATCAATACCCAGGTGCGTTTATAATGCTGTGCCCTTTAGCATCTGGCATTTATTACAATTCGCAGGGGTGGTCATCTGTTTTTATTTAATCAACTTGCATGCCCCGTTTTAAGTTAGTTTGCCAATACGATGGATCCAACTTCTCCGGTTGGCAAACACAAAAATCCGCACGCACTGTTCAGGATGAATTAGAGCGCGTACTGACTCTATTAAATCATGGTGATTTAGTCTGCGTCACCGGTTCAGGCCGTACGGATGCAGGGGTTCATGCCTTAGGACAAGTTGCTCATTTTGATATGGAAACAGATATGGATGCTTGTGAGTTACGAGATGCATTAAATGGCAATCTTCCGGAGGACTGTTATATCGATTTGGTTGAAGTAACAGATCTTGATTTTCATGCCCGTTTTTCCGCCCTGCGAAGAGATTATTATTATACTTGTAGACAGGATAGATATCTATTAGACAGGAATAAGGTGTGGTTTACAGGTACTCTTGACTTAAATAAATTAAATAAAGCTGCTGAAATTGTGGATGGTGATCATGATTTTCTATCTTTCTCAAAAAAGAACCCAGATGTTGAGAACACATTTTGTACTGTTTTTCAATCTCAGTGGAAGAAATCTGGTAAGATTGTAAATTATTATGTGTCCGCAAATCGATTTCTGCACCATATGGTGCGCTACTTAGTAGGCACTATGGTAGCAATAAGTCGCGGTAATTACACAATGGAAGAATTTAAAGAATTGCTAAATCAGCCCAAGCATGATGCGCGAATTTATCGTGCCCCTGCTTGTGGTTTGGTCCTGGATCATGTCAGCTATGAGTAACATTAACCGTAGATTTTTTATTTCTGTGCTACTATGTTGTAGTTTTCTTTTTGCCGATAAGATCAGTGATTCTCGACGGAACGCCATAACGCGGGCGATTGAAAAAGTAGGACCTGCAGTCGCCAGCATTAATGTTATCCAGGATGTTGTTGTGCCTTTTGGCGGAGATCCATGGTTCAATTATTTTTTTCCAGAAATGTTTTATCGGAAACGAAAAGCCAGGAGTTCTGGTTCTGGTGTTGTAATTAGTCCCGATGGTTATATTATTACAAATTCTCACGTGGTCGAAAATGCCAGTGAAGTATTTGTATCACTGCAAGGCGGCAAGGAATTTGCCGCAGAGATAATTGGGATAGACCATATATCTGATGTCGCACTGTTAAAATTGGATGGACGGGATTTTCCGTATGCATCTTTGTCAAATTCTGATGACCTGATTATTGGTGAATGGGTAATCGCCCTTGGTAATCCTTTAGGGTTATTTGAAATCAATAATCAGCCCACCGCTACTGTAGGGATCATTAGTGCGGTGGATATGAATTTTGGCGAAATGGAAGGTGGCCAGGTTTATAAGGATATGATTCAAACAGACGCCGCAATCAATATGGGTAATAGTGGTGGGCCACTGGTAAATAGCGAGGGAAAAGTTATTGGTATCAATACCTTCATTTATACTGGTTCATCCTATTCTGAAGGATCGATTGGTATTGGATTTGCCATACCAATAAATCGGGCCAAACGTATCGTTGAAGAGTTGAAAAATACCGGCCGTGTGGATCGTAGTTATAAGACAGGATTGACGGTCCAGCCATTGACGCCACGGATTGCATTGTATATGGAATTATCAATATCAGAAGGATTAATTGTGATTGAGGTTGAGGATAATAGCACGGCAGATCGATCAGACATAAAAGACGGTGATATAATAACGAAAGTAAATGGTGTTAAGGTAAAGACTACCAATGAATTTAGAGTCATCATCGAAGAAAGCGATCTACGCCAGGGAGACAGGATCAAAATCCAGATATATAGGAATGGACGTTATCTAAACAAGATCCTTGCTTTGGGAAAGGCGGGTTCCTAGATAATGTTGGCCCCTGAGGGCAGGTTCATCCTTTTTTCCTTATTAATCATCACACTTATTGCAGGGATGATTGGTTTTTACTATGATTCAGAGCGCTTGGTTGTTTGTTTTGCTGTTTTTGGTCTATTATTTTTATTCTCTTGTAATTTTTTCCGCGATCCTGCGCGATCAATACCAGTGGATGAATCATCAATTGTTGCTCCTGCAGACGGAAAGATTATTCGTATTGATCAAGTGAACGATAGTGAAATAGGGGAAGGTGCTAATCGGATATCCATATTCCTTAGTGTTTTCAATGTCCATGTAAATAGGGTGCCAATAACTGGCACCGTAAAGGACGTTAAGTACATACCAGGGAAATTTTTAGTCGCATATGATCACAAGGCAAGCGATGAAAATGAAAAAACCGATATCCTTTTTATTGGGGTGAATATTACTTATCGTGTCCATCAGATAGCAGGAATTATCGCCAGGAGAATACGTTGTTACGCAGAAAAAGACCTGAAAATGGAAAAAGGCGACCGTTTAGGATTTATTATGTTTGGTTCAAGAACAGATATTATATTCCCCGAATCTGTTCAGATTGAAGTTGATTTGGGAGATAAAGTGAAAGGTGGAGAAACAATAATTGGGAAAATGATATGAAAAAAGTACGGAAAAAGCCTAAACAGTTTATCCCGAGCATATTTACAGTAATGAATATGTTTTTAGGGTTTCTTGCAATTGGATTACTAATGAAAGGTGACCCAATTCGAGCGGGCTGGCTCGTGTTGTTTGCCTGTTTTTTTGATGCCTTTGATGGTAAACTGGCTAGATTATTAGGTATCCCATCCCGGTTTGGAGCGGAATTTGATTCTTTTGCGGATACAATATCTTTCTGCACTGTTCCCTCGCTAATTATTTATTCTGTGTATGTCCAAGGTCTTCCATTTATTGTGGGTGTAATATTCAGTTTTATTCCATTACTCTTTGGAACAATTAGGCTAGCGAAGTTTAATCTCATGCAGGAAGATAATCCGAAAGCATATTTCATCGGCCTGGCCACGCCAATGAATGCTATTATGATCGTTACATTTATGATGTTTAACCACCAGTTGTGGGGGAATTTAGGGGATCCGAGAATTGCTCTTGTGATGGTTGTGGTACTTGGTTTTATGATGATCAGTAAAATACGATTCTCAAAATTTCCCTTGCTGTCTCTTAAAAAGGGCCGTTCAAATACACTAAGTTTGATCGGTGTTGGTCTGGTTATTTTATCAGCAGTTCTGTTTCGCGGACTAGTTTTGTTTCCACTGTTCTCACTATATATAATCTGGAGCGTCGTTCAATGGATGCTTGACCACGATCGTTTTGAAGAAGAAACGAAAGTACAAGCTAAGTTATAAGACACCAAAGCATGAACGTAAATAAAGCAAGGTCTATAAGTTTAATCTTTTTGGTCCTATTTTTTGGAGCAATGATGGGGACATTGCTCGGTGAATTACTGGGATTCTTACTGCCATCTGGCGTTGTAAAGGATTTTTTCTTAACGAGTGTCTATTTTGATCTGGCGGGGTTATTTGGCAATGCGACTGGTGTAGTTACAATTGATCTGGTAATGTTCGTACTCAAGTTTGGTTTAGAGATCACCATTAACTTTGCCAGTATAATTGGTTTGGCGACGGCATATTATTTTCTCCGTTTTTACAGGTAAAGCAGGTATGAATTCATTAAATTCATCACTCGAATTGAATATATAAGGAAAAAACCATGTCAGAACCAACAATTACCATTAATTATGCTGGAGTTCCCGGTGGATGGGAATGGGTCATAATTGCTCTAGTTGTCCTTTTATTGTTTGGTGCCAAACGCATACCTGAACTTGCCCGTGGTCTTGGCCAAGGCATACGCGAATTTAAGGGTGCCGTAGGTGATGCTAAGCAGGAATTGGATGATGCAGCAGAATCCATAAACTCAACCGATGAAAAACCAGAGGAATAATTCAGCCATTTAATATTTTGTTATCTTATAAATACTGATACAAAATTGTATTGGTAATTAACGCAGTTTGATATTGTGGTATGCAAATGCACTGAAAGGAAACTTTCTGCTGAACTTATCGTAATGAAATTAATTGTATCATTTTGCCAAGTAAAATTCACATAGTACACCATGATTGAATTTGTCCATCCTTGGATCATTGCAGGATTATTATGCGTTCCGATTATTATCTGGTGGCACAAATACAAGGGTAAGTCCCTAGAAGGCTCAATGCGGATATCATCTTCCAAGTTGTTTTCTAATCATTTTCGTAAGCGCGGTAACAAAAGATCAAAAACTGTATTTGTTCTAAAAATAATTACAATTTCGTTGATAATTGTGGGTATCGCGCGACCAAGAAGGATAGACAAGTTACAGATGACCACTGTTGATGTGGTGGATATTATTATGGTTTTGGATATAAGTAGTAGTATGCTGGCAGAAGATTTTCAACCAAACAGACTTGAAGCTGTGAAAACTGCAGCACAACAATTTATTGAAAATAGGGTTGGCGATCGAATAGGATTACTGGTTTTTGCCGGAGAAACCTTTATTCAATGTCCTTTAACGACCGATAAAGATGTACTTGTTTCCTTATTAAATGATGTTCGCGTTGCGGAAAAAGAATATGATGGTACTGCCATAGGTATGGCCATTGCTAATGCAACCAATCGTTTGCGTTCCAGTGAAGCAAAAAGTAAAGTGATGATCCTGCTCTCTGATGGGAGCAATAATGCTGGCGAACTTGATCCCACAACTGCAGCAGATCTGGCCAGCCAGTTTGATATTAAAATCTATACCATCGGTGCAGCCACGAACCAATCCCTAACTTACATTCCCGGGGTTGGGCGAATGGTAAATGAAATTGATGAAGAAACGTTAAAGGCAATTGCCAAAACTACTGGTGGACGATATTTTCGCGCCCGAGATAAAGACATGTTAACGGAAATATATCAGCAAATTAATGATATGGAGCGTACTGAAATTGAAGTGAAGAGTTATACACGATATGAAGAATTGTTTGGTTGGCTGTTGATACCTGCACTAATGTTAGGGATGGGCACTGAAACATTAACTCGATCAATATTTAGACAGCAAACATGATAGATTTCAGATTCCCGATCGTATTATCATTTTATGCATTACTGGCAGGCGCCTGGATATTATGGATAATCCGCAAACGCTATAATGATTTGATCTGGGAAGAAACTGAACCACTAGTAAAAGAAAAACTTTTCAGACGATTGGATTTAAATCGTTGGGCATGGAAACACCGTTTGACCATCAGCGGGTTAATTTTACTTATTTTTGCAGCTTCAGGCCCTCAGATTGGCACCAGAGTAGCGGCTGTTGAGCGCAAAGGTATCGATCTGGTATTTGCGGTAGATGTTTCTGAAAGCATGAATGCACAGGATGTAAAGCCCAGTCGTTTAGAAAAAGCCAAATTCGAAATATCTCAAATGATTGATCAGTTAAAAGGCGATCGCGTAGGATTAATCGTATTTGCGGGATCAAGTCACCTTTATTTACCCCTTACCTCTGATTATGAAGCAGCTCAACTGTTTCTGGATGCAATTGATACCAAAATGATTCCTTCTCAGGGGACCGACCTTAGTACTGCTTTGCGCACAGCCATAAGTGCATTTAATGAGGATAGCGAAAAATATAAAGTAATGGTCCTCGTTACAGATGGGGAGGACCACGAGGGCGATGCTGTTGAATTGGTTGCAAAAGCGTCTGAATCAGGGATCATAGCCCATGCGGTTGGTGTAGGTACATTAAAGGGATCTCTAATTCCGATAAATGACAAGACCGGTAACAGTTTTTATAAACGGGATAAAAGTGGAATTTTGGTTACTTCAAAACTTAATGAAGCAATGTTAACTGAACTTGCAGATGCCGGAGGTGGTATTTACAGCCGTTTCAATAATCGGGAAGCTAAGTATAAAGAAATCATGCAGGCCATTGATGGTATGGAGAAACGATCAATTCAAACCCACATTTATTCTGAATTTGAAGATCGCTATCAGTCGTTTGCTACGGTTTCATTGCTATTATTAATCGCCGGAATGGTTTTGCCAACACGGAGAACTAAAATAGAATCAAAGGATGACAGCCTTGAATAAGGGGCTATTCAAATTTTGCCTTTTATTTTTTGTATCGATAAGCATTGGTGCAGACAAAGGAATAGAGCATTATAATAATAATGAATTCGAAAAAGCTCGTCAATATTACGAGTCTATTTTAATGGATAGGAATGATGATCACGCCGCAAATTTTGGTCTAGGAACAACAGCTTTTCAACAACAGGATTATGCAGCCGCAATGAAAGGCTTTGAAACTGCGTTGGGTACAGATGATGACAAACTGAAATCCAGTGCATACTATAATATGGCTAACATTCTAGCCCAAAATCAACGGCTGGAGGAAAGCCTGGCTTTTTTCAGGAAATCTCTGGAATTAGACCCCAGTGATTTGGATGCTAAGATCAATTATGAATTAATAAAATTTCAACTTCAGCAACAACAACAGCAACAAAATCAAGACCAAAATCAGAATCATGACGAGAATAATAAGGATGGTGAACAATCAGGGGATCAAAAAAAACAGGATCAACAAAAAGACAAACAGCAACAAGAACAAAATGCACAGAATGATTCTTCAGATGAGCAAGAAAGTGAACAGCAATCTAATCAAAATGAGGACCAACAAGAGGATCTAACTCAGCAGCAACAACAGGATATAGCTGAAAATAAAAAACAAGAATCTCAAGATAAACAAAATGCTGCAGCGATCCTTGATGCCTTAAAGAAGGATGAAAAAATCAATACAAAACAGCAGATGTCTCGTGCGAAAAAGCGGAAATTAGAAAAAGACTGGTGAACGGTTTGACCATAAAAAAACTGCTATTATTTGGGTCCTGCATATTGCTGGTAAACCCGACTTTTTCTGGCACGGTTCGTGCTACTGTTGATGGAAATACCATCACTATGAATGAAACTTTTACATTTAAAATCGAAGCAGTAGATACCGATAAGATGCCCTCCGTTAATATATCACCAATGTTAGATAACTTTACCATCGTAAGCGGCCCCGCCCAGCAAACGAATTATTCTTGGGTAAATGGTAAATCCACCTCGACAAAAAGCTTTACGTGGACGATGGCACCAAATCGAACCGGCACATTAACTATACCTGAGTTAATTGTATCCATTGGCAGAACCAAATACAAGACTGCCCCTATACGAATCAGTGTTAAAAAGTCGGGAACAGTAGCCAGCACTGGTGAATTGTTTCTCTTAACAGAAGTGGATAAAAATGATGCTTTTGTTGGTGAACAGGTAACCGTTACGTACAAATTTTATACCCGTGTACAGCTTGGTATTGAAAATATTGAATATCCAAAGAGCGTGGGTTTTTGGCAGGAGGAACTCTCCGTACCTAAACCACCACGTTTCAACCGTACAACAATTAAAGGAGTGGAATATCAAGTAGCAACTCTTTATAAAGTAGCCTTGTTTCCTACCAAAACTGGAAATTTAGAAATATTGCCTATGAGCGTAACTGCTCAAGTAAGAACAAAACAAAAAGGTAAAAGAAGATCCATTTGGGATGACCCATTTTTCAGCAGTTTTAATACACGTACTGTCCAAAAATTAATTCGTACTGATCCTGTTAATATCAGGGTAAAATCCTATCCAGAGGGACAGCCAGCCGATTTTACAGGTGCCGTTGGTGACTTTAATTTGCGGTCCTGGACTGACACCAGTCAGGTCAAGGTGAATGAGGCCATTACTTTGAACATAGAATTACGCGGTACTGGTAATATTAATATGTTCAGTTTGCCTGAAATAAATTTCCCAGGAGATATGGATGTATTTCCTCCAACCTCTTCGTTCGAGCAAGAGAAGTTATGGGATCAGTATACAGGCACAATACGCTGGCAATATATCTTAATCCCAAGAAGTGCAGGTCAATATCAATTGCCCAGGGTGCAATTATCTTACTTTAAGCCAAAAGATGAGTCCTGGAGTAACACGGGGACAAAACCTGTCGGTTTAAAAATTCTGCCAGGTGAAACTGATTTTGTGGGTAGCACATCAGGGTTTACAAAAGAAGAAATATCATTATTGGGCAGTGATATACGTTATAATATTACCGAAACGCCTGCGTGGATACCTCGCGATCAATCCAAAATACCAATCTGGGTGTGGACATCGTATGTGTTAGCAGCCCTTTTATTTGTAGCTCCTATCCCAATTTCGCGTTTCCATGGACACCGTATTGAAAACGCAACCATGAGGCAATCCAATAAGGCCTTGAAACAAGCATTAAATGCACTAAAAAAGCGCTCAGAAGATCCATTTGCGCAGGTTGCTCAGGTCGTCTACCTCTACCTAAAGGACAAATTTTTTCTTGCCAGCGAACATTTAGACCCACTATCTGTCGATCAAGCATTAATTGGTATCATTGAAGCGAAAGCGCTGGCCAACTTAGTGGATTTATTGAAATTATGTGATGCTGGTCGTTATGGTCCTGAAGCAGCAGACGCGAAGGAGACGCTTATTGAAGAGGCGAAAAATATATTGCGTAAAGTAGATTCGAGTAAATGATGCGAATAATTGGAATAATAATGTTGTTAATGGTTTCATTGCAGTCGGAGAGAATTTCTGCTGATAGTTTATTTGCGCTAGGTAATCGTTATTTTAGAATTGAAAAATATGACTATGCATTAGATGCTTATTCAGCAATTTTAGAGCAGGTAGAACATCCTGACTTGTACTTTAACATGGGGAACACATTTTATCGTTCAGGAGATGTTGGTAAGGCGGTGTGGGCCTATGAAAAGGGGCTGCAATTTTCGCCTCGTCAAAAGGACTTGAACCATAACTTGGATATTGTAAATACACGTGTCCAGGATAGAATCGAGATGCCACAGGGATATTTCTTTATTGAGTGGTACAGTTCACTCAAGAATCAATACACGTTACAGGATTTGATTGTCTGGGGTGGCCTCATGATCCTCTTGTTTGCTTTTGCTGGAATTTTTAAGGAATTTGGAATTTTAGACATGGTTTTCGCTGGCAGAACGCAAATCTTTTTCTTGATTTTGACTGTAATAATTCATGGTTTGGCGTTGGATAAATACTGGGAATTATCTGATCGGGAAGAAGGTGTTGTTATATCCCCAGTTGTAAATGTACGATCGGCTCCCGTAGATCGTGATGAGAAAGTAATTTTTCGCATTCACGAAGGACTGAAAGTTGATATTGCTCAATCACAGCCAGGGTGGTTTGAAATCATATTATTGGATGGCAAAAAAGGATGGATTCCTTATAAATCCTTATTAAAACTCTAATGCATAACCTGGTTTTCTTAATCCTGCTGTACGTCCCTCTATTGGCCCAGGAAATTCAGGTAATTGACCATAAGATCGTTAAAGATATACAGCCTATTTGGCCAGTAATCATAAATAATGTTCTTGATGATTCTACATCATTTGAATCTGTAATTTCGCTGGATTCAGTACAATCTGTAATGGAAGGTTACCGTGTACAGGTGCTGGCCACGCGGTACTTCGAGCGCGCACATAGTTTTGCTATAATTATGAAAAATACTGTTAGTGATAGTGTGTATGTGGATTTTGAAACGCCAAACTATAAAGTAAGGATTGGTGATTTTATTGAACGGGAGTCAGCGGAATCATTACAGCAAGATTTGGTGCAAATGGGTTACAATTCAGCCTGGATATTGCGCTCGAGGATTAATTCGCAGGCTAGTAGAATAAAATATTAATTACCTTTTAGCCGCCAAAGATGAATGAAATTTTAAAAAAAGTATTGGACAATCCTACTTCTTGTTTATCAGCTACAGGTGAGTTATTTGCTTCCCAGCCATTTGGGTCATAAAAGGTTAGGAAATATCCAATGCTCAGGTCAAACCCAAACCAAGGTGTAAGGGGATAACGTAATGAAAGATAGGGATTTACTACAGTGATTGCAGTGGATATTTTATTGGTTACATAACTTGGTTCATCCCCGCCATCACCAAATGAATTCCATATATTTGACCAACTTTTTGTTCCAGAATCCTTTATCACATTCAAACTTGTTTCACCAAAATATATCCCAGCACCCAAGTTAAGTTCTAGGATGCCATATGGTTGATAGTTTGCTTCTAAGTAGGGGCCAACCATAGCTGATGAAAGACTTAGAGTTCTATTAACATTAAAATTTGTAGTATCAGCTCCGTTAATCTGAATATTTCCTGTGAATCCAGCTCCACCAATATATATCCTATCATATACGTTAACTGCACCACCACCACCATTCAGAAACATTGCTTTTTCAAATTTGCCCATGCCGAATTCTGGTTTACTTTGAAGATTTAATGAAGTCCAGTTAATAGACCAAAGTCCTACCATATATCCGCCATATGCTCTGTAAGCCTGTCCACTGGCACTTGCGCTAAATACAATTATTAATAGTAAGACCAGTAAATTTTTCTTTAGCATAATTATTTTACTCCAAATTAATTAAAACTGCGATAAAGATTTCAATGGTTAAGTGATCCTAAAGCTAATATTAATCAATAAAATTGGAAAAAGGTAGTATTCAAGATACCGATATGTTATTTAGGGTAATAATATGGCCAAATTAGCGCATCCAAAAGCATCGTTTGGATACAAAAGAAGATTAAACTGATTATACTGGCAAAATACAGCCAGCTAGAGCGGTCAAAATTTGAAGTGAGAAATGAAGCCAACAGCGCAACTGAGGAAAATCCCACTGTAAATAAAACTAATCTGATGATGATCCATAATAATGGAGTAGGGTTTTCAATCATGGCAAAGGTCAGATAAATCCAGATTGCGGATGGTATAATTATACCGGCATATAAAATGTTTATCGCCCAAAATCTATAGCGGCCAAATAGCTTGACGGAATCCGCGGAAACATGAATTAGAATATATCCTGTAAAGAAAAAATAACCGCCTGCAGCCAGGAACATAAAAATGGTGTAATATGGTCGTAATGAATCCGGCACCGCTCCCCATAAACCACAGCGGATTGAAGGGTTTGTAATTAATCCATGGGCATAGGAACCAAGCACGCAGAGCCCTCCAAATCCATTAATCAAATAAAAGAGAATGAGTTGTTTATTAACCATAATTATTTCCGTTCAATGTTAACTATAGATAATTGCAATTTAGTTGTGATATATTAGTACAACTTGGGTCGGATTTTATACATATTTTCGCGAATTACTTAATCATTTAGAAATACATTGCAAAGATATCTGCCATTGACACCGGTTAACATACCGTCGTAATTTCGCCATTATGGCAGAGTTTAATTTGCAAAGCGAATTTAACCCGGATGGGGATCAGCCTCAGGCGATCAAAGCGCTTGTATCTGGATTGAGCAATAATGCCAAACATCAAACATTACTTGGTATAACTGGTTCTGGTAAAACGTTTACGATGGCAAATGTTATTCAGCAAGTGCAGCGGCCAACCTTAATTATTTCTCATAATAAAACGCTGGCAGCGCAGTTATATGGAGAATTCAAATTCCTCTTTCCTGATAATGCAGTGGAATACTTTATCAGTTATTACGACTATTATCAACCGGAAGCGTATTTGGCTGTTACAGATACATTTATTGAAAAGGACATGTCCGTTAATGAGGAAATCGATATTTTACGACTAAAAGCCACAAATTCCTTGCTTGAGCGGGATGATGTAATTGTCGTGAGTTCTGTTTCCTGCATCTATGGCATAGGCTCACCGGCAGAGTATCGTGATAAGATTGTCCAGATTCGCAAAGGAGACCAACTGAATCGAAGAGATTTCTTCCGTAGACTAGTAAATATTCATTATAACCGCAATGATACTGTTTTTGAAAGAGGGACCTTTCGTGTCCGTGGTGATGTGATTGAAGTATATCTTGCCTACGAAGATGTTGGCATCCGTTTGGAAATGTTTGGAGAAAATATTGATTCGATCACGCGGTTTAATCCGCTAACTGGCGAAATTATCAAGGAAATGGCCAATGAATTCGTATATCCGGCCAAGCATTTTGTTACGGATAGGAAATCAATAAATCGGATCACAATGGAAATTCGAGAGGAACTTGTTAACCGATTGGAAGAATTGCGGTCTAATGATAAACTACTGGAAGCGCAACGACTTGAACAGCGTACAAACTTTGATTTAGAGATGATGATGGAGGTCGGGTATTGTTCCGGAATAGAAAATTATTCCCGCTATTTTTCAGGCCGAAAACCCGGAGAAAGACCCTATACATTGATTGATTTTTTCCCAGATAACTTTTTGACAATTATCGATGAATCGCATGTTACATTACCCCAAATAAAGGGTATGTATAATGGCGACCGCGCTCGGAAAGAGGTGCTGGTTGAACATGGCTTTCGCTTACCGAGCGCTATGGACAATAGACCCTTACAAATCACCGAATTCATGCTGTTACAAAATCAATTGGTTTATGTTTCTGCTACGCCTGGGGATAAGGAGCTTGAATTATGTGGTGGTGAGATAGTTGAGCAAATAATTCGTCCAACCGGATTGCTGGACCCAAAAGTAGTTGTAAGGGGGACCCATGGTCAAATAGATGACCTGATCGGGGAGGCTCGCGCTAGAGCAAACCGCAATGAGCGGGTCTTAGTTACTACTCTTACCAAACGGATGGCAGAGGATTTGAGTGAATATCTGCGGAGCGTCAATTTACGGGTGCGTTATTTGCACAGTGATATTAATACCCTGGAACGGGTGAAGATTTTGCGTGATTTACGTTTAGGAAAATTTGATGTTTTGGTGGGCATAAACCTTTTGCGGGAAGGGCTTGACCTGCCTGAAGTGTCATTGGTAGTTGTATTGGACGCTGATAAACAGGGCTTTCTCAGAAGTCATAGATCCTTGATGCAAGTTGCTGGACGGGCAGCCCGTCATCAGGAGGGGATGGTCATATTATACGCGGATAAAGTATCAGCCGCTATGGATTATCTCATCAGTGAATCTGAGCGTCGCAGGAAAATCCAAAAAGCACATAATGAAAAAGAGGGTATAAAGCCGACTACAATTTATAAATCCGTCGAAGATATTATGACCACTACAGCTGTGGCTGATTCGATCAAAGATGATAACTATAAACCCATAAAAAACCGCAAGGGCGATGATTTTAGCAAAATGGATAAACAGCTAGCTGTCGATATGATGCGTAAGGAAATGCTGGAAGCCGCTGAGAATCTTGAATTCGAGAAAGCAACAAAACTTCGTGATGAGATTCTAAAACTAGAAAAGGAATTAGAGGGTATATTTTAAATGAAGGTATTTGTCACTGGTGGTGCGGGGTACATTGGCTCCCATATTACACTTGAATTGCTCGAAGGAGGACATACTGTTACCGTTTACGATGATCTATCCCTAGGATTTAAAGAAAACGTGGATAAAAGAGCGCAGTTCATAGAAGGCTCGACGCTGGATAAAAATTACTTGAAAAAATCGCTGGTAAACGAGTTTGACGCAGTAGTACATATGGCCGCATTCAAAGCTGCAGGTGAGTCGATGACTGATCCAGCAAAATATTCCCAAAATAATTTGAATGGGACCATAAATCTCCTAAATGTGATGACTGAACTTGGTATAAAAGATCTTATTTTTTCATCAACAGCTGCAGTTTATGGTTATCCAAATTATTTACCTGTAGATGAAGATCATGACCTAAAACCAATAAACTTTTACGGCTATACAAAACTAGTCATTGAACAAATCATGCAATGGTATGCTGACCTAATGGGATTACGTTATGTAGCGTTACGATATTTCAATGCTGCTGGTTATGATATTGATGGTAGAATTAGATGTATGGAACAAAATCCAGCCAATTTGTTGCCCATAGTAATGGAATTGGCCAGTGGGCGTAAAGAATCCATGGAAGTATTTGGCGATGATTACGATACGGTTGACGGAACCGGAGTGCGCGATTACATACACGTCAGTGATCTGGCAACTGCTCATGTAAAAGCGCTCGATTATTTATCTCGAAATAAAAAAAGCGTAACACTCAATTTAGCTACTTCCGAAGGCTATTCTGTTCTTGAAGTCATTCAAAAAGCGGAAGAAATATCGGGGCAGAATATAACTTTTGATGTTGTGGAAAGAAGGCCAGGTGATCCTGCCGAATTGGTAGCCACCTCAAAGCTGGCATTTGATTTGCTTGGCTGGGAACCTAAAAATTCCAGCCTGGAAACGTTATTAAGTAGTATGTGGAATATTTACAAAAACGAATAAGGGGACTTGATCTCATGATTGACATTGAAAAACTGCAATCAACCTCAGGAATCATTGGAAATTCTGATGGGATACGTCAGGTTTTGGAAATGATCGCTCAGGTCGCTCCTGTTGATATTACGGTATTGGTTGCAGGCGAATCCGGTACAGGGAAAGAAATAGTAGCAAAGGCGATTCATAAATTCAGTCACCGTGCGCGGAATGAAATGGTTACAGTAAATTGTGGTGCCATTCCTGCTGGTATCATTGAAAGTGAATTATTCGGTCATAAAAAGGGTGCATTTACTGGTGCAAATGAGGATCGCAAAGGATATTTCGAAACAGCTAACAAGGGTACCATCTTTCTTGATGAAATTGGTGAGACTCCTTTGGAAACACAGGTAAAGCTACTGCGCGTATCAGAAGCCGGAGAATTTATGCGGGTCGGTGATTCCAAAACACTATATACGGATGTAAGGGTCATTGCAGCAACCAATAAAGATCTTGGCGATCTTGTTGAAAAGAACAAGTTTCGTCAGGATTTATATTTCCGGCTAAAAACTGTACAAGTTGATTTGCCACCTTTACGTCAGCGGGTTGAAGATATTTCACTACTAGTGGAACGATTTGCCCTTGAATTTACACGGGGAAATGATATCCCATATCGGGGATTCATGCCTGAAGCTATCCGGGTCATGAAAAACTTCAATTGGCCTGGTAATGTGCGAGAGTTGAAAAATTTTGTAGAAAGTATGCTTGTCCTACAGAAAGGTGAACGAATTACAGTGGAAATGGTAGAAGAAAAACTTGGTTCATCCCAACAGATTAGGAACGAGAACCTACCCGTCATTGTGAACCAGTCATCCGAGCAGGCGGAGCGGGAACTTATACTACGGCAATTGTTATTGCTGCGGCAGGACGTCAATCTCATAAAGGATGCAATCGGTGGAAGTAATTCTCTTAGTGCACCGCCAACAAACGTATCATTTTTTCCTCCGGATGAAAATGCGCGATTAAGAGACCACATGCATATAGATGAGGATGGACAAAAACTTGTACGGGATGATGCCATAGGTGATATGCATTTAGAAGACCTTGAACAGGAAGCAATCATTAGAACACTGCAATATTATAATAACAACCGTCGTAAAGCTGCAAAGTCACTCGGTATGAGTGAACGGACCCTATATCGTAAAATCAATGATTATGGACTCGGTCGGAAAAATAAACTGCCCAAATCACTGAACGAATGAGATTGTTACTTCCAGCTTTGATTTTGCCGTTTTTTGTTGGCTGTATTTACTATTCCATGGCCGGTTCAATTCCACCGCATATCAAAAGTATTGCTATTCCATTGGCGGAGAATCAGACTGCGGAGTTCGGCATGTCTGAAGCAGTAACTGATAATATGGTCAATAAGTTTACGGAGGAGAATATTCTTCGCCTTGTACCGGAGGACCAAGCCGATTCCATTTTGAGAGGTAAGATAGTTCGCGTGAAAGATGCACCGTACACATACACAAAGGAGGAAGCTGTCACGGAATACCGTTTTACAATTACAATGGATCTGGAATGGTTTGATGTCAAACAAGATAAGGTGCTTTTGAAAAAACAGTATTCAGGGTTTGGGGCCTACGGCTTAAGTGGGGATATTAGTTCAGATGCAATTGATAATGATGGCGACGGATTGATTGATAGTGAAGATGAGGATGAATTTGGTGACCCAAGGGAGTTTGCTACAAAAGTAGCGGTAGAAAAAATAGCGCAAGATGTACTTAATGAAATCATGACATCATGGTAATTTTTACCTTGAAAGAACGCCTGGAATAAATGGAAAATACATATTTATCTGGTATTGCAGATTACGAAGATCAGGAAGCCACATTTAATGGTTGGGTATATAATACCAGATCCGTTGGGAAAATATGGTTCCTTATTTTGCGGGATGGTACCGGTATGACTCAATGTGTGGTAACCAGGGATAACACAACTGATGATATTTTTAACTTGGAAAAAACTCTAACACAGGAATCGTCTGTTTCGGTTACAGGAGTAGTTAAAAAGGAACCTCGTTCAGTCGGTGGACATGAAATGCTAGTGAAAAATATTGTAGTGCACCAGGTTGCAGAAAAATACCCCATTACACCCAAGGAACATGGTACGTCATTTCTTATGGACCACAGGCATTTATGGATTCGTTCGAAAAAACAGCATGCCATATTGAAAATTCGTCATCAGGTGGTCAAAGCGTGTAGGAATTTTTTGGACAATAATGGTTTTATTTTGATTGACGCACCAATTTTTACGGCCAACGCTTGTGAAGGCACGTCAAATTTGTTTGCTGTTGATTATTTTGAACGATCGGCCTATTTAACCCAGAGCGGACAGTTGTATTCCGAAGCTACAGCGGCCAGTTTTGGTAAGGTCTATTGTTTTGGTCCAACTTTTAGAGCAGAGAAGTCCAAAACAAGACGACATCTCACTGAATTTTGGATGGTTGAACCAGAAATGGCCTATTACAATCTTGATGATAACATGAATTTAGCAGAACAGTTTGTGGAATATATTGTGCAAAGTTGCCTTAAATACTGTCAACCAGAATTGAAAACACTGGAAAGAGATATTTCCAAACTAGAGAACATAAAAGTACCATTTCCACGGATCACTTATGATGAAGCAGCTAAGACACTTGAGGATCAGGGGTCAGACTTCGCCTATGGGTCAGACTTTGGCGGAACTGATGAGACGATTATATCTGATCAATATGATAAACCAGTGATGGTGCACCATTGGCCTGCAGAGGTAAAGGCTTTCTACATGAAACGTGATGCTGAAAATGATAACCTAGCGCTCGGTTTAGATATGCTGGCTCCGGAAGGATATGGTGAAATTATTGGCGGTGGACAACGAGAAGATGATTTGGCGACTTTGGAGAGCAGGATCAAAGAACATGATTTAGACATGAAAGACTTCGGCTGGTATTTAGACCTACGTAAATATGGCTCCGTGCCTCATTCCGGTTTTGGGTTAGGTATTGAACGGACCGTGGCTTGGATCACTGGTATAAAGCATATCCGTGAAACAATTCCATTTCCCAGAACAATTTACCGTCTTGATCCATGAATTTCAGCCAGACCCGCATTGCAGTTTTTGGTGGTCGGAAAATAAGTGATAACATCTATCAGAAAGCATACAAACTGGGATGCTTATTGGCTAAAGAAGGCTATCTGGTCTATTGTGGCGGAGGAAAGGGTGTAATGGAAGCAATTTCTAAAGGTGTTAGTGAGAGTGGTGGTACTTGTGTGGGCATTTTAAAAGGATTGACGCTGGATGGAATGAATGATTTTATAAAGGTACCAATCGCAACGAACATGGGTATCTCCCGCAATGCGCTGTTGGCCTATAACTGTGATGCAGCCGTTGCTATCAGTGGTCAATACGGAACATTGTCCGAGATCGCTTATGCCAAACAGTTGGAAAAGCCTATCATCGGACTCCACAGTTGGGCGATCGAAGGTCTGGAAAATGTTGAAAGTCCAAGTGAAGTAATACAATTTCTTAAAGATAATACTTAAAGTATAACATGAATAAAAACTACCACAAAGCCTCGAAGACACAAATATTTTTTACGTTACTATTCCTTCGCGCCTTGGTGCCTTCGTGGCGAAAATAAAATGAAAGCCTTCAAAGCAACTGTGACTGGTAAAGTTCAAGGAGTATGGTTTCGTGATTCCACCTGCAAAATAGCCAATAAGCTAAATGTAGCGGGCTGGGTAAAGAATATGCCCGACGGAACGGTGTACCTGGAAGCGGAAGGTGAGGACAATGATCTGGATGCCCTGATAAAATGGATCCATGTTGGTTCACCCCATTCTCATGTGGATAGAGTAGATTTGCAATGGAGTGAACCTACCAATACCCATTCAACCTTTGAGGTTATATTTTAATGAAGATTGCCCTCTGTCAGATAAATCCCACTGTCGGTGCTTTTGAAGATAATAAAAAACTTATCCTAGGTAATTATCGTGAGGCTGTTGAAAATGGAGCTGAATTGGTGATCTTCCCAGAAATGGTAATTACCGGATATCCAACTGCTGATCTATTGTATGAAGATGGTTTTGTGCGGGGAAATATGGCTATTCTAGCTGAAATTGCTTCCCAAGCGACTATACCCCTAGTGGTGGGCTATGTTCATGGCGAGAATGGTCATTTGTACAATTCTGCCGCTCTATGTGGATACGGCCAGAAGCTTTTTAGGTATGATAAAATATTATTACCCACCTATGATGTCTTTGATGAAGACCGTTATTTTAGTGCTGGATCTGAATTAGGAGTGTGCAAGGCAAATATTGGTGGGCAAGAGATCAATCTAGGACTGCAGATCTGTGAGGACCTTTGGGATGAGGATTATGACCGCAAAGTCACGGCAGAACTCCAGCAAGCAGGGGCAGCATTTGTAGTGAATATTTCTGCTTCTCCATATCATGAATTGCGGCTGAAAGAAAGGCTGGGGCTTGTCCAAAATAAAGTGCAAGCAACCGGAATACCCTTCTTTTACTGCAACCTCGTTGGCGCTCAGGATGAACTTATTTTTGATGGGCAGTCTTTGGCGGTAAATAGTACGGGAGAACTAATCGGTTTAGGCGCTATTTTTTCTGAAGAGATCGTTTATGTTGATACAGATGCAGACAATAGAATTTCAGAACCTGCAGATAATAGAGAAGGAGAATTGTACGCTGCTTTGGTGCTCGGTGTACGGGATTATTTAAAGAAAACGGGGCACAAGGAAGCTGTAATTGGTTTAAGTGGTGGAATTGATTCGTCGTTGGTGGCCTGTATTGCAGTAGATGCACTGGGAATGGAACATGTGCATGGTGTTTCCATGCCGTCCCGGTTCTCAAGCGATCATAGCAAAGATGATGCGCAACAACTGGCAGAGAACCTGAGTCTTGACTTTCGATCGATCACAATTGAAGGAATTGTTTCGGAGTATGAGGATACACTTGGTATTCATTTTGATGGTACAGAACGCAATGTAGCAGAAGAGAATGTTCAAGCGCGTACGAGAGGTAATTTGCTCATGGCATTAAGTAATAAGTTTAACTGGCTTGTGTTATCCACGGGAAATAAAACAGAAATGGCCCTGGGTTATTGTACGTTGTATGGTGATATGAGTGGCGGACTTGCGGCCATTTCGGATTTATCAAAAAACGATGTTTATGCACTGGCCCATTGGGTAAATAATGTTGCTGGTCAGGATAGAATTCCAGCGAATTGTATCGAAAAGCCACCTTCAGCAGAACTGGCACCAGAACAGGTGGATCCTTTTGATTATGATATAGTCAGCCCACTAGTGGACCGTATCATTGAAAATTGCGAATCACCAGCAGCATTAATCAAAGATGGATTTGATCCTGATCTCGTCCATGATATTTATCACAGGATCACAATTAATGAATACAAGCGTCGTCAGGCGGCGCCGGGCCTGCGTGTGAGTTCGAAGGCTTTTGGGCTCGGTCGCAGAATTCCAATAGTAAACCATTTTATGGGGAGGCGAAGTTGAAATCACACCAAACACCTATTTTTTGCATATGGATCCTTTTTGTGAGTATCATATCAGCTCAATCAGAAGCACCGGCTGATTACTGGACGAAGCTCAGTCAGGGGGAAAAAGTTGCCTTTGTAAATGGTGCGTATGGAGGCGTGGCCCGAATGAAACTGCACCATGAAAAGGAAGTGCAAAAACAGTATATGAGTAATCCGTACTGGGTTCAACCATATTACATTAATCGGTTCTATGATATCGTGGATGAACATATATCTCAGGGAGTTACCTATGACCTGAATATTGTCGCCGGTCACATCGATGCGTTATACGCCAACTATGATAACAGAAACATACCGCTCATAGAAGCTATTCGAATTGTTTCTGTTGCGCAGGATGGAGAACCGCAAAAAGCGGATCTTATTTTGCTTCGGGCGCAGAAAAAATACACGCCCTGATTAATTCAGGATACTAATCTCTTTCGTAAACAGGGTAGATTTTTGTATAAGGACTTTTTTCCCATCGGCTTCGATAGTCGTATAGCGCAAATCAATATCGATTACTTTTCCCTCGTGCCCAGCTTCACAAATTATATCATGAACTTTGAACGGTTTATGCAGCAGGATCATAGAACCGGCAATTAAGTTTGATACCACATCCTTCAGAGCAAACCCTAGTGCAAAACCAGTAAGTCCCAACCCAGCGACCAATGCTGATACATTAATGCCGATTGTACCTAGCGCCATAACGAGGCCGAATATTATTAACCCTATTATTGTTGTCCGACCAATGAGTTTTAGTAATTCCGGATTCAACCCACGTTTGTTGGCCAATCGCGTTATTAAGAATTGAGTAAAGATTCCACTGATCCAGAACAAAATAAAAATTACTATACTCGCCATTACGACAGGAAAGATTTCCATAATGTTTCGGTATGTTGTGGTGACCATGGTACTCCAGCCCATGGATCAACTTACGAGTAAACAAAAAATGAACCCAATAATTATTGGTTGGTTTTCTTTTGGAAAGAACGGCCGACTTTCCATAGTCAATCCCTGAGGAGCGGCTTAATTTCATACTTATGATTCAAGAAGAGATACGAAATTTTTGCATTATTGCCCATATTGATCATGGCAAATCAACTTTAGCCGATCGTTTGTTGGAAGACACCAATACGGTAGCCAAAAAGGATATGCAGGATCAGGTGCTGGATAGCATGGACCTCGAACGTGAACGAGGTATCACGATTAAGAGCCATCCCATCCAAATTCATTATCAGCACAATGATGGTAAATCTTATATTTTGAATCTCATAGATACGCCCGGTCATGTCGACTTTTCTTACGAAGTATCTCGTTCGCTGGCTGCCTGCGAAGGTGCATTATTACTGGTCGATGCGGCCCAGGGGGTTGAGGCACAAACCGTTAGTAATACGTACCTAGCCATTGAAGGTAATTTGAATATAGTACCGATCATCAATAAAGTTGATTTACCCAGCGCGCAGATAGAAAAAGTCACCCAGCAACTTATTGAATTGATCGGCTGTGATGAAAATGACATCATATTAGCCAGTGCAAAAGACGGTATTGGCACACAGGATATTTTTAATGCAATTATTAATAGAATACCTGCGCCACAGCAAAATTCTAATGTCCCTACTCGGGCGCTGATCTTTGATTCCACCTACAATAATTACCGTGGTGCAATACCTTACGTTCGTGTTGTGGATGGTGTATTGAAACCGGGGTCAACGGCAATGTTTTTTGGTCACAACCATGAATACGAGATCACAGAAGTGGGACATTTTGTGTTGAAAATGATAAAAGCAAAAGAGCTGCGCTCGGGGGATGTGGGCTATGTTATTGCCAATATCCGGGATTTAGCACACATATTACCTGGCGATACGTTAACCGCAAAGCCAAACCAGGCCGAAGAACCGCTCCCGGGTTTCAAGCTTATAAAGCCAATGGTTTTTTCAGGCTTGTACCCATCCAATAGTGATGATTATAACCAGCTACGCAAAGCATTGGACAAACTGAAGCTAAATGATGCTTCACTAATTTATGAACCTGAGACCAGTGAAGCGTTGGGGTTTGGTTTTCGCTGCGGCTTTCTTGGACTATTACATATGGAAATTATTCAGGAACGTTTGGAAAGAGAGTTTGAGGTCAACTTAGTTACAACAACACCGAATGCACGGTACCTAGTAGTGCAAAAAAATGGCCAAGAAGTGGAGGTTGATACACCGGCCAAGATGCCGCCAAGTTCCGATATTCAGGATATCCAAGAACCGTATATGGCATCGGAGATCATCACGCCGGTTGAATATATTGGTAATATCATGAAACTATGCCAAAGTATACGGGGTATCTATATAAACACCGATTACTTGACCAAAGATAAGGCTCAGTTACATTATGATCTGCCTATGGCTGAAATAATATTTGATTTCTATGACAAATTAAAATCAGCTACCCGAGGTTATGCGTCTTTTGATTATACGCTGGCTGACTACCGACAAGGAGATTTAAAAAAACTGGATATATCACTGAATGGTGAGCCGGTGGATGCTTTATCAATCATCACTCATGCCAGCGATGCATATGATCGGGGAATAGCGCTTTGCAGTAAATTAAAAGAATTAATACCGAGGCAACTTTTTGATGTTCCTATTCAGGCCTCATTGGGAACAAAAGTAATTGCCCGTTCAACAGTAAAAGCATTAAAAAAGAATGTAACAGCAAAATGTTATGGGGGGGATATTACCCGAAAGCGGAAGCTCTGGGAAAAGCAAAAGAAGGGGAAAAAACGCATGAAATCGATCGGGAAGATTGAGATTCCGCAGGAAGCACTCCTGGCCGTGTTGCAGATAGATAAATGATTTATATTTTAATCGATGAATAATCCCAGTTATTGGTCTACAACGAACTCACCCCTTTATAGTTTTATTTTCACGATTCCGCTATTTGTTATCTATGAGATTGGTGTATTTACCATTTCTGTAAATGATATTGTAATACTCCGGAATGGTGCAGACGTACTCATGCGTCAAGTTTTGGGTGTGTTTGGCATTTATGGTGTGTATGGCTTCAGTGCTTCGTTCATGATTGGTTTTATGGTGGCCTTCTTGCGTCAGAAGAAAGCGCTTAAATCCACTGCTATCCATGGAGAATATTTAATCTGGATGTTTCTGGAAAGTATTTGTTGGGGGTTTGCATTGTACATCCTAATGATATCCACAACGCCGTTGCTAATTGCCAATGCGACTGGTACAATGCTGCAGCAAGTGGTGCTCTCAATTGGGGCCGGGATCTATGAGGAATTTGTGTTCCGTGTTATCCTTATCGCTGGATTTGGATCTATACTTGGGTTCATTTTTCAGTGGAAAAAAATTGCCAAAACAGCAAGTGGTATAGTCTTTGCCGCCGCACTGTTCTCTCTTTTCCATTTTATGGGTGATTACGGTGAAGATCCAAATTTCCCAATATTCATGATGCGTTTTACCGCCGGAGTATTTCTGGGGATCATCTATGTTTTTCGCGGCTTCGGACCAGCAGCATACGCCCATACAGTCTATGATTTAATTGTGCTTACGCTGGTTACAACACAATTATGATAGATCGATAGTAATTACATTAGATTTGGTAACGGTATAATTATAAATTTTAACCTGTATGCATAAATATCTCTTCATAGTTATACTATTTTATCAAAATATTTTTGCCACTTCTCCTATATCAAAATTGGATGTCCACATTTATCCGGAATACTATTACAGTGGCGTGATGGTGGAATTGAATGGGAAAGTGGAAGAATCCGCGCTACCGTTAGCACTTGAAATGGTTGTACCTGCAACAACGGATTCAGTATTTTTCGTTTCAGGAATCGCAAATGATGAATCCGAAGTATTACCTGTAAAAATAGATAATAAAGAATCGAATAGTTGGGTACGGTTGGATCTTGATAAGCCATCATTTCGAATCTTTGTTTTTTACGTGCCATTTGATACATCAAGTACACGGAAATTCAACTATACAGTGCAGACCACTGTACCCTTGGATGAATTCCATTTTTTTATTCAAGAACCGCTGGTTGCGAAAGATTTTACCCTAGCACAGGAATCAACTGCCAATAAGGATCAGCATGGCATAACATTTCATCAAATTCACGTTGCCGAGTTGCCGGCAATGTCAGCAAAATCAATATTTATATCGTACACCAATCATACCAGACAGACGACGATGGTATTACTACAGCAACTACTGAGCGAGCGTTCCCAGGGCAACTCAGAAGCAGTGCAAAGTAAGCAGGTGGTGCCGCAACGTCATAGACTACCATTATGGGAACCATTGGCAGTTTTAGGTATTTTGGCAATTCTTGTGGGAATTGTTTTTTATAATCAAAAAGACTATGGCGGTGTTTCCGATGGGGAAAAATATTGTCCCGGATGTGGTAAAAAAATAGGTATTAGCGATAAATATTGTGCAAACTGTGGAGGAAAATTATAATGTGGCCTGTAATCTATGATTTTGGAATAATTAGCTTTCTGGGCTTTGAATTTCATCTGGCCATTTATTCGTATGGTTTCATGCTGGTTGTGGCTTTTTATACTTGCTATGCATTACTGCTAAAGGAAATTCGCCGCTTAGGTTATGGGGATAAACTTGCTTCTGATATACTAACTGCGGCGGCGATTGGCGGAATCGTTGGATCAAAGATCTATTATCTATTGGAAAATTTTGACCGTGTAGTTGTTGACCCCATAGGGATGATATTCAGCGGTGCGGGACTTGTTTTCCTTGGAGGTTTAATGGGCGGAACTATGGGAGTGACTATTGCACTAAAAAAGAATGATTTACCATGGTTAACCTTCGCTGATATTGTTGCCCCGTTACTGATATTAGGCTATGGTATTGGTCGAGTTGGTTGTTTTTTGGTCGGGGATGATTATGGTCTGCCTACGAAATCCTTTATTGGTATGACTTTCGAAAACGGTGCGCCGCCAACAACGTACGAATCATTCACTTACAATTATCCTTTGGTAGACCTATCTGGTTGGGATCCAGGTGATGTAATTACTGTATTTCCAACACAAATCATGGAAACGATCATTGGTTTAGGGATATTTTATTTTCTCTGGAATAAACGGGAAACCGTCATGGTCAAAGGCAGTTTGTTTTTTACGTATCTTATTTTTACTGGGATAGAACGGTTTTGCATCGAGTTCATCCGCATTAATCCAAAGTATATTTGGATAGTTCAGCCTGTTTTTGGACTTTCTGGCGCACAGCTAATATCAATCATAATGATGGGTGTGGGTACCTACTTTATAGTAAAACCGCCACAAGTATCTGAAACAAAACCAGTCAATTGATCGTATTGGCCCTATGATTAGGGCTATTGTCTTTTTTTACCTGGTCAGTTGTCTATCTGCCCAGTCAGTGCAGGTTTATCAATTTCCAAAAAGTTTTCAGGCTCAGGAATTCTCTCCAGATATGATTACTGCAGGGCTGGGGGAATGGGTTTTTTATCTCGATAGTAAGTCCCGTCGTCTTGCCTCCCGTTCACCTGCAGGAGATATCCTATTTGCAGGCGGGTTTGGGAATGATTTTGATGCATTTTTTGACCCCGTCGGGCTTACCATTTCCAACCTAGATCTATTAGTCTGTGATCGCAGTGAAAAGAAGATCCTGCGCTTTGACTATAAACTAAACTACACCGGCAGTATTAGCCTGTATCCATACCAGGATGGATCTGGAGTTTATATCGATAAAATTTCTACAGACCCCTGGGGGTATTATTATCTCTATTCTGCAGATGACCATTTAATTCGGCGGGGCAATGCTTCCGGAATTGATCGGTTACCCTTTCTGGATTTAAACCAGCAAACCATCGAGGAGATCTGTCTGGAGTCAATGGTAATCGTACCTAATGGTGATATAGGTCTATTATTCTCGTGTACGGGGGAAGTGGTAATATTTAATCGCCTGGGTCGAATAAAATCCAAACTGATGGTAGCTATTCCAGCACCTTCAAAGTTGCAGTATGTTAAAAATAAATGGATAGTTGTCAACGCTGAGGGGCAAGGTCAGATCCTCGATCATGTAGAAACAAGCGAATTTTCAATACCAATTCGCGCCGATGAACAACTACTGGACTGTACTGTGAATAATCGAGACATGATATGTTTAACCAACCAAAGGATGCTGGTACTTCAATTTGATTAGTAGAATTATTTTATTCGCTGCCTTGAGCAGTTATTTGGCTGGGCAAATTCTATCGGTGATAGATACAATCCAGGTTCCAGAGATTGCTACGGAAATCCAGCTGCGACACAAATTTATCATTGATTCAACATTCATCGTTAATGGATTGGATAATGTTCCGTTTGACTATGCATTGGATGCAGTACAAGGCGTGGTATCATTGCCAAGTTCTCAAAAGGAGCCACGAACCTTGGTAGTTAGATATAATTATTTTTCTAGCCCCTTACCGTTGCAGGTGGGACCAAAGTGGCTGCAGTTACCACTCGTGGATTCCCTGATAAATAAAAATAATTTACCTATAGAAACATCACCTAGTTCAACGCCTGGTATTCAGAATACAGATGCTCTATTTGCTGCGGGCACAGTTTATCGAACTGCCAGTGTATCCCCGATAACTGGCTCTGAATTTACTGGAGGTCTGCGGATGCAGATACAGGGTACCCTAGGGCGCGATATACAAATTAGCGGCGTGCTGTCTGATCAAAATCTACCGATCCAGCCTGAAGGAAATACCAAAACACTGGATGAAATTGATAAAGTCTATTTGCAGGTAAATCATGATAATTTTCTGGTGACTGCCGGGGATATTGACGTGAGTTATTCGTCAGGTAAATTCATGAATATTAACAGAAGGATGGTTGGACTAAATAATAACTTTAAGTACAAAGAATGGTCAGGAAGTGCAGTATTTGCCGGGTCGAAGGGGAAATTAAACCAGATAGAGTTTAAAGGTATGGATGGAAAGCAAGGACCTTATAAACTTACTTCCGGGGATGGCAGCAGGGATATTATTATTCTGGCGGGATCAGAAAGGGTCTGGTTAAATGGTCTGCGCATGGTCCGTGGTGAAAACAATGATTATACCATTGATTACGCTATCGGTGAATTGACATTTATGCCCCGGCACCTGGTCCATTTTGATAGCGATATTTATGTTGAATACCAATACTCAGATGCACAGTATAATCGCAGTGTGTTGGGTACATCCATGAAAAGGGATTTGAGAAATAAAGGCAATATACAATTGAGTTGGTTAAGGGAATTTGACCAGGCTTTAGCGGGCGAAGATCAAATAGATGGTGAAATCATGAACTTGTTCAAAAATGTGGGTGATAAAGATGTACAAATAAGTGGTGCGATACAAGACACTAGCGGTGCGTACGTATTTGTGGATAGTATATATGTCTATGATCCAGCGGACACTATCTTGGGTGATCATTTTAACGTAGCGTTTACCTACGACAGATTTGCTGGTGAATATGCACGAAAGGTCACGATTAATGGGGCTCTTTATTACGAATGGATGGGCAACAATGACCTCGATCAGATGCGCCAGACCATGGACCTTTATAGCCCGGTGAGAAAGCTGGTAAAACCAGAGAGCCAGCAGATGGTTCAGGCGGTGGGTTATTATCAATTGAATGATTGGATAAATCTATCTGTAGAATTAGCGGTTTCAGATCATGACCAAAACAGTTATTCCAGCATAGACGACGCGGATAATCAAGGTATAGGTCATGAGGTCGAGGTATCGGGTCAAAAAATTCCGCTTGGCGAAAAGATATTCTTCGGTTACCAGGTTTCTGACTGGGCCAGGAACAGCAGGTTTCATACACTGCAGCGGGATCGCTCCGTTAATTTTTATCAGGACTGGAATATCCCCGTAAGTGGGAAGAAAAGGGAGAGACTGCGCAATGCGGGTGCAACCCTTACTATTGATTCATTGGGGGCAGTCAATGGAAGTTTTTCCCAATATGAAATTGGCTCTGCATTGCGAAAGCGAATGTTGATGGATTTTCATGGTACAACTGCGGTCGTACCAAGTGTTACAGGAAATTTTAATCAGGTTCTTTATGGTAAGGATCGTTTCAACCAAATTGATTTTGCTGCGCGATTACTGCCGGGTATGGTACACCCCGTAATTAATTATTCTTTTGAGTCATCTGAAAAAGCCTATCAATTCGAGCATATCACCAGCGGCGTCGAATATAGTGGGGAAAAATTACAGACGACCGTAGTTATTGGTCGCCGTGAAAATCACTTGAAAATTGAGGATGCACTCCTTTTATCCAGTAGGGGGTATTTCAGCGAGTTGGACCTGCGCTTTCAAACCCGTAATGGCTGGAATCAATCGCTCATCTATCGCAAACGCATGAAAACCTATATGCTGGAAGAGAAAGACCTAGACTATGATCTCGCCCAGGCACGGATCTTTTTTCGAAAGCCGAGCCATCCATTTCGTCTGGATGTAAAGATCAAGCTTGAAGAAACACTTACCGAAAACAGGGCAACCGTTTATGATTCGGTAGGTGTCGGGCTGGGGACGTACCGTTATGATCCACAATTTGAGGAGTATGTGCCCGATCCTAATGGTGCCTATATCGCGTATACAATTTTAACCGGCAGTCGTGAACCGACTACACAATTCGAAGGAATTCAGCGTTTGGAATATGATTTTGGTAAAAGGCTCAATTCGAAGTTCAAGGATGTAAAATACAGGTTGGATTGGTTCTGGGATTTCAATGGTCAAAATTTCAGTGTAAATCGCTACATGGAAGATGATTTGAATGCATCTACTATAATTCGTTCCCGTTCGAAATTGCGCCATGAATGGGATTATGTAAACCGTACTGGTCGTCAGATCAGAACATGGTGGTTGAGTGAGAAAGACTTAAATAACATGGATCCCAGGGGTGCAGATTTGCGGAAGAATACAGAACTGGCTCTGGATTGGCTGGAATCAATCAGTGCTAATATGCATGCCGTAGTCAAATTAAACCAACATGACTCCAAAGTTGAATCTGGTTTTTCTCACAGTCGAGACCGCAGTGCCCAAGGCACCTGGGCAGAAATCGGAATCAAGAAACGATTCTCATCGCTTTGGCAGACCGAAGCATTACTGCAAAGTGGATATGACACTGGTAAGCACCAGTCGAGTAATTACTCTGCTGACTTGCGTGGTATTCGTCTAGATATCCTACATTTTTTCAGTAGTAAGGGACGTTTACAAGGCAGATTTGAATGGTCCACAGTAAGTCTGGATAGCGAGGCAGCTTATTTACCGCCAGAGGCTGTTCGTGGTCATGCGCTAGGAGATACGAGAAAGGCGAATATTCAAGGCCATATTCTCTTGCGGCAGAATTTTTCGATTAATGTAACTATAAATTATATTTCTGATATACGGTATGATAATTTTATCAATATAATGGGGGAGATCCGTGCGTATTTCTAGAATAATGCTGTTTATGGTACTTGTTCTTCATGGGCAAACAGTAGAACTGGTTGTGCACGAGGATAAAAATCCCACCATAATAGCTGCGCAAATGGTCGAAATGTACCTGGACTCACTGCTTACGGCTGAAGAAACCTTAAATCATAGCTATGTTCTTGCTTCTTTTCAAGGGATGTCCCCGACAAAGATAGCATACAAGAAAATTGAAGAAGCAATAGCAATTGATACCATTATCATTTCAGGGAATGATGAAATAAGTAGAAATACTACCCGCAGGTTATTGGCATCAATTGTGCATTCAGCACCGCGGTTTGAAACGATGCAGCAAGTTGGCTGGATTGAGTCTAGTTATAAATTTTTCCAGAATAGTATTGAGCTTGTCTACGGACGTACACAAGACGAACACCTTGCTGCAGTGGTTATGGTTACCCCTGCTTTTGAAAGCAATTTTTCCGGTATTTTGGGGGCCAGTCAGGGTGCTGGAGGTATTTGGAAAACAACCGGTGAATTAGATATTCATCTGGAAAACATCTGGCAATCAGCCAGCACCTCGCAATTGCATTGGCAACGCCTAAACGAGCAGTCACAAGTGTTGTCATTTTATCACGAAGAACCGGCACCGTTGGGTATACCATTTGGATTGCGAATTAAATTTGATCAAGAACTGAGAGATGGGGAATATGTATATGGTGCGCAGGAAGGTACGATTCTTACGGGCGGTACCCGTTATGGAAAATGGCGTTTTGGTGGCAGTAGTACAAACATTAATCCTACAGAAACAGGTGCATCAATTGGCTTGTCCAAGCTTAAATCATCCGCAATATCTGTTGGCTTGGAGAAGGATAATAGAAATAACCGCTGGACCCCATTTGATGGCAATTATTGGGATGTAGCTGCTACACTGGGCAATCAAACCGAAGATAACAAAAAAGATCTTCAAGGACACTGGCTGATATCTATGGGCTCATACTGGCCTATAACCTCGCGAATTTCGGCACATACCCGACTGTTGACTACTGGTCGCTGGGTGCAGGATGGCGCTATCCATAAAGGGCAGAAAATTCGTTATGGCGGCGTCAACGGTTTGCGTGGGTACAGGGATGACCAGTTTATCAGCAATAGTATCCTAATTCCGACATTTGAATTGATAGCAACAGATGGGAATAACCTGCAATTATTTGGGTTTATCGAAGGCGCTATACAGAAGGAATATCAACCTTATCCAATTGGTTTTGGGTTTGGTTTGACACAAGTGTCGATCAGTTCCATCCTCAGCGCCACAATTGGTTATGGACGCGATGATCCTTTATCGGCAGCTAAGTTACATATCAAATTCTCCAGCCGACTATAGCAATTAAGTGGTTTTTGGTCTGGAAAGCGCTAATTTTGTATCTAGATGGCGAATAAAAGTACTAGTGAAATAAAAAATATTATCCTGGGACTGATTGTCCTCTTATTGTGTGGCTGCGAGACAAAACGGGAAGCACTGGGTTCAGATGATGAGATCTTTGTGATCGCTGCCATGGAAGATGAAGGCAAGATTAAGGAAATTCTTAGCGCTGTTCTCAATGATACATTGTACACTCCAAAACCGGAGCCGTATTACAAACTAAGGTTTGTCCATCCACGTGAATTTGATAGAATTAAAAATAGTACCCTGGTTGTAGTTGGTGCAATTGGCAGTGATCTATCCAGTCCAGGAGTAGCGCTGGTTAAGCGAATTTTATCGGACAAACAATACCAACAATCCATTTCTGGAGAAAAGCCGTTCATTTTTACGAAAGATCCATTCGCCCGCAATCAGATATTCATGGTCATAAACACGCCAACTGCAGCACGGGCCAAAGAAATAGCAAAAGTACAGAATAAATGGATAAAACAGCAGTTTTCTGATTTATTTGAATATCGCCAAGCACGTTTCATGTTTAATAATACGCGCCAGAAAGAGTTGGAAACACATTTGTATGAGGCATACGGCTGGGGTATAAAAGTTCCGTGGGGTTACGAGGTGCTCGTTGACAGTTCAGAGCAGCGATTATTCTGGATTGGTCAAGAAATGCCCTTCCGCTGGCTGGCTGTACATTGGGAAAACGGTGCAATCATTAATGATGACCAAATGGCGAAACAATATATAATGGATTTTCCTGAAGAATATTTTGGAAGTATACGCTATAGTGAATACAAATTTAATTTGAATACCACCCAATTTAATGACTGGCTTGCCTGGCGTGTAACGGGTACCTGGGAAGCAATTGAAGATACCCAGGGGGGACCATTCATAGGGTATTTATTTTATGACGGCTTAACTGATAAAACGTATTACATCCACACCATGATATTCCATCCTGGCAATAACAAATTGATCCTGCTGCGCCAACTGGAAATTATTGCCAAGTCATTTTTTGTTGAAAAAGTGTAATACATAAATGAGTCGTATATTGATAACTGGCTCCTTCGGACAACTGGGTACATCCTTGCGGAATATTCTTTCCGATCAATCAATTTTAGCCGCCGGGAGAATGATCCCGGTGGAAGAAATAGATGGCTGTACTGAGCTGGATATTACTGAACCAAACCAGGTACGTGAAACAATTGCTTCGTACCAGCCTGATGTGATTGTGCACCTTGCTGCCATGACTAATGTGGATGGCTGCGAACAGCATCCTGAACAGGCTTTTGATGTAAATGTCCGCGGAACTGAAAACCTGCTCGATAATTTCAGCGGTAGATTCATCTATATTTCTACTGATTATGTTTTCGATGGCAGTAAGGGCCCCTATGGAGAAGAGGATGAGGTAAACCCCATAAGCGTATATGGTCGAACAAAATTGTATGGTGAAGATCTGGTCCAGCAATCGGATGCGAACTGGGTCATTTTACGTTCCAATGTCGTTTTCAGTTTTCAGGAAAGAACTAAAGCAAGTTTTATGGATTGGGTAGTAGATTCGCTCAAAAATAGGCAATCGATTACTGTTGTGGATGACCAATGGAATAATCCGACCTGGACCGTAGATCTGGCGCGCATAATCTCACGGGTCATGGATCATGAGATTTATGGTCTTTATCATTACGGTGGTCGTGACTTATTAAATCGTTTTGCATTCGCGGAGATGATTGCTGAAACATTCAAACTTGATCGGACGTTGATAGAACCAATAGATACAGCCTCACTTAACCAACTGGCGAAACGACCACTGAAAAGTGGTTTGCGTCCTGAAAAGATCGAAATAGACCTGGGTGTTGAAGCGCTGCCACTGCAAAAAGCACTGAACGAAATATATTCTTTATCATGAAAACATTAGTCATATCTCCAACATATAATGAACGGAAGAACGTAGCTACCCTTATTGAGACTGTATTCAAGGTCAATTCAGATTATCATTTATTGATCATTGATGACAATTCTCCAGATGGTACTGCTGACTTAGTGAACGAATTGCAGCTACTTTATGATAACCTTTTTCTGGAGGAACGCCCTGGTAAGGCAGGCTTGGGTACGGCGTATATTTTTGGGTTTAAATGGGCTTTGGAAAGAAATTATGACGCAATTGTACAAATGGATGCTGATATGTCTCATGATCCAAATGAGATCAAGGTTATGGTAAATTTACTTGGTGATCATGACGTAGTCATTGGCAGTCGGTACATTGATGGAGTTAGTGTCATTCACTGGCCGATCCGGAGACTCTTATTGAGTTATGGTGCAAACGTGTATTCACGGATCGTTACTGGATTACCAGTAAAAGATTCTACGGGAGGTTTCAAAGCCTGGCAAAGAAAAGTGCTGAAAATAATTGACTTCGATTCGGTCAAATCACAGGGCTATTCTTTCCAAATTGAAATGAATTGGCGGGCTTGGCAAAAAGGCTTTTCATTGCACGAACACCCGATAATTTTCACTGATAGAACCATTGGTGAATCAAAAATGTCGCGAGGAATTATGTTTGAGGCAATGATCGTCATCTGGCGCATGCGCATCTGGAAAATATTTGGCTGGCATAAGTAAGAACCAATCATGACTACCGTTTCCATTTTAACCGTTAGTTATAACGTACGGCAATATGTAGCTCACGCTATTGATGCGATTCTTAAATCTGATATGGAAGAAATGGAAATCATTGTTGTGGACAACAATTCTTATGATAACACGGTCGCATACCTACAGGATAGATATAACCATTTACACCAGATCGAGATCATTGAAAATACTGATAATGTCGGTTTTGGCAAGGCTGTGAACCAGGCTGCTGCCGTTGCCAAGGGGGACTATTACTTGATCCTGAACCCTGATACGATTATTCAGGAAGAGACTATCTCCACATTACAGGATTATCTTGATGATTATCCCGACGTAGGTATGATCGGTCCAAAAATTCTTAATGCGGATGGATCATTGCAGCTGGCCTGTAAGCGGTCATTCCCAACGGCTAGTGTTTCCTTACCCAAATTGCTGGGGCTAAGCCGCCTTTTCCCTAATTCACGCTGGGCGGGGAAATATAACTTGACCTATCTCGATCCGGATGCAGTACATGCAGTGGATGCCATCAGCGGATCATGTATGTTTATCAGAAGCGCGTTGTTCCACGAATTGAACGGTTTTGATGAGAGATTTTTTATGTTTGGGGAAGACCTGGACCTGTGCTTCCGGATATGGAAAAATAATTATGAGATCCATTATGTACCACGAACACAGATCGTACATTACCAGGGTGAGTCAGTAAAATCAGCTCCATTTGACAGTATCAACGCTTTTTACAACGCCATGATACTGTTTGCTGATAAGCATTTTTCCTCCGGGTCAGGATGGCTGATGAAACTGGCTATTCGCTGCGGAATCTTTGTGCGGAAGTTATTATCAATGATCGGCGAAAAACGTTCACAGATTCTTTCGTTTACTTTGGATGGTTTCGTAGTGTTTCTGGCCTTTATGGTGGCTATACCATTACGGTTTTCCCATTTTGAACCGATCACGATAAGTAAAGGTCTGGTGCCTACAATCTACATTTTTTTCTGGATTGGTGTTGGCTCCTTATTCCAGCTTTATTCACGATATATATTGTCTTATTCCCGAGCGATCATTGCATCTATAACTGGATTCTTTCTAGCGGTTGCATTCACCTACTTTTTCAAGCAGTATGCATTTTCACGGTTGGTGATTATAACCGCCACTGCGATAATTACAGTACTTATCCCCGGATGGCGAGTATTCGTGCACTTTCTGATGTCTCGGGGGTACCTACGCCCAGTAAAAGAACAGCACCCCATTCTATTTACCAGGAAAACGCTGATCATCGGGGCTGATGAGGAAGGCATCCATATTGCTGAAAATATATTGAAGCGCTTCGATACGGGCCTGGATGTAGTAGGTTTCATTGACCATCAATTACCCACTGATGAAGATGATCTTCCGGTAGGGTTTAGGGGCCGGCTTGCTGACCTGCGGGACATTGTAATGACCTACCGCATCCGCGAACTGATCTTTTCTACAACGGCGTTTACCAATAAAGAGATACTATTACTTATGGATGAGACTAAAGATCTACGGCTTACATACAGAATGGTGCCACGCCAGCAGGAAATACTATTGGGGAAAGCATCTATTGAAAATATTGGTGATTTTTCATTTGTAAATATCGAATATACGCTCTTCTATCGGTTGCACCGGATCACCAAGCGCGCATTCGATATGGTTATTTCCGGAATGATGCTGACGCTTTTTAGCCCTTTCCTGGTGGTCCTATTTGGATTTGGGAAGGGCCGGAAGAAACAATTCTGGGGCGCCGAAGGAACCATTTTTGAGGCGACAATCTTCGATGTGAAAGGAGGATTCTTGAAGGAACTGCCACTGTTTATAGGCGTTCTGTTTGGTAATTTAAGTTTGGTTGGCTCCAGTATGGTGGATACCAGTGATCCTGATCCCCATCTCATTTGCCAGCCAGGATTGACTGGGCTAGAAAGGATCCGCTCCGTTAAATTTAAACCTGAGGACAGGCAAATCCTGGACCATTACTACGTACAAAATCAAAGTTTTACCATGGATCTTGAAATCATCATGAAAACTGTATTCAGTTCCTGATATGGCGCTCTACTATCTGGATTTCGAAAACCCCATCAAAGAATTAGAAGAGCAGATCTTAAAATTACAATCTGTCGAAGATGATCAAGATCATTCGGCAGAGCTTGCCGGTCTTATAGAAAGCCGGGATAATAAATTACGGGAGATATACAGTAATTTGAGTCGTTGGCAGCGTGTACAGTTGGCTCGTCATCCTGAACGTCCATTTAGTATGGACTATATTGAGGCGATCACGACTGAGTTTATCGAATTGCACGGGGATCGTCGTTTTGCAGATGACACAGCATTGGTTGGCGGAATTGGTAAAATTGATGAACGCTCCGTTGTTTTGATCGGCCAGCAGAAAGGTCGCAATACAAAGGAGAACCTGTACCGTAATTTTGGTATGATGCGTCCGGAAGGGTACCGCAAAGCATTGCGGTTGATGAAATTAGGGGAAAAATTTAATCTACCTATCGTCGCCCTAGTGGATACGCCGGGAGCCTATCCTGGTATTGGTGCTGAAGAACGAGGCCAGGGAGAGGCGATTGCCAGAAATTTAATGGAAATGGCCAAGCTGAATGTGCCGATTCTGGCCATTGTTATCGGCGAAGGTGCCAGCGGCGGTGCCTTGGGTATCGCTATCTGTGACCGTCTGGTCATGCTTGAGAATACCTGGTACTCAGTGATCAGTCCGGAAGGCTGTGCGTCAATTCTGTGGCATGATGCCACGAAAGCGCCTGATGCAGCTGATGCCATGAAAGTGACACCTGCCGATCTGAAAGAAATGGGGATCTGCGACCGTGTTGTGGATGAACCTACCGGCGGCGCTCACCGTGAACCAGATACAATGACCGCTATCCTGAAAAGTGTCATCCTGGAAGAACTTGACCTGATCGAAAATGATAACCAGGATGGTTCCTTTCTTGAATCCAGAATACAGCGCTATGAGAAGATAGGCGTCCATAAGGAAACAGAATGATACAATTTGAGTATCGCACCAAAGTTTACTATAAAGATGTTGATCAGATGGGGATCGTCTATTATGCCCGTTATTATGAATATTTTGAGGCTGCCCGTACGGAATTATTGAAATCCCTGGGCATCCACGTAACGGTAATTGAGAATGAGGGTTATCTTTTACCAGTAATAACCAGCCATTGCGATTATAAAGTTGGCGCCAATTTCGAAGATACTCTGGTAGTAAATACTATTATTAAAGATTTACCAAAGTCACGGTTGCGAATTGATTATGAGGTTCACCGGAACAATTTCGATGAATTGCTAGTCAGCGGATATACGATGCACGCTTTTACGGATAAGTCCGGCAGAGCTGTAAAACCGCCAAAGCAATTGATGGAGACACTAAAGCAGAACTTATGATGAGATTAATCTATTGGCTCTCGTCGCGAATGGCTTTTGTTGATTAGGTAGACAGCTGTCATAGTTAATATTCCACCTATCAGGGTGATCACTTCCAAACGTTCCCCAATTAACAGCACACTGAAAAACAGAGCTGTGACTGGTACCGTAAATATGAATGCACTGGCTTTTTCAGGTCCTAATCGGGCAGTCCCAAAAAAATAAACTGTAGTTCCAAATACCATAGCGCCGGCAGAAAGGAAAAACATATTCACCCAAAAGATCCAGTCATAGGTGAATATTAGTAAAATATCTTTATTCCAGGTTGCGCCAAGGTAAATCAGGGTAGAGATTGTATAGACCCAAAAACTAAATGAAAGTGTAGACACATGAGCGTGTGACCGGCCTGATATAATCGACATGATTCCCCAGGAAACGGAAGCGCATATGAAGTACAGATTGCCGTTAGCGATCATTTGTTCCAGAGACAGTGTCCAGGCCTTTAATACTATCATACCGCCCATAAAACCTAGTATCAAACCGATGATATCCTTACGGTAGACCACTTGCTTCAGTAGCAATACAGAAATAATGAATGTAATAATCGGATTGAAGCTCGGGACGATAATGCCACCCACACTGGCGGTTCCTCTATCGGTACCCATGAAAAAGAAAATATTGTATAGAGAGATAAACACGGCACCTGTTAAAATATATTTCATACCCTGGCGCGTTACCCGGAAATCATTACCGGTTATCAATAGTACTGGAATCATGGTAATGCTGGAAAAGAAAAAGCGCCAGAAGGCCAGCACGGATGATGGTCCATAATCACTCAGGATCTTTGCGTTCGTCCATGATAAACCCCAAATTGCCATCGATAATAACAGGGTCAGGTATAGGCTGATTGGCGTGCGACTGTTCAAATTAGAGCAGGATTAATAATATATTGGGTGGCTGTCCTATGGAAAAGCCGCTTACATCCGAAAGACGGGGAAATTCGTGTCCGGACTAGGCATATTATTCACAGCCTGCAATGCTTTTATCAGGATACTCCGTGTATCAGTTGGATTAATTACACCATCATCCCAGAGTCGTGCGCTGGCATAGTAGGGATGTCCTTCTTTTTCATATTTAGCTATAATGGACTGTTTGAGTTCTTTCAGTTCTTGCGCTGATACTTTTTTGCCGTCTTTTTCCAGCTGTTCTTTTTTGATAGTTGCCAGCACATTGGCAGCCTGGTCGCCACCCATCACTGATATTCTGGCATTGGGCCACATCCAGCAAAATCGCGGCTGATAGGCCCGGCCAGCCATGGCATAATTCCCCGCACCGAAACTGCCACCAATTATTACCGTTAGTTTGGGAACATTGGCTGTAGCGACGGCCTGGATCATTTTGGCGCCATTTTTGGCAATGCCGCCTTGCTCTGCTTTTTTGCCAACCATGAACCCGGTAATATTCTGTAGAAATAGAAGTGGTATCTTTCTCTGGCAGCAAAGCTCTATAAAATGGGCGCCTTTCAGCGCACTTTCGCTAAACAACACACCATTATTGGCAACAATACCTACTGGGTAACCACCGATCTTGCAAAAACCGGTGACCAGTGTTTTACCATAAGCGGCTTTAAATTCTTCAATGTTAGACCCATCTGCAATCCGAGCGATAATTTCTAAAACCTTGAACGTCGTCCTGTGATCTTTGGTTAGAATGCCCAGTATTTCCTGTTGATCATAGGCCGGTTCCTTAATTTCATCAGGGCTAACAATGTCCGATTTCGGAAAATGATCAATGATCCCGCGAATTTTTTCCAGTGCTTCATCATCATTCTTCGCAAAATGATCGGCGACTCCGCTGATACGGGTATGCATTGCCGCACCGCCAAGTTCTTCCGCTGTTGATACCTCTCCAATGGCAGCCTGGACGAGGGGCGGACCACCGAGGAAAATTGTACCTGTTTTATCCACAATAATGGCTTCATCGCTCATGGCGGGTACATAGGCTCCGCCGGCAGTACAACTACCCATTACGGCGGCGATCTGGGGGATCCCAGCCGCACTCATCTGCGCCTGGTTATAAAATATGCGTCCAAAATGATCACGGTCTGGAAATACGCTATCCTGCATGGGAAGAAACGCACCGCCGCTATCTACTAGGTAAATACATGGCAAACGGTTTTCCATAGCGATTTCCTGGGCCCGAAGATGTTTTTTTACTGTGAGGGGGTAGTAGGTGCCGCCCTTTACAGTAGCGTCGTTGGCTACAACGACACACTGCCTGCGATGGATTGTAATAAGACCGGTGATGATGCCTGCCGCTGGTATCGTTTCGTCGTAGACCTGGTACGCAGCCAGCGCGGAAAATTCCACAAACTGTGTATTGGGATCCCTGAGATTTTCAATCCGTTCACGGGCAGTTTTTTTCCCGCGTACTTTGTGTTTTTCAATGCGCTTGGGTGGACCCATTTTGCGAATTTCTGCGAGGACACCATCCAAATCATCGGCAAGTCCTTTATGATGCGCAAAATTAGATTGGTATTTATCAGCTGAGGGGTTTATTCGTGATTCAATTTTTGCCATTGCTGAAATTTACATGAGTTTGAAAAGCAATAGTTTAAATAATAAAGGCACTGTTTAGGGTGCCTTTTTACGCGATAATTTCAGGTTTATTAAAAATAGAATTTTCTGTTATCAACTATCTCAGCCTGGTCCCGTAGATTCTGATACCAGTTCTGAAAATTTTCGCTTTGTCTCTGGCTGCGAATATTCTTGTAAATGACATCCCGTTTCATTTCAAAATCGGAACTATCAATGGCTGATACGTCAACCACTTTTACTATACCGTATCCGCGCGTTGTCTTTATCGGGCCGATGACATCACCGGTACGTGCCTTTAACAGCGCGCCAACAAGAAAATTGCTGCGTCCGAGTGTATTGAAGCTGCGGATCAGCAATTTTGTGTCGCCCGATACGAGATCGACATTATCATTATTGTCTTTTATTTCCTGAAATGTTGTACCATGGTCAAACTGCTCTCGTAATTGGACAGCAAGTACTTTGGCTGCGGTCAAGCGATGGTCCTGATTCAGTGAATTCTTAATTTGGCCTTCTACTTCTTCAAAGGAGCGGGTTCCTTCAGGCAATATGCTATCCAATCTGGCTACTATAAAATAGCGCTCATTTTCCAATGGATCTGAAATATCATCCAATTGGCTGTCAAAGGCGAATCGAACGGCATTTCGGAAAGGACCGAAATTGCGCAGTGCGCTGGAACCAGCAGTGATATTGGCAGATTTTTTGGTTTCTACCTGGTGCGAATCAATGGCAGCAGCGAAGCCAATGGTTGGATCGGAGGCATCGTAGCTGAACAATGTGGATTTGCGTTTTAATGCATCACGTGTATTGGGCCCCATTTCGATTTTTAACAATATATGGGACGCATTTAATTCTTCTTTATCATCCGTGGTGCGGCGGTCATTGACTTTGATAATGTGATAACCAAATCGGGATAGTACAGGGCCGACAATATCTCCAGTACTGGCTGCAAATGCCGCATCATCAAATGGTTTGACCATTTGCCCGCTGCCAAACCAGCCCAGGTTTCCGCCCCGGCCAGAGTCGGGACTTACCTGGTTTCCTGGATCCTGGGTGTAGGTATTAGCTAATTCACCAAAATCAGAGCCTTCATTTAACTGGTCCATGATAGCCGAGTAATCGTTTAGTACACGGTTTGAATCATCTACAGATGGTTTCTTTTCCCAGGCAG
>CAJXWT010000004.1 GCA_913062595.1 uncultured Fidelibacterota bacterium
AAAGCTTTTACTTATATTCATAGCTCAGTGTAGATTTCTTACCGTAGGAGAGGTGGCAGAGCCTGGCTGAATGCGCCGCACTCGAAATGCGGTATACACCTAGTGTATCGGGGGTTCGAATCCCTCCCTCTCCGCAGATGTTCGGTAAACAGTTATCTCGAACAGATTTTGATTATTGGGTAACGCTGGCTACACGGTGGGGTGATCTTGATGCTATGCAGCATATTAATCACGCTACCTACCTCACATTTATGGAAACTGCCCGGCTAGAGTATTATGAATATCTGGGGTTTGAAAGTCAGAACTGGGATCATATAGAGGGCACAATACTTGGTTCCATGACGGTCCATTATCACCAGCAGGTGTTGCACCCAGCCCAATTGGAAATCGGTCAGAGAATAAGCAGAGTTGGACACAAAAGTTTTGATATTCTCACCGGAATATTTGCCGCGGACCAAGAGACACCGGCCTTAACAGCCACTTTCACTGTAGTTTCCTTTAATTATAAAAAAAATACCACAATTCCTGTGCCGGATAAGATTCGGGAGAAATGCAGGGAATTATAATGGCTGCCGACCAACTGACGCTACACAGGAAACTAATTGATCGTCTGGCCTATGCCCATGATGCTAGTATGTATCGCTTGGTACCGGAAGCTGTTGCTCGTCCAGAAAATGAGAGTGCTGTAAAAGGTCTGCTGGAATATGCCCACAGTAGTGGAACTTCCATAACCTTTCGCGCAGCGGGTACTTCCTTGTCTGGTCAAGCCGTAACCAAGGGAATAATCGCTGAGGTGGTTCGCGGATGGACGGGGCATGAGATATTGGACAATGGTGCCGCCATTCAACTCCAGCCTGGTGTTATTGGTGGCCGTGCAAACCTGTATCTGCAGCCCTATCATCGTCGTATTGGTCCTGACCCTGCTTCCATAGAATCTGCCATGATCGGCGGGATCATATCCAACAATTCTTCAGGGATGGTTTGCGGTGTAAAGCATAATTCTTACCACACACTGCGGCATATCCGCTTTATTTTAGCGAATGGTAACTGTTACGATACTTCCAACGCGGATGACTACGGAAAATTTCTGGAAGGAGAAAAAGATCTGTGTACCGGTTTGTTATTGTGCAGAAAAGAGATTGCGACCAACAGTACTTTGAAAAACAAGGTGCGGCGAAAGTACAGCATTAAGAATACGTTGGGATATTCCTTGAATGCATTCATCGACTTTGATCATCCCTTGGATATCTTTGCTCACCTGCTGATCGGTGCGGAGGGTACATTGGCGTTTTTCAGTTCGGTGACCCTAAATACCATACCTGATCCGCCTTATAAGACTACCGGTTTGGCGCTTTTCAACGATGTAACGGCTGCGGTAGCAGCCATACCCTATTTGAGCGACAGTGGTGCCGATGCAGTAGAACTGATGGACGCCGGTTCCTTAAGTACGGCAAAATACCTGGATGAACCGCCTTACGATTATAGGAAATTGAACCCCGATAACGCTGCCCTATTATTTGAGTATCAAAAACAGGATCCGGCAGAATTAGACCTAGTAGAAAAGGATGCCCAAAAACAGATCATTGGATTGCAGGGCAGTATGCCTAAGGGTATGCAGCGCCAAGCTGATAATCGTATTAAACTTTGGAAAATTCGTAAGGGCTTATATCCATCAGTGGGCGCCATGCGTAAAGCTGGTACGAGTTTTATTACGGAAGACCTGTGTTATGATTACCGGGACCTGCCAGCAGTTGTGAGCGAGATGCGTATAATATTTGAGCGTTGGCATTATGATGATGCGGTCATTTTTGGTCACGCGAAGGATGGTAACCTGCATTTTGTTGGTTCGGTCGATTTGAATACACCATCGGGCGTAAAATCATTCGAAGGCCTGATCAATGACCTGGTCGACCTTACAGTTGGGAAATTTCAGGGTTCATTAAAAGCGGAACACGGTACTGGCCGGAATATGGCTCCATTTGTGGAAAAAGAATGGGGCAAGGAACTATATGATATCATGCGGCGGGTCAAAGCGATCGCTGATCCAATGAATATTCTCAATCCAGGGGTTATTTTAAACAATGATAGTAAGGTCCATTTAAAAGATCTCAAACCGATGCCATTGGTCAATAATATTGTCGACCTTTGTATCGAATGCGGATTTTGCGAACATGTTTGTCCTTCCCGGGAATTAACCTTAACTCCCCGTCAGAGGATCGCCATTTCCAGGGATATTAATTTAATGAAAGCAGCTGGCGATGATTCCTGGCGGGATGTGGCCCGGGATATGCAGTACCAAAGCCTGGACACCTGTGCTACAGATGGGTTATGTGCCCTATCCTGTCCGGTGAATATCAATACGGGCCATTTTACGAAAGAATTGCGGGACACAGGTCATGGCCCAATATCCGAAATGGTAGCCGGATGGACAGTGCGCCATTTCAAGTTTGTGCAATCAGCTGTACGTTTTTTCAATAGCCTGCTTCATTTTACTGCAAAATGTATCGGTACTACGATCACTTCCGGAGTGGCCCGTGGTCTGCACAGGTTGACCTTTGGAAAAACACCGCTTTGGAACGCGGATATACCCAGGACAGTTTCAAAATACGATATGCATGAACTGGGTCAGGACAAACCGTATATTTATTTCACATCCTGTATTAACCGTGTTTTCCAACCAGGTGACAAGAATGAGTCTTTGGTTGATGTGATGGGCCAGATCGCCAGTTTGACGGGTATTCAATTACTGATCCCGGAAAATATCGATCACGTTTGTTGTGGTAATCCTTACAGTTCAAAGGGGTATAGCGCGGCCAGCGAGGCTATGGCTAGGAAAACGATAGCTATGCTTTATGAGAGTTCAAATAAAGGGAATATCCCCATAGTGATCGACACCTCGCCGTGCACCTATCAATTAAAAACATTATTACCGCTTCTGGATGATAACCATAAAGAACTGTACCAACAACTGACCTTTATGGACTTGATTCCATTTCTGGAGGACCTTGTCCGTAACAATCCTAATCCGCAACTGCAGCGCCATTCAATTTTACATCCGACTTGTTCCACAGAAAAGATGGGTGACATTGAATCCTTGCTGGCCCTTGCAAATGCCTGTGCTGAAGAAACAACACTACCCATTAATCGCGGCTGCTGCGGATTTGCTGGTGATCGTGGTTTGCTAGTTCCAGAATTAACGGCTAGTGCCACCCAATTTGAGGCGGATGAGCTTGTCAATTGTGATCCTGAGGCTTTTGCTTATTCATCGAGCAGGACTTGTGAAATAGGGATGCAGCGGGCCACAGGTCGCAGCTATGAATCGATTGCACTGTTGGTGCGGGACTATTTATCCCAGGACCGGGTGAACTAGATCACTGGAAGTAATTACATAATTCACTAAATTAAACCAGCAACATTTGTTATTTTGAAATAAGTATCAATCAAACTAGAACAGAGATGTGCACGAAGCATAAATCAATTATTTTATTGTTTACCATGATTGTCAGTATGGTAGGTGCTGCGCCCATTGCTAGGGTTATAAAATCTGAAGGTAATGTCCTCATAAAACGAATGGGAAAATCCACTTTTACCATTCCCGGAAAGCCAGGGCTTGGCATTAATAATGGAGATGCGATCAAGGTGGGAGAAAAAGGATTTGCAGTGGCTATTTTTATCGATGATAAATCTGTAATTAAAATTAGGGAAAAGACCCAATTTGAATTTATAGAATCAACCAACTCCCGGACGCTGGATGTTGAACAGGGTACGATATTCTTTGATATAAAAAAAGAAGGACGGACCAAGACATTCCGTGTGGAAACACCCGTTTCTGTTGCATCTGTGAAGGGAACGGAGTTTGCGGTGGTTTCCAGCCCGGCAGGCATTGACCAAGTTTTCTGTGCCTCGGGACAATTGGATGTGCAAAATTTGATCAGTGGTCAATCCGTAGTGATTGGGCCGGGTCAAAAAGCAATTTCCAATGCCATGGGTAACCTGATGGAACTGCCTTTCACGCCAGATGATTATCCAGCAGATCCAGAAGGGGTGCAGCCAGAAATACAGACCGAACCAGAACCAGAACCAGAGCCTGAGGCAGAACAACCACAACAGCAACAAAGGCAGGAAACGCAGGAAGAGCCAGATGAAGAACCTGACGAAGAGCCTGAAGCGGAAGAAGGTGAAGGGCAGGAACAAACGGAAAGTGATGATGCACCATCGGAATCACAGCCTAGCAAACCGGAACCAAAAAAACCATTTGGCATGGGGCTTGGCGTAGGATCTGTGACCATTGATGGAGTCCTCTATAACCAAATTGCACTGCGGCCCGAAATAAATTTTGGTAAGCTTGGGATAGGACTGGATCTGGTATTTTATGTTGATAACAAAGGCAATATCAAAGAAGACGAATGGGATTTCAAAAGTGATCCTGGCCGGATATTTGATAAGATATTGTTCTTGCGCTGGGGTGCAGAATCAGATCCGTTCTGGGTCAAATTTGGTTCCCTAGAAAACGTTACCTTTGGCTATGGCGGTATTTTGAGCGGGTATTCGAACATGATGGAATTCCCTACAGTGCGCAGAATTGGTTTGAATACGGGGGTAAATATAGCCGGTATTGGCGGTCAGTTATTCATGTCCAATATGAAGGATTTCAACCGTGGTGGTACGCTCCTCGGCCTGCGCGGAACTTATAAAGTATCGGACTCGTTTCCCCTTACTGTTGGGCTAAATTTTATTACGGATATGAATCAGTTCTCAGGATTGAAGGATATTGATGATGATTCATATCCTGATATATTTGATGATTTTCCAAGTGATGCAAATTATTATAATGATACGGATGGCGATGGTGTCCCTGATATCCATCCGGGTGTAGAAGCGCCAGTAGAAGGCTGGGATATTGATGCCGATGGAGATAATATTTACGATGAGGAGGATGATGAACTTGTATTAAAAGGTGTACCGTTCAGCCTTGGCAATAACAAGTCATCCGTCACAGGCCTCGCATTTGATGTGGGTTATCCATTGCTTAAGGGTAAAGTATTTTCTCTGGATGTATATACAGAGTTTAATTTTTTGAATTTCCCCGAAGTTGGTGCCCCGGATTCTCTGTTCTATAGACCTAATTACAGTGGTAAAAGTTTTTCTGTACCCGGGTTACGGGCCAGTTTGTTTAACTTTCTGCAACTGAGTTATGAATTCCGTATTAAGGATGGATATTTTGTACCCCAGTTTTTTGACCAGTCATATGATATAAATCGTGTAGTGCCAGAGTATATTGATGGTAGCGCAATAGTAAAAACAAAGGACATGACCCTGTTTGCGGACTCATCCATGAATGAAGGTCTAGTGGGGCACTTTGGATCTATCAGTGCTGATGCTTTTGGATTTGGCAGTTTGTATGGTTCTTATACAAATATGACATCAGATACAGATACGGTGAACAGTTTTGTAGCAGCATTAACATTGAATGCTGAGCGGATTCCGAAACTCAGTGAAGCAACAGCATATTATCAACGTACTAATGATAAGAATCCCTTTGATTTTGCAAATCCATCCGTGAATACCGTGATGGGATATAGATTAGGTTACGAACTCGGAAAGGGTATTAGTGTAATTTGGGATTATCGTCAATTCTACCGCTACACAGGTGCGTTGAACGATGATGGCACAGGCAAACTGGAACCAGTAGTGCAAACTACGATCGAAACCTCATTCAATTTCTAGTGAATGACACCGATCTCAAGACCGTATTCAGGTATGACGCTGGCGGCAGTGGATTTAAAAAGGCAGCTATTTTTCTTTTATTACTTGCAGGACTAATGGCTGTGTTTGCGATATATTGGTTAACCTCATTTTTAGGAGCATGATATGAAACTATCTATTGAATATTGTAACGCTTGAAACTATTTACCTAGAGCGTCCAGGATGGCCGCTGATCTACTTGAAAAATATGGTAATAACGTGACCGAGTTAACGCTCATCCCATCAAGTGATGGCGTCTACGAAGTGACTAAAAATGGTGCGTTAATATTCTCAAAGAAAGAACTGGAAAGGTTCCCAGAACTAGACGAAATAATTGATATTATCGAATCGTAATTTCACCCCTTTCTTATCCTGTTTTTTGCTCTTAAGCATATTGAGCGCCCAGACGCCTGACATTATTCCCTTGAGTAAGAAAGTAGGGCTTACAGTTGATGCTGAAGAGAATGTATTCTTCAGAATATTTCCAGATATTGATGGGTTCTATAGCGCCCAGTTTTACGAGGCGGGAAAAAATAAAATCATCATCCAAATTGTCTTTATAGATTTCAGTCAGCGTAGCGTGCGCAGAAGGTCCCTAACGATGAGGGAATTCATTGAACTGCAGCACCATGTGGATGTCCAGCCGCCCATTACTGATCGTGATCGTGAAGGTATCAGAAAAAATTTAACTTATCTTACAACAGTCAATATTCTGGAATCAATACCACCGGATCAATTTATTATTATAAAACACCGCACTGGCAAAAAGATTCGTGGTGCATTGATCGGCCTCGAAAAGCGGCAATTATCGATCCAGACACCTATATCAGTTGAAACAATACCTATCTGGGATATGGCCAGTATAACTTATCGAAAAAAGATCAGGGAATTGCCAAAACTTAAAGGTTTTTTATATGCGCTTTCTGCTTTGGGCGGCGTAATTTTAGCGGAGGTATGGAACGAACAAACTCGCCCAAGGATTGATCAGGTTTGGCACTTTCGATTCATTGGTACCGTATTAGGAATATTAACAGGCGCTGAAACATACCAAGCAGTGAATATCATCTCTTCACCAAAAACATTTTTTGCATTAACTCCAGAAGAAATGGATAAATTAAAGAACTAATTTTTGGGAGGAAACATGCCTGAACCTAACTCAGAAGAACTAGTACCGGAATTATCTGAACAACAAAAATACGTCAATGAGAAAGTAGCTGCGCTATTGGATCAAATTGGTGATGAGTATGGCGAATCTCTTACCCAACAATTGGTACAGCGACTGGATACAACCGTGGCTGATTTTCATGAGGAAGTGACAAACTTATTATCGGAATTAAAAGAGAAGTCTGTAAGTCGACAGGAACAGTTGCGCGATGCTTGGCAGCATCGCTTTGACACACCGCCCCAAGCAGAGGTCCCTGCGGCGACACCTGAAGCGGGCCCAGCAAAAGAGCAAGGTGATGACTCCAGTGACTGGGAGAAACGGCTGGAAATAATGGAATCGGGAGAAGCAGGAGAAGCACCAGCCAAAGAAGCAGCAGATGATGATGGTAAAAAGAAAAAGAAGAAGGGGTTTTTCGGTCGTAAGAAGAAGTGATAAGGCCATCTTGGGGCTATCCGCTAAAATATCAATTATTTCTCTTTTATTTAATTTGGTTTGTTTCTGGTGTTGTACTCGCGCAGTCTACCAACAAATTCACTGAATATAAATCATTAACCAAACGCGTATATAATTTCACCAAAGTTGAGTTCATCACCGAAGAGGGCGAGTTCAATGACGCCATTTGCACTTTACTCATACCGGATCTGCACGAAGATAGTCCACCGTTGGTGGTAATTTATTATAAACGTACCAATTCCCAATGGTTCACAGAGTCACTATATCGAAAGCGGGTACGCTTTAGTTTTCGCGATGGTGTGGTTAAACTGGAACGCTCTAATTTTTGGGCCTGGCATGAGTTGGAAGAAATAAAAGTAGTTATATTTTATTAAAGTTAATCTTGCTACGCTTGCAACCTGAGATCAAAATCAGGTAAATTTTACGCCGAATGGGGCCGTAGCTCAGTTGGGAGAGCGCAGCGTTCGCAATGCTGAGGTCGAGGGTTCGATCCCCTTCGGCTCCACCAGCCAGTTTATTATTAAATTGGCGGATTGAAAAGTTCATTGAAAATTTGGTCGTGCAAGATGGGGAGGTAGCGGTGCCCTGTAACCTGCAACCCGCTATAGCAGGATTTAACGCCATAGAGCGGCTTGTTCCGCGTTAGGTTTACCAAGCACGTGGTGTTGACGTTTCAGCCCATTGCAATGGAGTTGCATTCAACCCCGTCAGGCCTGGAAAGGAGCAGCGGTAGGTGTTTATTTCATGTGCCGATGGATCACTGAAATTGAGCCAACGACTTTTGTGTACCTGACATCCGGGGATGTCAATCTATGGTGCACGACCAATATAAATTTAGGTAATTTCTGCAGTAATATTTGCACGATGTAATGTCTTATCAGGTTCTATCTTTAAAATATCGCCCGCAGTCTTTTTATGATGTGGTTGGCCAGACCCACGTAACAGAAACACTGGTTAACGCATTTAAAAAAGAACGGATTGCCCAGGGATATATATTCACCGGGCAGCGTGGAGTGGGGAAAACAACCACTGCGCGTATTTTGGCCAAGGGGTTGAATTGCTCGGCTTCCAAGAATGGCCAGCCCTGTAATGACTGTACTGTATGTAATGAAATAACCGAAAGTAGAAATCTGGATGTTCTGGAGATTGATGGCGCGTCTAACCGCGGGATTGAAGAAATTCGCAATCTGCGAGAATTGATCAAGTTTACACCCATGAACGCTCCCTACAAGATTTTTATTATCGATGAAGTACACATGCTCACAAATCCTGCATTTAATGCATTGTTACGCACCCTGGAAGAACCGCCGGCCCATGGGAAATTCATCATGTGTACCACAGATATTCATAAAGTACCGGCTACGATTATTTCCCGCTGTCAGCGATTCGATTTCAACCGCCTTACCATTGAAGTAATTAGAGATACAATAAACAATATTCTCGCCAAAGAAGAAATACAGGCGGACGGAGCATCTGTAGATGCTATAGCAAGAAAATCGGAAGGCAGCATGCGCGATGCATTAAGTATTCTTGACCAGGTCATCGCCTTCTCCAGTGAACAGATTGTTTTTGAAGAAGTGGAAAAAGTACTGGGGCTTATTCCTCATGATGTCTACTTCGGCTTTACGGACGCCATGAAAGATCGAGATAATGCAGGTTTGCTTACTACACTCGCCCAAATTCGCAACCAGGGACTCCCTGTGGAGGATGTAGTAACCGGATTAAATAAACATGTGCGTAATCTGATGTTTGCCACCATCAATGACGGATTAAAAGCGGTGGAAATGAATGATGATTTAAAGCAGCAATATATTGCTGCAGCAGCATCCTGGGAGGTGCGGGATTTATTGCGGATAGCTCAAGTAATAACAGATGTTGAGACACGCATTAAGCGGGCCAGCCAACCTTACATTATGCTGGAAATGATGGGCTTGAAACTATTGGAAATGGACGAATCAGTATCTATCGAACAACTATTAAAGAACTCATCGCAGCAATTCGGCAGTTCTGCGCAAACAGCCCCTCCGCAGAAAAATAAAATAAAAACTAACAAAACAGACACGCGTACAGATACTCAAAGTGTTAAGGCGGGTAAACAAGATAACACTATTGGACCAATTGCAAACCAAGACGAAATCAACGAACCAAAAAAAGACTATAAAACAAAAAATAAGGCTGGAATTAGTATTGAAGAATTAAAAGGTAAATGGCCAGAAATTATCACCAGTGTAACGAATCTACGTACTTCAATCGGGATGGTGCTGGAACATTGTGTACCCCTGGAATTTGTTGGAAAAAAGGTGCAGGTTGGAATGGTGGACCAGCCACGGTTTAATCTGGATCTGCTCAAGAATAATAAGGAAATCATCGAAGATGTGGCTGCCAACCACGTGAAGCAGAAGATAAAAATAAAATTTTTTACTGTCGAAAAAGATAGTCAGCTTGCGGAAGAATTATTAAAGAATGTTGTTCCCAAAAACCAGGTGGCAAGTACAAAAACCGATCCGGTGGTGGATCGGGTCCTAGAGTTGTTTGATGGTGAAATACTCCGTTAAAATCGTTGTTAGGATATTATACTATGATTAAAAAAAATGAGTCAGATGATGAAACAGACCCAGCAAATGCAGAATAAAATGAGTGCAGTGAATCAGGTCATAAATAAATTGCAGGATGAAGCACAAAACCGCATGAATGCAGTTACAGGTAATATACTGGGCAATATTAAGGTACCGGGGTTATGATGAATTCTTTTCCTGACAGCATTATCCGTTTGATCGATAGATTTTCACGTTTTCCCGGGATAGGTAAAAAGACTGCCCAGCGTATGGCGTTCCACGTTCTGAAAGATTCTAAAGAAAACGCCCAATCACTGGCTGATGCGGTCCAGGATGTAAAGTCAAATATATCAACCTGTTCGGTTTGCGGTGGTATAACGGAGGATGATCCTTGTATTATTTGTAACAATCCAAAACGGAATAACAGTTTAATCTGTGTAGTAGAAGTACCGTCGGATATTTATGCTTTCGAACGGACAAGTGGATTCAATGGTATCTACCATGTACTGGGTGGAGTACTTTCTCCACTGGATGGAATTGGACCAGATGATTTGAACATTGATTCATTGGTGGCCCGGATTAAACCTGATGATGAGATAGTATTGGCACTCAATCCAAGTATTGAAGGGGATACGACCTGTCTATATATCAGTAAGTTATTAAGTAAGAAAAATATTAAAGTATCGCGGCTGGCCCGTGGGCTACCGGTGGGCAGCGAGTTGGAATACACCGATGATGCTACCTTGATGAGAGCAATGGAAGGAAGAACAATTATATGAATCTACCAAACATACTAACAGTTGGGCGGATCTTTATGACGCCTTTTTTCATTATTTTTCTATTTTACGACCATCCTTACGCAAAAACCTGGGCGCTTTGCATCTTTGTGATCGCCATGTTAACAGATATTTACGATGGTTATTACGCTAGAAAACATAACCTGGTTACCGATTATGGTCGGTTTTTGGACCCCTTAGCGGATAAAGTAATGATACTATCGGCACTGATATCATTTGCTGTGATGAATGTGATTCCTTTCTGGATGGTGGCCCTAATTGTTTTCAGGGACATATTTGTTACCGGTCTGCGTACGGTAATGTCATCGAAAAATATGGTGATGGTCACAAGTAAAATAGCAAAACGGAAAACATTGACCCAGGTACTGATCATAATTTTTATCCTGCTCAACCTTGGATCAGCATCATTACCTATTTCATGGATCGGTGATTTCATTCAATTCTCTAGACAACACCAACTCATTTATTACCTGACCCTATCAGTAACTATATTTACCATTTTTACCGGTTTTACATACCTGTACACAAACCGGGCTGTCATTCGGCAGTTTATTTCCTGAGTATAACTGTTGCTGCGCGTAGAATTATCGGAATGGTTGGCCACATGTTTTAAGATTGGCCATTTGCCTATCGCACCAGGTACCTGGGGGAGTCTGGCGGCGGTTATTGGCTGGTGGCTGTGGTTACAATATCTTGATCCATTAGTTTTTATTGTTCTAATAATTACGATATTTATAATTGGTGTATTTGCGACAAATATTATTATTGACCATACCGGTGAAAAGGACCCCTCCAGGATTGTAATTGACGAAGTGGCAGGACAGTGGTTAGGATTGCTGGTGTTGCCAGATGGTGCGCTATATATCGCTGCGGCATTTATTTCGTTCCGTTTACTGGATATTATAAAACCCTGGCCGATTCGACAGCTGGAAAAGTTTCCCAAAGGGTGGGGCGTCATGCTGGATGACATGCTGGCGGGGATATTGACACTGGGTTTGATTCAGGGCTACAGCAGGTTGGTAGTATGAATGTTGGTCTAATCACGATCGGAAATGAACTGCTATCTGGTTTCACAACAGATACAAATAGCGCCTGGATCGGTCAATCTATCCTGGAAGTAGGTGCGGAAATTACCTGGCATGTGACCATTGGAGATCAAGCCAATAAGATTACCGCCGTATTGGATCAAATTCCTGAAGATATAAAGGTTGTTTTAGTGACCGGTGGTCTAGGTCCGACCCATGATGATATTACCCAAAAAACGCTGTTTGAGTATTTTGGTGTACAGCCTGTGTTTGATGAAAACTATTGGAATATTCTGAATGCGCGTATGGTAAAACGAGTCAGAGTTATGCCCGTAATCAATAAGAATCAAGCTATCAGGCCGGATAAGGGTAGTGTGATTCCAAATAATTCGGGTTCTGCCAGGGGGTTGCACCTGAATAATGATAGAATGGATGTGTTTGCTATGCCGGGTGTGCCCCGTGAAATGAAAGATATGATGTCAAGCACAATCATACCATGGATCCATGATAAAACGAAAAGCAAGATTTATGTGAGAACACTCAGAACTACCGGGGCCATGGAATCCGTTTTAGCTGAAAAAATGGCTGATGTAACGGAAGATACCAGGCCAGTAACCGTTGCATTCCTGCCCCAGTTCACAGGAGTGGATATACGGTTGATGTGCCCCGAAAAGAACCCATTAATAGAAATTGAAGGAAAGATAAGGGACAAGGTAGATAAATATATATATGCAACCGGTACTGTAGATCTGGAAGAAATTGTTGGTGATATGCTTAGTGAACGCGGATATACGGTAGCTACCGCTGAATCATGTACCGGTGGGCTCATCGGGCATCGCTTAACAAATGTACCTGGCAGCTCAACTTATTTTCTTGGTGGTGTTATTTCTTACAGCAATGATATGAAAATGAAAACACTTGGCGTCCAGGAAAACACGTTGCAGGAATTTGGCGCAGTCAGTAAACAGACGGCTACTGAAATGGCTCATGGTGCTCGAGATTTCTTTGGATCAGATCTGGCAATAGCAGTGACAGGGATAGCTGGACCGGGTGGATGTACGGCGGAAAAACCAGTAGGTCTCGTGTATATTACATTGGTTCACAATGACACAGTGTGGGCCAAGAAATTCAAATTTTTCACTGATCGAAAACTGAACAATCGACTGAGCAGTCAAGTGGCTCTCAACATGGTGAGGATACATTTGCTGAATGGCTGAGTCATTACTGCGTACATTTATATCAGTATCGCTACCAAAAGAAATTGTGAATATTAAAAAAATGCTGCAATCGACGATAGATTCAAAAGGTGCTGAAATTAAATGGGTAAGGGATGGCAACATGCATCTTAGCCTGAAATTTATCGGTCATACTCCTGAGGCATCAGTTGATGATCTTAATACAACTTTAAAGAGCATTACTGAAGAATTTTCGACCATATCCCTATCATTAGTTGGATCAGGGTGTTTTCCAAGACCGGAGCGGGCCCGGACACTTTGGGTAGGGATCGCCGGTGAATTAGATAAACTAGATGATTTTGTTGTCGCTATTAATGCACATCTGGCTCCGTTGGGTTTTCCAATACAAGAACGCAAGTTTATACCTCATGTTACACTAGCCAGGATAAAATATCCGCAAAAACATACACCAGACGTAACTCAATTTCTGAACACAACATTTGCGGAATTACCGATGAAAATTTCCAGAATTAATTTAATGAGCAGTCAACTCTTTTCTAAAGGAGCAGTATATACTATTTTAGGTACCCATTTTTTAGTTTCAAAAGCATAAAAGGAGTGATGAATGGCAGCAACATCTAAAAAAGCAAAAGCGTTGGATCTAGCAATTACACAGATTGATCGTCAGTTTGGTAAAGGTTCCATAATGCGTCTAGGCAGTGATAGACCGAATATTAGTGATAATGTAATATCCACTGGCTGCTTATCTCTAGATGTGGCCCTGGGTGTAGGTGGTGTCCCTCGCGGTAGAATAGTAGAGATATATGGTCCTGAAGCAGGCGGTAAAACAACCTTGGCTTTGCATATAGTTGCAGAAGCACAAAAAAATAGTGGGTATGCCGCATTTGTGGATGTAGAACATTCCTTGGATCCAGAATATGCAAAAGCATTAGGAGTGAACACCGAGGATTTACTGGTATCCCAGCCAGATACTGGGGAACAAGCCTTAGAAATTACGGAAACATTGGTTCGCAGCGGCGCATTGGATGTGATTGTATTGGATTCAGTGGCTGCACTTGTACCAAAGGCAGAATTAGATGGAGACATGGGAGATTCTCACATGGGATTGCAAGCCAGGCTGATGTCTCAGGCACTGCGAAAGTTAACAGGAACGGTTAGCAGGTCGAATACATGTGTATTATTTATTAACCAGATCCGTGAAAAGATAGGTATTATGTTTGGAAACCCGGAAACGACTCCTGGTGGTCGTGCGCTCAAATTTTATTCCAGCCAAAGATTAGAAATTCGCAGGATAACTACTATTAAATATGGTACAGATCCTGTTGGTAATAGAGTGCGGGTAAAAGTTGTAAAAAATAAAGTTGCACCGCCATTTAAGATGGCTGAATTCGATATTATGTATGGTAAGGGGATCTCCTACATTGGAGATGTGCTTGATCTGGCCGTAACAGGAGATATTGTCCAGAAAATGGGGGCCTGGTATTCTTATAAGGACGAAAAGATTGGACAGGGTAGGGAAAATACGAAAGATTTTTTAGAAGAAAATCATGATCTATTATCTGATATAGTTAAACAGGTAAAAGGCTTCATGGGGATCAGCTTTGCGGAGGATGGCAAAGCGTAAGATCATAGATATCCAGGTACAAAAGCGCAGGAAAAACCGGCGCAGTATTTTTCTTGATGATGGCAGCGTCTTCGGTATTTCCGAAGACGTTTTTTTTTCTATACCAGTCCATATTAGCGATACATTAACTGATCAGCAATTGGATGAAATTTTAGGTGCTGATTCCCAACAAAAAATACTGGATGTTGCATTAAATCTGCTAAGCTATAGAATGCGCAGTAAAGCGGAATTGATGCGCCGTTTGAAAAGAAAGAATTTTAATGAGGATGGTATCTATGCTGTCATGGAAAAACTCGAAAAAAAAGGGTATGTCAATGATCAGAAATTTGCCCATGTTTTTGCTCGCGAGAAGGTTCGGCGAAAACTCATTGGTCCGGTGGCCCTAAGATCAGAATTCAGTGTTCATAGTCTGGATCCAGATATCTTAGAGCATACACTGAAAAAAACTTATGATGAGTTTCCTGAGCATACTTTAATGGAACAGCTTTTAGCAAAACGAAAGGTTCCTACGAATGAGCCTCTTGACCTAAAGGGAAAAAAGAAAATTGTGAATACCTTGAGAAATAAGGGATTTTCATGGGATCGGATACAGGAAACACTCGTTAAGCGCGGTAATATCTGATTGCGGAACCTGATAGCGTATAAATTAATGAGCTATTGATTTATTATTTCCAATAAACCTGAAATGCTAATAGAAGAAGTGATTGCTATTTTGGGCCGAAGGCCCAATACTGATGAGCTAAAATTCATCAAGTCAGTCATGGCCTCAAAACAGATTCAATATCCATATCCAGCGCTAAACAGTTTTATTACAGGAAATGAACAAGGTAGTGCTAAAAATGGTCGATTAATTATTGGTCTGGAAGGGAAAAATAATATTATCAGGACCAAGGCCAGGATGCAGTGTGCAGCGCAAGGGGGTGCAGGGCAATTAAAAATCTCTTTCCCAAATGCAAATTTCCTGGTGGGAGATAGGATAAATAGTGAACATCGTAAACCGGTGCCTGGTGACAAATTGATCTATCTTAAAGCAGCTGCTGATGCAGAAGCAACCTTATTAAATGTGTGGAATGAGGTACCTTTAGGTGCGGTTACAGTTGTTAACCCAGGTGGGCTTGGTGCCAGTATTCTTTCGTTATGTGCGGAACAGGAATTAGGCGTTGACCTAACCTTAACGAATAAGCGGCAGCTTGGTTATTATAATAGTAGAAATATACCCGGATTCCTTTTTTCTGTGCCGACAGCAGATTTTAAGAAAATGAATACGTGGAAAAGTAGGTGTAAGAACCTGGGCTCATTTAATGTTTCAAATAAAATCACATTTGGCTATCGTGGAAATGTGATCGGTACGCTCCCTGCTCGACTATTTCATGAACTACATGAGCGTCGATTGACAATAATTCCACAGACAACGCCCAAGAAAGAGCACTCTAACGCCAATAAATATGTAAAAGAACCAGCAAATTTTAAACTCGTATTGAAAAAACTGGTCAAAGCACAACAGGATCTTATAACACTGAAATTCACTCCAATAAGACAAAGAATCACACCATTTACTGCTATAAATAGTTCGTTTGTTCTAGCGGCAAGTGATCATCCGTATATTAAGCCACAGGAACCACGCGTAGGCAGTATGATCACAATTGCCAATGCGGTGCGTCATTTGGTTTGTTTAGGTATAAGACCTGTATATATGGCTGGATCATTTCATGGCGGTGATTTGACTAATGATACGGATCGATGGTTTTTAGATGAGTTGGTGTCTGGGTCTAGAGAGGCTGCTACGGCCTTCCAATTACGGATTGTAAATGGGATGATTACCAAAAATAATTCGTTACATCCAATTGCTGACGTGATAACTGCCGGAGTGGGCACAGTTCGCTGTACACCAGGATTTAATACACCTGGTGATTTTGTCATCATGATCGGTAGTTTGCGTGGAGAAACTGGCAGCAGCATGTATGCAGATATTTTTCACAAAATTAAACAGGTTGGGCACCCGTCAACTATCGATATTGTTATGGAATGCCGTTTACAGGAAGTCATTTTACAGGGTATTGCAGTTGGAATAATCCATTCAGCGGTTAACGTCAGTCGAGGTGGTGTAGCGGTGGCGATCGCAAATTCTCTTTTGCTTGGAACTGATGGAATCGGTGCGCGAATACACTTATCCAGAAAGATGCGCAAAGATGAACTGTTATTTGGTGAAACCCAGGGATTGGTAGTGATAACTTTATGTGAAAACGATCTGATTGAATTTGAAAGGATCTGCATGACTACTGGTGTGCCATCGACCACTATTGGCCGCATAACTGATGACGGCAACTATATTTTTAACGAACTGATCGACATTCCCGTTAAACAACTTTCCAAATGAATTATTTTCTTGAATCCATGAAATTGCGGATGGTAACATGGTGGCAAATACCAGTGATCTGTTATTGTCGTCCACGGATCATTCATCTTGATGATGAATATTGTACATTGCGAATCCCGCTAAATTGGCGCACGCGGAATCACGTGCAATCAATGTATATTGGTGTATTCACAGTTGGTGCGGATCTTACGGGAGGGTTACTAACATTAAGCAGTATCCGTAAAAGAAAACGAAAGGTTGTATTAATATTCAAAGATTTTCATGCAGATTTCTTTAAGAGAGCAGAGCAGGATGTTCTTTTCATTTGTCGGGATGGTACAGCAATTGATCATGCGGTCCAGCAGGCGGTGGATACAGGCGAACGGATCAATTTACCGATCAATATCACAGCCATGCTATTCCAAGATACTGAGGACGATCCTGTGGCTAATTTCAGGTTAACCCTTTCAATGAAAGATCGAACCAATGCCTATCAAGAATGATAATTTTTCTGTTGTATTGGATAATAATCAAATCGCAGTACGCAATATTTATGCAGTAGGTAGAAATTATCCTGCCCATGCGAAAGAAATGGGTTCTGCCGTAAATAATGAACCCATATTTTTTCAAAAATCATTGACCAGTCTGCACACTGATTCGAAAATAATGATTCCTCGAGAACGTAATATTCACCACGAGCTTGAAGTTGTAGTTTTAGTAGGTACGCCGGGAGAATTTATTGATGAAAGTACAGCTATTGAGCATGTGGCTGGTCTGGCGTTGGGGTTGGATCTTACTGATCGTGATCTGCAGGATACTTTGAAGGAACAATCGCTACCATGGTTCCTGTCAAAATCATTCAAGGGGTCTGCTGTTGTTTCAGAATTCATGATGAAGACAGATGGCCTATGTGAAAAAGAGTTTTGGCTTAAACGCAATGAGGTAATTGTTCAGCGGGGTAAGATGGACCAGATGGTATTTCCTATCACGAAGCTAATTGAATATTTATCTGCTAGGATGCCCTTGCTAAAAGGCGATCTGATTTTTACCGGAACACCGCAAGGTGTCGGACCAATAGAGCAGGGGGATAATTTAGAACTCGGTATTGCTCAAGAAACGTTAATGGATATAGAAGTGGCGTGAAAACCATTGGTATTTGCTCCTTCCATTCCAGTCAGTAACTTCCGCACCCCATGAAAATACTCACGAAAGAACAATTAGCTGCATTACATGCTGTTATTACACCAGATAATCTGCAATCTGTAGATGAAAATACGCGGAAGGTACTGGAGAAACTAGTCGATGATGATGACAATATTAATGCTGTATCACTATTTATTGATGGTGCAGCCGATTTGCATACCAAGACAGCTGGTATTGGCGGAGTCTTTTTAGGGGAGAATGACGAAGAACTATATCGATTCTCTGATTATCTAGATGATGCCACTAATAATGAGGCCGAATATTCAGCGTTGATAAGAGGACTTGAAGTAGGACTAGAATTAAATATTATAAATCTTGAAATATATGCTGATAGTGAACTTGTAGTGAAGCAGATAAACGGGGATTATAAAGTCAAACACGAACGAATGAAACCACTCCATCGAAAGGCGATTGCACTGTTGTGCCAATATAGTAATTGGAGTCTGCAGCATGTATTCAGAGATGATAATACGACTGCTGACAAATTAAGTAAGGAAGGGATGGAACAAGGAAGATGAAAGCACTGATTACTGCTGGTGGTCATGGTACTCGGCTGAGACCAATCACTCATACCCAGAATAAACATCTAATTCCCATCGCAAATAAGCTGATGCTGCAATTTGCCCTTGAATTTGCTCAAGATGCTGGCATTATTGATGTGGGGATTGTTATAAACAGTAATGATGAATCCATAAAAAAAGCTTTTGGAGATGGCACAGATCTTGGTTTGAAACTGACCTACATCCCACAGGATGCACCGCTTGGCCTGGCCCATGTCGTAAAAATATCGGAATCATTCATTGGGGATGATAATTTTATTTTTTACCTGGGAGACAATATCCTGGTCGGCGGTATAAAAAAATTTATCGGTGATTTTGAGAAGAATGCATCGAATTGTCATTTAGTATTGAGCAAAGTTCCGGATCCTAATCGTTTTGGAGTGGCTGAAGTCGTTGATGATCGGATCGTTAGTATCGAGGAGAAACCTGATAATCCAAAAAGTGACCTAGCTGTGACGGGCATTTATCTATATGATAAAAATATTTTTGAAGCTGTGAATAATATCGAAACATCTCCACGCGGTGAATTGGAAATCTCAGATGCGCATCAATACTTACTTGATAAGGGTTACGATGTGAGTTACTCCGAAATTACCGGGTGGTGGAAAGATACGGGCAAACCATCCGACCTGTTGGAGGCGAATCGTCTTGTATTGGATAATATAAAGTCTGATTCTAAAGGGATTGTTGATAAAAATTCTACAGTATCTGGTAGGGTACAGATTGGAGCAAATAGTCGGGTGATAAATTCAAATATTCGGGGCCCTGCTATCATTGGCGACAACACCACAATTGAAGAATCCTATGTTGGTCCATATTCTGCTATTGGAAAGGGGTGTACAATTAGCGGTAGTGAAGTTGAATACTCCATCATAATGGATGGTTGTCAGATCAATCAGGTGAAGCGACGGATTGAATCGTCATTACTTGGGAATGATGTGGAAATACTGCGTTCTAAAACCAGACCCGCCACCCACAAATTTATGCTTGGGGATCAAAGTCGCATAGAGATCGAATAACCTAAAAATAAGTGATCACTGAATAAATGAAGCATATTGACCATCGAATTATTAATTTCATTGATTAAGAGATTCGAGGTATTTCTTAATTTGTAGCGTTATGGGGTTTTTATCCAATATATCTAATCCGCTGAACTGGCTATCAGGTGATATTGCTATCGATCTTGGTACGGCAAATACGCTGCTCTGGATGAAGGGTAAAGGTATCATGATCAATGAGCCTTCAATCGTAGCTAGGTCTGTGAATGATGGTAATATTATCGCAGTAGGCAATAAAGCGAAAGCGATGCTGGGACGGACTCACCGTGACATAGAAACAATTCGTCCCCTGCGAGATGGTGTGATTGCCGATTTTGATATGACGGATGGCATGCTCCTTGGTTTTATCCGGATGATAAATATAAGTCCTTTGGCCAGAATGCGGATGGTGATATGTGTACCCTCAGGTGTCACTGAAGTCGAAAGACGAGCTGTAAAAGATTCTGGTTTGCGTGCCAATGCAAGAGAGGTATTTCTTATTGAAGAGCCTGTGGCAGCAGCAATTGGCATAGGCCTTGACATTTCACAGCCAATCGGTAATATAATTGTCGATATTGGTGGCGGCACAACAGAAATCGCTGTAATTGCATTATCTGGTGTCGTTACAAAAGAGACGATCCGCGTTGCTGGTGATGAAATGGATGAAGCATTGGTCCAGTGGTTCCGAAATGAACATAAACTGGATATCGGGATATCCACTGGAGAAGCGATTAAAAAATCCGTTGGTTCCGCCATGCGCATGAAAAGCGAAACAATATCAGTCAAAGGCAGGGACCTTGTGTCTGGGATTCCGAAAATTATCGAAGTTACTTCAGATGAAGTTCGGCAGGCATTGAAAGATCCAGTAAGTATGATCGTTGAGGCGGTAAAAAAAGCACTGGAACGTACACCGCCTGAGCTTTCCGCTGATATACTGGACAGAGGTATCATTATGACCGGAGGCGGCAGTTTACTAAAGGGAATGGATCAGATCATTCGCGAACGTACAAATGTTCCTGTAAATATCGCTGAAGATCCACTTCTTTCCGTTGTAAGAGGTACCGGCATGGTACTGGAGGATATTAAAAAATACGAAGCGGTTCTCGTTTAACGCCCTTCAATCATGAGGATCCTCTACCTCATACTCCTAAAACGTAAAGATATTTTCACCCTAGTATTGAGTATTATCTTTTCGTTGCTAATGTTGAGTAATGGAGAATCAGATAATGTTCGTTTATTACGGAGTAAAGCAAATCGCTTCTTTACCATTTTTTATTCTCCGATCACTTGGATACGTTCAATGGCACTTATTGAGGAAGAAGCGGCCTTACTGAGGGAGAAAAATCTGCAGTTGTCTTTCCAGGTAGAATCTATGCGTTATCTGTTGGAAGAAAATAATCGGTTGGAAGAATTACTGGATTTTCAACGGGAGAGTAAAATGACAATTTTACCGGCCCGCGTGATCAAAATGGGTACTTCACCATATTTATCATCATCCTTATCAATAGATGTAGGCCTAGAATCTGGCGTTGAAGAAAATAATCCTGTCATCACGCCCAAAGGCATTATTGGAAAGACGACTATTGTCGGAGACAATGCTGCCATTGTGCAGTTGATCAATGATGTCAATTTCAGGCTCAGCGTTCGTATTAAGCCATCTGGATCTACCGGTATCCTGCGTTGGCTTGATGGTGACCTGTATTTAATCAAGGAAGTGCAGAAAAATGCAAATGTGGATATTGGGAATAAAGTAGTAACCTCTGGCTTTAGCGACATATTTCCTAATGATCTTCCAGTAGGAGAGGTTGTGAACATTACCGATGAGCGGGGTAGGTTTCAAAAATCTGTTGTAGTACAAATCAATGAAAATATTGGCTCAATTATTAATCTGTTTGTGATTGTGGATCAGTAGCATGGATCGAATAAGACCTTGGCTAATCTTAGTTGGTGTATTTTTATTACAGTTTTTTCTGTCTGAATTATTGGCGATTCGCTATTACCGTCCAGATTTCGTAGTTATTTTTATTTTGTATTTTGGACTATTCTTTGGTTCTTATTATGGTGTCATCGCCGGGTTCATCATTGGGATATTTATCGACATGACCCCATTGGCATCTTATTTTGGTCTTAGTCCAATGACCTACTCGATCACAGGTTATTTGGCCGGTCATTTACAGGATAAATATATCCGTTGGTCGCCATTCGCATTTCATGCAGCATGGCTATGCATTATTTCATTTCATTTTCTTGTATTCACCTATGTGCGTTATCAACTGCTATTTGAAGTAGATATAGTACAATATCTATTACGGTGGTTTTTGACGATGACTTATACACTGATCTTTTTGTTAATACTACAATTCTTTTTTCCGATAAAGAGGATTCAAGGTGCTTAAGTCAAAAAACCTTGTACCAAGATCTAGATTTTTTGTGGCAAATAGTGTAATTATTTTCGTTTTTATTATTTTGCTCATTCGGTTTTTCCATATACAGGTATATGGTCACAATGAGTATAAAAAACGGGCTGATATTAATAGTATCCGGGCCATACCAACTACTGCGCCGAGGGGAATGATTTTGGACCGATATGGCCAAATATTAGTGGATAACTATCCAACTTATATTCTTACTGGACTACCCAATGAAATGGGTAATGATAATAAGAATTTTTCAGTTATCAGCAACTGTACCGCTATTGATACTGCAATCTTAATCGATAATTTCGATAGATATTTTCGCGGACGCTTCATTCCATCTAGAATTACTAAAGATTTAACCTTCGATCAATTAAGCTGCATAGAAGAACATAAACACGAATTAACCGGGATAAATTATATTCAGTTTCCGGAACGGTCGTTTCCCTCAGATGTGCATATGAGTCATGTACTAGGCTACGTTAAAGAGATTGATCGGTCACTGCTGAGCATTATGGATGATACTGAACAATATGATGCAGGTGACTTAATTGGCTGGCGGGGAATAGAAAAACAGTATGAAAACATACTGCGAGGTGAAAAAGGATTGACATTTTTGCAAGTGGATGCGTTCGGTAGAGAAGTTGGGACAGTTAAAGATATAAATGATATTAAACCGATCCCCGGACAGGACATATTTACAACAATTGATTTAGGTTTGCAGAAAACGTTAGAAAAAGCCATGTCTGATTATAGAGGTGTAGCTTTGGTCACCGACCCGGCAACGGGACAAATACTCGCTTTTGTAAGTTCTCCAGATTTTCCTCCGGATATTTTTACGGGTAATACTACATTACGGGAATGGCGTGAAATAGTTAATGATCCAACCAAACCTTTGCTGAACCGTATTACAAATGGGTTATATCCACCTGGATCCACCTTCAAAATGATTACTGCAATCGCACTTTTGGAAGGTCTTATGATTGAACAAGATGAAGAGTTTGAATGCGCCGGTATTTATCAATTTGGTGACCGAGTATTTAAGTGCTGGAAAGTGAGTGGCCATGGAAAGGTTAATTTAGACCAGGCCATTACGCAGTCCTGTAATATTTTCTTTTATCAAGCTGTGCAGCGTGTATCGCTAAATAGATTTATAAACCTTTGCCGGAATTTTGGTTTTGGTAGCAAAACGGGTATTGATTTGCCCAACGAATTAGCTGGGTTGCTGCCTACAAGGGATTATATGAATAGGCGTTATACAAGCAGGGGCTGGTCGCGCGGACATTTATTAAATCTGGCTCTGGGGCAGGGAGACCTACTTGTGACACCTATTCAACTGGCTGTTTACATTAATAAAATTGCGACTCGAGGGCACACATTTATTCCACATTTTCTGTTATCTAAAGTGCCCGAAAAAACAATTTCAATTGGTTTAAATGAACAAACATGGGTAAATATTCAGGAGTATTTATTCCATGCTATTAATGATAAACATGGAACTGGTTCAGCTGCAGATCCAAAAATAAATGGCCTAAATGTATATGGTAAAACAGGCACTGCTCAAAATCCGCATGGGGATGATCATGCCTGGTTTGTTGGCTATGTCGAAGATGGAAATCAAATGGCATCTACCATTATATTGGTTGAAAACGGCGGGGGAGGTGGCAAAATTGCGGCACCGCTAGCACGCATCGCCTTCGATTATATATTTAATAAAAAAATTGAAAACCGACTAGCTGTAAAATAATGTTTAAGGATATATATAATCAGGCATCGGATATGCCTATCTCGATAATATTTATGGCCATAATGTTAACATGTCTGGGGTTGATTGTCTTAAGCAGTATTAGTACGAATCAATTTGATGTAATCGCAATCACAACTTTTACGAAACAACTACTATTTTTAATACCAGCACTTGTAGGGTTTCTAACGATATTATTTATTCCGAAATATATGATCCACAAGTATATATATGCTGCTTATAGCCTAATGTTGATGTTGATTTTAGTCCCGTTTCTTTTTGAGACCATTGCAGGTACTCATCGTTGGATAAATATTGGTTTACCCATGGGTGTCCAACCATCCGAGTTTGCCAAGTGGATTGTGGTGGTTGCCCTGGCGCGCTATCTTTCTGATCATAATCTGCAAATGAAAAAGTTCATGACTATACTGTTCCCAATATTTATTGCACTAGTGCCTGCTATAATTGTCCTGCAACAACCGGACCTTGGAACTGCGATAATACTTTTGACGCCTATTTTACCAATGTTGTATTGGGTTGGCGCCAGACCATTTCACTTGTTCATGCTGGTAGCTCCAGTCCTGAGTATTGCCACCGCATTTCATACAATATCCTTCACGGTTTGGGCAATATGTATGGGAAGCATAATATACATGACCCGACCACGGTTGATTTTTGGAGTTGTTTTTTACTTTGGTAATATATTTTTAGGATTATTGTCACCATTTTTGTGGAGCAGTCTAAGACCTTATCAACAGAAGAGGATTCTAACCTTGTTCAATCCTGAATTAGATCCGCTAGGAGCAGCTTATCAAACAATACAAAGTAAAGTAGCGATTGGATCTGGAGGGTTTCTCGGCAAAGGGTTAGGAGAGGGAACCCAAACACACTTAAAATTTCTTCCGGTTCAGGAATCTGACTTTATTGTTTCCGTTATCGGTGAAGAATTAGGGTTTATTACAATTGCAGTTATGTTAATTATTTTTGCGAATTTTATACTAAAGATTGTGAAACTAGCATTTTTAGCAAAAGAACGTTTTGCGGGTTTGGTTCTCATAGGTATTGGTACAATATTCATGGCGCATGTTTTTGTTAATACCGCAATGTCAACGGGAATGATCCCTGTAAAGGGTCTGCCTTTACCATTTATATCTGCAGGCGGTTCGTTTTTAGTGTCCTGCTTTATAATGATCGGTCTGATCATGAAAATGGGTGACGAATCAATAGAATGACCAAGTAAAAGGAATTGATGTTAGGGACTTGCAGCGGTAAGTTCAAGGCCAGTTTGTGGTGCAAATATTCCAATTAGATCCTATGATCATCAGCCCAACTAAAATCCCTCGGATAATCCTGTTTATTTTTCTCGTACTAAATATTGGAACTGTCCAAGGACAGCAGGCCGATATAAAGCGTGAGTTAAAGCGGTTAAATGCAAAGATAGACCGCGAACGAGTTAGGACAGATTCACTAGAGACACAAATCAGTATTCTGTTGCCCGATTTACGAAACACCCTAATAGCGACGGTTGATGCAAAAAAACAGACTGATTCAGTCGCTATTTTACTAATCAATCGAATAAATACCCTGCAGAATAAGATCCGGATGCTGGAAGACAAGTCAATTTATACTGATAGCACCAATTTTGTAATTCTTGCACAGCTTATGATGATCGAAAATAAAATTGTCACATTAACTAATAGTTTTACTGAGATGTATAGCCTGCGATCTGAAAAACGGGGTGGTGTCATTAAAACAAAGATTAGTCCCGCGGAATATCAGAGAAGATATATTGAAGCATTGAGCTACTACCAGAATAGTGATTATAACCAGGGAATTAAAGGTTTTTCTGAATTAGTGCTAGAGGATCCATCGAATAAACTTGCTGATAACAGTCAGTATTGGCTCGCAGAATGTTATTATTCAACAAAAAATTACAAACGGGCAGCTCTAGAATTTGAAAAGGTATTTACGTTTCCAGGTACGGATAAGGATGATGATTCTCAACTAAAACTAGCTCTTGCCTATCAAAGCCTTGGTAATCTTGTGAAAGCAAGAGAGGAATATCAGCGGATGGTTGATTATTTCCCAAGTAGTGAATACTACAGCAGGGCGAAAGAATCACTCAAGCAATTGAGTGTAGAATAACCCTTAGTAATGTCATTAAAGATATTTTATTTAACTACGGAGATAATTCCGTTCGCTAATACTTCATCCCTGGCCGCCTTCTCAGCGAAGGTTCCACTTTTATTACAGGACAAGCAGCATGACATTCGGACAATAATTCCGAAATATGGTTATGTTAGTGAGCGAAAGTATATTCTTCGTGAAGTAATAAGATTGCGTGAAATACCTTTCGAATTCGGTGAAGAAAATGTTGTCGCTTCGGCGAAAAGTGCTTTTATTCCTAAAACACGAGTTCAAGTGTATTTTTTAGAAGATGACCAAAGATTTAAGCCGTTGACTAATTTAATCTATAAGGCAAAAAATGGTCGTGTGCTTGCTAATAATGATATGCGTTTTGCATTTTTTAGTAAAGCATCCTTAGCTATTTTACCACATCTATTTTGGAGACCTGATGTAATGTGGTGCAATGACTGGCAATCTGCATTGGTGCCTGCCTTTTATAAACAACAATACATGGATAATGAATTTTATGCAGATATGAAATCGGTACTTGTCGTTCATAATTACGAAAAGGAATACTTGCCTATCGCAAGGAATACCTTTAAAAATACTGGACTTGAAGTACCCACCAGCATGAAAAAAGGGGTAGTAAATGCCTATGAAGCTGCCGCAGAATATATTGATTTGATAATCGCAATTGATTCACCTAATAACCAAGTATCAAAAAAATTATTGGAATTACCCGCGATCAAAAAGAAAAAGAGTAAAGTATTAACTATAAAGACTTCCGGGGATGAGTCACCAGATTATGATAAAGTTGCTGCAAGAATCGATATTGAATTGCAGAAACTTTTTAGCTGATCACTCGTACCCAGTTTAAACTATATGAAAAATCTTCAGTTATTTGTGTGTTTTACCTGTATGTTAATTATCCTAAGCTGCATGGAAGATACTGTTATAGCGGATCTGATGGATGATGGAATGTATCATGATACTTTATATATTAGGGGGATCACAGGAATTACTTATCAAACACCGCCACAACTTGGCAATTCTACTTTGTTGTACTTCGGTACTGATAGCAATGGATTCCAAAACCCATTTGCACTTTTTAGGGTATCAAACACTAGCATAACAACTCCAGTCGAGACATTCGCTAGTCTTAATGATTCAACAATAGAAATTGACAGTGCAAAATTCATATTAACATTCAATGAGGATTCGATAACAACAGGTATGATTTTTGATTTATTTTATTTTCCAGAAGGGGGCGACTCAATTTTCAGTGAGTCGGAGAGTAATTATCTGAACATTACGGAGAATGATCTCAACCCAAAATATGTAGGTAGTAGTAGATTATCGCAGAGAGAATCAGATTCGTTGGAAACCACAAGCTTTCCTACACTTTCGTTTAATGTTGCAGAAATACTTGATTCATTTTCAGATACTTCAAGTGAGAATCGTAACCTAACTGTTATGATAAAACCTAAAATTGAGCTATTGGATGTTTATTCCTTCAAAAGCAGTGAATCAGGATTTACTTACGCTCCTCAGATGCTGGTATTTAGCCATGACACAGTTTTTGTTGATTCTACTGGAGACTCTATAGTGGTAGATACAATATCAAATACGTTTATATCCACTAATGATTTATCAATAATCATTCCTCCTATTTATAATGATGAGAACCCTAGTATGATATCTTTAAGTAGAGGTATGGCCTATAAAGCGATCATACAAATACCTGATTTGGACTCGATTTCAATACCACAGCAAGCAACCATAACGCAAGCTCAATTATCGTTTTTTTACGCAAATGATACATCACAATCAAATTTTTATTTACAGATCCACCCAATAACTGATTCTGTATCCATTACAGAACTAGAGGGTTTGTTATTGGATGATCCACTCGCAACGGAGCCCAGTTTAATTGCGGTTAACCTATCGAATAATGGAAGGATAAGTCTTAATATTCGAGAGTATTTGCAGTTACATCACTTTGGTTACATTCAGAATCAGGGGTTAAAGATGGAGGTAGCAAATACTGTCAGTCCATTCAACACATATTCGTTTTTTATAAGCAATCTTGATTCACTGGCACCAAAACTCATCATTCAATATGTCGCTCCTTAATAGATATACCAAAATATTTCTCATTATGACATCCCTTTGTTATGGTCAGGATGTGTACAGTGCATATGGTGTTGGTGAATTAACATTTGCACCTAATGCAGCGGTAATGGGTATTGGCAGTAGTGGATTAATGCCCAGTTTTCAGAAAAATATATCACTTAGCAACCCTTCAACTTGGCTTGGAATACCATTTGCTTATGTATCGGTAAATTATGGTGGGACGCAAATAAAAGACCGTGATTACAATTACAATAATGTGCTTTCTGGATTAAATCAATTTCAATTTTTATTGCCTATAAAGGGTCGGTATGCCGTTGGTATTGGTTTCCAACCATTTAGTTCACAATTGTATTCCCTGGGGAGTGATGATATTTATGAAAAATATATCGAAGATGATACCCTTACAATTAATAAAGCAATTAATGGTTCTGGCGGTATTTCTGAACTCATTTTTTCGCTAGGTGCCAAACTAACAGAAAAAGAACAATTAGGGATAAAACTAGAGTATTTGTTTGGATCAAACCGTAGACAAACAGTATTCAACATTAAAGAAGGTGAGCATGATTTAGATTACATATATAACCAGCGTAACATTTATAATGGTACTTTAATAAATGGATATTTTTCATCCCGTCGCCTTGGTTTTGGTTCTAGAAAATTACTTTTAAGTGGATCGGTTAAAACTGTTTTACATCCAGTACGTATCAAACATTTTTCTTTTCAACCATTTGAGGATTCAAATGGCAATGGATATTATGATGTTGCTGATTACCCAAGACCTTCCGGCGTGGATTCTATACCACCTGCAGCAATAGGTACGACACTAAGCAATCAGATAAGCCCATTTGAATATGCTCTTGGGTTTGACCTGGAATTGACTGAAATGATACATGCACAGGGAGAGTTTTCCTCGTGGTCAGACCTAGCTGATGGAGAAACCAATCTTATTTCTGGTTTAAATCAACGGGTAGTTGCTTACCAACACCTCAACATGGGAATCATTCGATTCGCGAGGATCTTACCTAGAGTCTGGCATGAGAGTTTACATTTCCGTGCTGGTATTTTTCAGCGTGCATATGAATTAGACAATCAATTATCGAGTAACGGTCAAGCCGAGGATTACAAAATAAATGATTTAGGTATGGCAATCGGCTTTGGTATTAAGTTCGGTGTCACAAAAAACCAAATAGATTTCGGTTTAAATCTGATTAATAGATCAGATTCATACAATAGTGACAAATTAGTTACGAATTTTAATATAGGAATTAGCATCGGCGACCTTTGGTTCGTAAAGCGGAGGTTAAAAAAATAATGCCAACTAAAACAACTAACTATGGAGTAAAGATTTTCCCGATATTAATACTGGCTTTATTCTGTATTATGTGCGTACCACCAACTGATTCTTCATTATCTGATGGCAGTACAGCGGATCAAGTATATTGGGACTCCGTACGAGCGGTAATGTGCCCGCGAAAAATGAGCAGTGCTGCCGAGTATTATAAGAATAGAGATTGGGAGTCTACGGTCAGAATTTATGGGGAGATTATTCGTTACGGTTGTGACCGAGATGAGCCAGAAGAAGTATATCAATATTTTGCGATTGCTTTTGAATATCTAGGCAGGTTTGATAGTTCAGAATACGTATTGTTAAAAGGACTGCAAATTTTACCCGACAACGTCAATCTTCGCAAGCGGCTTGCATATTCTTACAAAAAACAGGGAAAGGTAGAACAAGAAATATTGGAGTACAGCCGTTTGTCCGATTTACTACCCAAAGATATATCAATCAAGACAGAGTTAGCAAGACTTTATGGTGATCAAAGCGCCTATGATGACCAAGTTGACATCCTGAGGCAGATTCTTGAAATAGATCCTGGAAATGAGAATGCACAGGGCGATATTGCCAGGGTATATGAAATGACTGGTAAAGATCCACTCCAAATATACGGTGAACGATTCCATAATAATTCTAATAATGTGTCCTATGGTTTAGACTATGCTAATCGCCTATTAAATGCAGAAAGGCCCGAAGACGCAATCGAGGTGTTAAAACAGGTCATTCGACAGGACAATACCAGTAAAGTAGCCTATCGTCAAATAGCACTGGCTTATGATCGAGCAGAAATGTTCCAGCAAGCATCAGAGTCTTACGAGGAACTGTTTAAGCTTGATCCCCGTGATTTTCGTGTTGCCCTGCAGGTATCGGAAGTGAATATCGCCAGGGGTAATTTTGGAAAGGCGATGCGGTGGGCTGAAAAAGTTATTACCTTGTCTAACTCAGGAGAGGCCTATGCGCAACGTGGAAATGTCTATTACAAGGCTTTTCAGGAATGTAGGTCAGCCGATATTTCTATTGATGATAGAATAGTTGCATCGTTGGCTCATGATAGTTTTATTGTAGCAGAAGAAAATGATTACCGTAGGTATCATAATTCACTGGTCTGGCTGGAAGAGAACGAAGTGTTATTTGGTCGATCCCAGTGGTTTATGCTTGATGCGAATAAAAAGACGCAGGGATATATAAAACCCGATTCAGAGTGCTATAAATGGGTAGAGAAAAAATTAGATAAAGATCCAAATTGGTAGTTTATGATTGCACATGCCTAAAACGCCACTTCAAACCTCGGATCCTGAATTATATAATATATTGGTAAATGAAGTATCTCGGGAAGATACTACCCTTGAACTCATAGCATCAGAGAATTTCGTCAGTTACCCCGTACTGGAAATGGCCGGAGGGGTGATGACCAATAAGTATGCTGAGGGGTACCCTGGAAAACGATACTATGGTGGCTGCGAATTTGTTGACGAAGCTGAAAATCTAGCTCGCGACCGTGCCAACCAACTTTTTGGTGTAGAATATTCGAATGTCCAACCGCATTCAGGATCACAGGCAAATATGGCCGCACTAATGACCTTTATCGATGTGGGTGATACAATTTTGGGCCTGGATCTTGCTCATGGAGGGCACCTTACGCACGGCAGTAAAGTTAATTTTTCCGGTAATTTATATCATTCTGTTTCCTACCAGGTTGAAAAAGAAACAGGCAGGGTGGATTTTGATCAAGTTCTTTCGCTTGCGAGGGAACATAGACCAAAATTAATTATTTGTGGTGGGTCTGCTTATCCTCGATTCATCGAGTTTGAGGATTTCAAAGAAATTGCTGAAGATGTAAGTGCATTTCTAATGGCAGATATAGCACATCCATCCGGACTAGTTGCTACAGGCCTCCATCCGTCACCAGTACCCTATTGTGATGTAATTACGACTACAACCCACAAGACTTTACGCGGACCACGGGGCGGTATGATCATGATGGGGAAAGATAGCGGCAACCCATGGGAAATTGTTGCACCCAAGTCTGGTCGATTAAAGAATATATCAGAATTACTTGATAGTGCTGTAATGCCAGGAATTCAAGGGGGTCCTTTAATGCATATCATTGCTGCGAAGGCGGTTGCATTTGGTGAAGCTTTACAACCAGATTTTACAGTATATACGCAGCAGGTGGTAGATAATGCAAAGGCCATGGCGAATGAGTTTTTAAGTAGAGATTATGAGCTTATCTCCGGCGGCACGGATACGCATGTCATATTAATTGACTTAAGCAATAAGGCTATGACGGGTAAAGTAGCTGAAAATGCTCTGGAAAAGGCCGGAATTACGGTGAATAAGAATATGGTACCCTTTGATGAAAGAAGCCCGTTCATCACTAGTGGTATTAGAATTGGTACGCCTGCAATTACAACGAGAGGCATGTCACAAGATGATATGGTAAAAATTGTTGCCTTAATTGATGCGATCATAGAAAAACCAGACGATGAGGATAATATCGTTAGGGTAAAGGCTGAGGTAAAGGATCTATGCACCTCTTTTCCACTTTACTCTGACTTGCGAGCCTAATACTGATTCATTATTTAACTAATCTTAATTTTTCTAAAATCAGACCAGGTGGTAGAATCTGGTATATTATTATTATATGCTGTTTAAACACCCAGTCATGTTCTACTGGTGCACTGTTACGAACAAGTCCCGATACAGTAGAAATGGTTATGATAAAATGGTCGGAATCAATTCTTGATAATGAAGCAATACCAGACAGACCAGAAAAATCGTTAAGGCATTGTATTATCCTGACACAGACTGCATTTGGATTTATCATGGAGAATGCTGAACGTGAATTAGATGAAGATTATAAAATTGGATTAACAATATATACGGAGGCCAATAAATATTTTGCGAGAGCAGTAATTTTGGGGGAAAATTATATGTCGCAGCGTTACCATGGGTTTGATGAATGGCTGAATTATAGTCCAAATAAAGATATAAATTTTGGAAATGATGATGTGGAAGCGTTATACTGGCTAGCCGCTGCCTATGGTGGTGCGGTGAGTTCAAGTCGCGGCAATCCGGAATGGGTTATTCAATTACCAAAGGTAGGAAAGTTATTGGATAAAGCCCTGGAAATAGATCCAAATTGGAATTATGGAAGTCTATATTCAGCAATGATCCCGTATTCATTGAGTCGGCCGGATGCACCTGTAAATGCCAGTGATGTAGCGGAAGGATATTACCGTAAGGCAATTATTGCGTCTGGCGGCAGCGATTTAAGCTCGCATGTGAGTTATGCAGAAAATGTATTAATTGCCAGCCAAAATCGTAGTGAATTTGTTAGGTTGCTTACATTCGTTTTAGAATCTAATCATCGAGGAATCAAAGAATTAGAAGTTGGAAATTACTTGGCAAAAAAAAGGGCGCAATGGTTATTGGGTCGTACTGAGGAGTTGTTTTACTAAATGAAAAAAATAATATTTATACTATTAGTTCTTGGGTACACTGAATTATCGGCTAAAAAAGTAATTATTAAAATGGCCAGTTTAGCCCCGGAGGGTAGTTTCTGGCACGGCATGCTCATTGAAATAGGGCAGCAGTGGAAAATAGCTACGGATGGACAAGTAATTCTTAGAATTTACCCGGGCGGTGTTGTGGGCGATGAAAGAGACATGATCAGAAAGATTCGGATTGGACAATTACATGCAGCAGCAGTATCCACGGAGGGCCTTCATGAAATAAACCCGGATGTTTACGTATTTGCCTTACCCATGGTTTATGATAATTATGATGATGTGGAGTGGATGCGGTCGCAAATGGCCGAACGATTGCAGACCGGTATGAAAAATAATGGGTTCGAATTACTTACCTGGGCTGATGTAGGGTGGGTGCATCATTTTTCAACCAAACCTATTATATATCCAGAAGACTTGAAACAGCTAAAGCATTTTACATGGGCAGGTGATTACCGGGCAGCAGAACTATGGAAAAAAGGTGGTTTTCGGCCGGTCCCATTGGCCTCAATCGATATTATGCCAGGGTTTCAAACTGGACTTATTGAATCTGTATCCACCACGCCAATATTTGCATTGGCACAACAATTGTTCGGCATAGCAGATTATATGTTAGATATAAAATGGGGACTGTTGACCGGCGCTTTAATTGTGGATAATAGGACATGGGAAAAAATCACACCAAGCTACCAGGAAGTTATGACATCAATAGCTAAAGAAGTCATTGGATCCAAAAATGAAATAATACGCTATGGTGGTGGAGAGAAAGCGATATCCGCCATGGAAGAATATGGATTAAAAGTTCATCGTCATACACCAGAAGAATTGCAGGTATGGAAAGATTTTATAAAATCATGGGAAAAAGATATTCGTGGAGGATATGTCCCGACCGAATTATATGATACTGTTCAAGAAATTATGAGCAGGAAACCACACTAAATAAGGATATTATAGGACCAGAAATGGCCCGGTTAAAACAAAACCACTTCGTTGAACGCCTAAAATGGGGTGAAGATACCCTTGCAATAGCTGCTTTTGCGATACTAACCTTCTTTCCAACTATGGAGATTCTCACCAGGTTAATTGGTCGACCTGGTATACCTGCATCGCCAGTACTTGTACAGCATATGACATTATGGATTGGCTTTATCGGTGCAGTTTTAGCAACAAGGCAGAACAAATTACTTTCTCTGACAAGAAAACCATTATTTCAACAAGATGAAATATTCCATCCGGGGAGATGGTTAGCGAAGAACATTTCATTTATTGTTATTCTGGCCTTGTTCTGGGGAAGTCTAAATCTGGTTATGGTTGAATACCAGTATCCTACCTATATAGCGCCAGGTATACTGCGCTGGGTAGCCCAATCGATTATGCCCTTGGGCTTTCTACTTATTGCTGCACAGATATTTTTAAAAAGTTCTAAAAATCATCTATTAAGGGCGACTATGCTAATGATAACAATATTTATTATTATCATCAGTCTTACCGATGCATTTCAAGATAATGGTTTGTTTTTGTGGGGTTCAGTTGGCCTAATTCTATTCTCAATGATTTTTGGTACTCCAATATTTATAGGGTTGGGCGGCTTGGCTGTATTGTTCTTCTGGAGTGATTATACACCGATTTCAGCAATATCTGCAGAAACCTACCGCATAGTTGTATCGCCATCACTACCAACAATTCCATTATTTACTTTAGCAGGATATATATTGGCCGAAAGTCGTGCTTCTGAACGAATGCTGCAGTTGTTTAGAACTGCATTTGGCTGGATGCCAGGGGGTACTCCGGTAATTATCGTGTTATTATGCGGTTTTTTTACTGCGCTTACCGGAGGGTCGGGCGTGACGATATTGGCTTTGGGCGGATTACTTTTTCCATTACTTCGTAAAGAAGGTTATTCTGAGCAATTCTCATTGGGTCTCATTACACTTGCAGGTTCTCTAGGGTTACTTTTTCCACCTAGTCTGCCTTTAATCATTTATGGTGTTACTGCTCACGTATCTATAAAAGATTTATTTATTGGAGGTCTAGTTCCTGGAATAATATTATCAGTTGTGGTCGCAGGTTATTCAATATTTCAAGGTTATGCCCAGCACGTCGAGCGGCAGCCGTTTAATCTTAAGCAAATCTGGGCGGAGTTAAAGAATAGCTATTGGGAGGCCATTATTCCGCTGCTGATACTTTTTGGGGTATTTGGTGGGTATACTACATTAGTTGAAACTGCCGCAGTTACAGTGATTTATATATTTATAGTTGAAGTGTTTGTTTATAAAGATTTGCAAATGAAAGAAATACCACGAATAATTATCGATTGTTCGACACTAATCGGTGGTGTACTAATTATACTGGGCGTAGCCATGGGTCTTACCAGTTATATCGTTGATGCGCAAATACCGATATTATTAATGGAATGGGTCCAGCAAACCATCACATCAAAATATGTTTTTTTACTGTTATTGAATATTTTTCTACTTGTTGTTGGCTGTCTCATGGATATTTTTTCAGCAATTATCATAGTCGTGCCATTGATTACACCGCTACTTATTTTGTTTCCCGATATCCATCCAGTCCATCTAGCCGTGATTTTTATTGCAAATTTGGAGCTAGGATATCTGACGCCGCCGGTGGGAATGAATTTATTTCTATCCGCCTATAGATTTGATAAAGATATGCCAGTGGTTTACAAGGCTACATTACCTTTTTTCTTGTTAAGTCTGATAGTAGTGCTAGCTATTACTTATATACCGATAATGTCGTTAGGATTATTGCGATTATTGCAATAGGCTTTATAAAAATACTATATTTTCGAAAATGTGGGAACAATCACACATTAAAAATCATATCTTGACTGATGGTCGGCCCCCTCGATATATTTGCCGGCGTTAAAAGGAGATTCTTATCGACCGTTAAAGCTAATAGCTAAGAATAACAGAAAAGACCTCGGGATGTCCTGAGGCCGGGAGAATAAAATGAAACGATTAGCGACGATATGTACGCTTATCCTTTTGACAAGTATAAGCCCACTCTCTGCGCAAAGTGAAGCGGGGGCAATATTTTTACTGATCTCACCTGGTGCGCGCGCAGGCGGAATGGGTGAAGCACATGTCGCAGTAGCCAATGATGTTTACGCCAGCTATTGGAATCCTGCTGGTCTAGCATTTCTTGAAGGATCTGAACTGGCGCTAATGCACGTAAACTGGCTTCCTAATTTGGCCGATGATCTCTATTATGAATTCCTCGCCTTTCGCCGTCATTTCCCATATTTGGGCACATTAGGCGGACATATTATTTACCTCAATCTGGGTGAGCAGATACGTATGGGGGAGACTCCAGATGATTATCTTGGTAAATTTACCAGTTATATGATGGCTGCAACCATTTCGTACAGTGCATTGCTCTCACAGAATTCATCCTTAGGCATTAATGCGAAAATATCTTATCAGCATTTGGTTGAACTAGGTGCAGGTAATGAACAGGGCAAGGGTACCTCCACTGATTTTGGTTTTGACATAGGTTATCTTCGTAAAGAATTCCTCACACCTCGTCTAAATATGGGGCTGACTGTTACCAATATTGGCCCTAAAGTTTCTTTTATCGATCCTGCACAGGCCGATCCACAACCAACAAATTTTACTTTAGGTCTTAACTATGCCATTGTTAATTCAGAGTACAATAAACTAAACGTTGTTTATGATGTAGATAAACTGCTGGTATCATCCTACCCGGCAATGGACTGGGATGGGGATGGTTATATTGGAGGTTTTGATGAAGATGGCCATCAATCAGATAAGAATGCTGATTTCAATAAGGATGGCCAGCAGGAAACTGAACATACTGATCCAATTTATTTTGCTATTTTTACATCCTGGGTGGATGACTGGTTACTGGGCGGAGATATTGATATGGCTACCCCTGGGAATGACCCTGACCGACAAATAGGCGGATTTGAGTGGGAAGATATAAACGGCAATGGTGAGATAGACCCCGATGAGGGAGAAATGATATCAACTTATGCTGATCCCGGTGATGCAGCCTGGGGTGTATACAATGAATTTGGACAAAAGGAAGTCGGCAGTGGTACTGCCAGGACAATTCAGAATGAACTCGATAAGCTTGTCCACAATATTGGTATGGAATACTGGTATTCTAGTTACTTTGCTTTGCGGATGGGTTATCTTTATGATAAAACTGGCAAGATAAGTAATCCAACCTTTGGCGTCGGTCTGCGATTTGCGGGCTATGGTTTTGATTTTGGATATACATCTGGTGAACCAGGCCATCCACTATCAAATACCATGCGTTTTTCTCTAAATATCGAATTTTAAACTACTCCGCGAACAATAAACAATTTTCAAATGCGTAGGATTGTAATTATCCTGACAATTTCTGCTTCACTTTATCCCTGTTTTGCTGGGATTAATGGCTCTGTTCGTATTGCAGCGATCAGGGTGTCCTTTATGGCAGATGAGACGCCCGGCACCACAGGGAATGGTTCATTCCTGTTAAATGCTGTTATTGATACTTGCGGTAAGTACACAATCGATCCTGTTCCTCACGATCGATCCTATTTCGAGTCTCAGTTAGTAGCTGTAAATAATTATTATCGCTCGGTTTCTTATGGGAAATTTGGCCTGGACCTTGATCAGTCTACTGTATTTCCACAAACTGACGATGGCAGTTATATATTACCCGAAAAGATGGATTATTATCATCCCTATAATCAGACTGACCTGCATGATCAACGAGTAACTGAATTATTTCGCGATGCTATAGAGACAGCCTACAATAATGATGAGATTGATTTTTCAAATTATGATCATGTTGTGGTCTTCCATGCCGGCATAGGCCAAGATTTTTCCTTACCATTTTTAGACCCTACCCCAGAGGATATACCTTCAACATTTATTGATGGTGATATGTTACAGGAATATGTTGGTGGGGTGCTACAATTTGGTACAGCTACAATAAATCAGGGTATCATTTTACCAGAGACCCAGAATCATTTATTCTATCAAGAGTCTGAAAATATTTTCCTCAATACTGAGGAACCATGTGACTACCAATATGGGCTAACTGGTACATTTGCATTAATGTTGGGTTTTGCAATTGGATTACCGCCTCTGTGGGATACGAATTCAGGGCAGAGCGGCATCGGCATTTTTGGTCTCATGGACCAAGGGTCAAATAATGGTCGCGGACTAATACCATCTCCACCCGATGCATGGAGTAGAAAATTCGCAGGTTGGGAATTGCCTTTGATATTAACACCATCTATAACGATCAATCTACCGAGCCGATCTGAGGATAACTTGGTGCAAATCCCAATCAATGAAACTGAATATTTTCTGATTGAGAATAGAACGAACTGGTACCAAGGAAATATGTATATTGATTCGACCCGCTATCTTATCTATAAGAATACTGAGCGATACCCGCCTTTTGTTGAAGTTCTTTTTGATTCAGTTGCGATTGAAAAGGATGAGAATGGGGTGGTTACTGCAATCCCGGATTATGACCTGGGATTACCGGCATCCGGTCTATTGATCTGGCATATAGATGAAATTAAAATTTTTAGTGGCCTAGATAATTACCTTGTAAATGGTGATCGTGCAAATAGAGGGGTGGATTTGGAAGAAGCGGATGGTGCCCAGGATATTGGTTTTCCCTCAATTTTTCTTTTTTCTGATCCATCAGCGGGATATTTCGGTGATGTATGGTTCAAAGGGAATCCAGAATATGAACGTGCTAATCCAAGTATGGAGGGACTTGCGCCTGAATTTGGCACGTTCACTTATCCAAGTACCGTATCCAATGAAGGTGCATCAACGTTCATAACTATTGGCGACATTAGTTTCCAAGCGGATACGATGAGTTTTACCATTTACAGTTCATTACTGGCGGATGGTTTTCCGGATACTTCACTTCACATTGGGTTAGTTTATGATTTTGATAATGATGGTGTTATGGAAATCGTAGGAGGAAAAGACAGTGTTTGGTTTGCCCAGGATGAAGACGTTTTAAATGAACAGTATTTCTATTCGACAAATAATGAGGTATATGACTTTGCGGTTGGCGATTTTGACGGTTCAAACCAGTTGTTGATTTTTGAACGAGACAGCACCACATCCTTTGTATTTCATTTTGTGTGGGATGCAAACCAAAAGGATATGATTTTACAGTCAACAAATAGTTTTACTGCCCATACAATTTTGTTTGTAAATGATACTTTGGGGAATCACCAATATTTACAAAAACCGAATGAAAGGTTTGTATCAACTTGGATAATTAATAAGGATGGTTATATCGATAGTATAAATCAGGTTTCATTACTCTCAGCAGCTGATTTAAATCTCGATGGTGAGGGTGAATATTTGTATATAGACTACCAATTAGTAGACATACCAAACTTTTATGGAGCATTAGAGGCAAAACATATGAATGGAGTCACTGTCTCAGGTTTTCCTTTATATCATTATCCTCGTGGTCAAACAGCGTTAATAAAAAATTTATATGGCGATGATCATCCCGAAATTGTAGTTCGGAATGATAATGGGGAAATAATAGTCATCAATTGGCAGGGACAGGTTGAATATCGTTTAACGGATTATGGAGACCTTGTATGCTTGAGTGAATATGATGGTCGGAATGCCATTGTCACTGCATCGGCCATTTGGTTTTTTGATGAGGTTAGCAAGAATCATGGCAATGAATGGACGTCAACCCACCATGACTTTGGCAACACGCGAACTCTATATTTGAATATTCCCAAGCGCATTCCTGACTCTGCATTGATCGATAAAGGTAAGACATATGCTTATCCCAACCCGGTCTATGATGATCATGTTTATTTCCGTATTGCTGTAGAATCAGCTGAGCGGATTGAAATTATGATCTATGATTTGGCAGGATATTTCATCAAACAGATCAATTTTGAGGGACCTCTAAAAGGTGCAATTGAGGAAAAAAGTTGGCGTGTGGGAGATATTGAACCAGGCGTTTATTTTGCGAATGTAACCGCTTGGAGTGGCGATCAATCTGAAACAAAAGTTTTGAAAGTCGCAGTCATACACTAATGGTTATTTTACGGGTAATATCGCTTTATTTGCTGTTATCGGGTCTAGTGATTGGTCAGGATTATTATAATCACCCTGAAATAGACTGGAAGACATTCGAAACCAATCATTTTCAAATCCATTTTTATGAGGGTAGTGAAGGCACTGCCAGAGAGGGTGCGTTTGTCGCTGAAAAAATTTACCCATTTGTTACCCAGCTTTATGAATACGAGCCAGCGGAGAAAACGGATATTGTTTTTCTCGATACGGATGACATCTCCAACGGTGCGGCTTACTACTACGATAATAAAATACTTATTTGGGCATCTCCTATGGATTTTGAATTGCGGGGCAGCCATCGCTGGTTACAAAATGTCATCACCCATGAATTCACTCACATTGTTTCTATGCAAAAATCGATGAAAGCAGGATTGCGTTTTCCAGGAGCCTACCTGCAGTGGATTGGATACGAAGATGAAAAGCGGAAGGATGTGTTATATGGTTATCCCAATACGATGGTGAGCTATGCTCTCCCTGGTACTAGTGTGCCGCCGTGGTTGGCCGAAGGTACTGCTCAATACATGTATGAGGGCGCTGACTGGGATAATTGGGATACACATCGAGATATGATCCTGCGTGATAGGGTGATGAATAATAACTTATTAACTCTCACCGAAATGAACACGTTTGGGAAGAGTGGAATTGGTAATGAGTCCACCTATAACGCCGGATATAAGTTTTGCCGTTTTATTGCGCTATCATATGGGGCTGATAAATTAAAAGAAATCGTATTGGCACTTTCATCACCACTGCAGTTCTCGGTAAGTAGTGCTATTGAAAGTTCAATCGGGATCTCTGGAAATGAATTATATGATCTTTACAAGAAAAGCCTGGAAAACGGATATGATCTTTTAACACAATCCATGCGGTCTACAGAAGTGGATGGCAGGATAATTGCAGGAAAGGGAACGGCCAATCTTCATCCAGTCTGGTCACCGAATGGAAATCATATTGCCTATCTTTCAAATGAGGAAAATGATTTTTTTGGGCAGACGGATCTTTTTGTATATGATCTGAAAGCCAATAATGCTGAGAATATCCAATCTGGTGTTGTTTCGGCTCCTACATGGAATAATAATGGTTCAACCATATATTATGCGAAAAAAGCAAAATATCCCAATAAGCAGGGATCCAAATACTTTGACCTATACGAATATGACTTGAATACGGAACAAGAAACACGCCTGACAAAAGATTCCCGTGCTTTTTCTCCGTGTTTTATATCCAAAGATAGTACGCTGATATACCTAGCAACACATGATGGTGGGCAGAATATTTATCGTATCGATCTCAAATCCCGTAAAACACAACGACTTACAAATTTTGAAGATCGCAGGATGCTCAGCAGTTTGGCCTATGATGAGGAAAAGAATAGAATATTATTTGATGTTACCAGAAATCACTTTCGCGATATTGCTTATTTATCGCTAGGTGATTCGACGCTTGGTCTTGTTTTTTCGAATGGGGAATGGGACGAGAGGGATATCAATATTTCAGCAGGACAGCTTATTTATTCAGATGACCGTTCCGGCGTTTTCAATCTATACGTAATTGATGAGAAAACTATGACTGGCGGATATATCACGAATGTTATGGGCGGTGCGTTTATGCCTGCTATAAATATTACCGGTCAGGTAGTGTATTCTCTTTATGAGAATGGATCATATAAAATAGCTATCCTGGATAGTACTGTTTTCCTGGACCAAAAAACTGTAGGCTATGATCCTGACTACTGGCAACGGAATTCAGGACTTGCGGAGCCAATTATTGCACAGGTTGATCTGCCTGCCAAATCGTATGAGGATGATTTTACCACCATGTTCGTGAGTCCAAAAATAATGGGTGATTATCAGACGATCAAGTTGGGCTGGTATTTCTTTTCAAATGAAATTCTTGATCGTTTAAGTCTTTTTGGCGGTGCTTCCATGAATACAGCAAAAGATTTGGACCTGTTTTTTATTTTTGAATTTCGGCGATTATATCCAACTCTATTTGCTGAGGTATTTTATTTAACCAGGAATATCCAGGAAAAAAATCAGTATTCTGTATATTCATTGGATGATCGTCTACGGTTTCGTCTAATTCAATTTGATGGTGGGTTGCGATTTCCTTTGTTTGGTCTAGGAAAACTGGAATTATTTTCTTCTTGGCAACAATATAGAGCATTTATCAAAGAGACCGTAGAGGGCATCCAAGGATTGGAAGCAGGCCTGGCCTATGATTATTACAAAGGACTTATTTCTGGTGTCAGATTATCGGTTAATGGTGTCAAACGATTAGTGGATAGTGATATTAATCCTTCCAGGGGATTTAAGTTGGATGTAGATATTACTTATGAAAAAAATAATTTTATTAAAGGGTTGGACCTTTCCGATGCAGGAACATTAGTACCGAATTGGGCGAATAATGATCTTTGGCGAATGCAGCAATCAAGTTCTTTGTTCATTACCATTCCTGCTACCAACCGTATGACAATTAGTCTGGAGTCAATTGCTGGAACCATCAGCAATGTAGAAGCGGATTCTTTTTTTCATTTTTTCGCTGGTGGACTAAATGGTCTGAAAGGGTATCCTTTTTACAGTATTGAAGGCAAGTCCATCGCTATTGCAACGGGGACGCTACGAGTACCAATTTTCCGCGAAAAACATATACCATTGGGCTGGTTTATTATGCAAAACAGCACGCTAGGTTTCATCGGACAAATTGGGGACGCCTGGAGCCAGAGCATTGATGAACCAAACTGGTTACGTTCGGTGGGAATTCAATGGCGAATTAATGGGTTTTCCTTTTATAATTTCCCTACTGCTATTGGATTAGAATTACACCGAGGATTGGATACATTCCCGCGACAAATAAATAATATAAGTGTAACTTATGGCCAGGAACAACGGTTTTACCTGACTATCTTATTTGGATTTTGATAACATGAGGTATTTATTAATCATTTTTGCAGTGACCAGTTACTTAAGTGCTAATAATCTGTATAACCTTGATAGCCGATTTCATCCAGTGCTCTCAACAAGTTTCTTTTTCCTGGATCAAGATTCGTTGCCTGCTGCAACAGAAATGGTCGAGCCAGAGGATTCTCTAGTTGTTTATCCAGCGCGGCCAATGCTTTATTCCTTAATTCTGCCCGGTGCCGGTCAATGGTATAATAAATCACCGGCATGGAAAATCGGGCTATTCGCAGGTATTGAAGCGGCTTCTATTTTCAGTGGTTTACAATGGAAAAAAAAAGCTGAAGATATTCGTTTACAATATGAAATATTCGCAGATCAGAACTGGGATTTAGAAACCTGGGTATTTAATACCTTGAATACTCCCATAGGAAACTATGCTGACGTACATATAAATGGTACCCATAAACTAATCCTTGTTTTATCAGGCAGCCTGGCTGAGCAATACGGGAACTACGTTTCTTCTGATTCATTAGAGAATAACGCTCATTGGGTCTATACGAATGAAGTGAGCGTACTTAGAGATAGAGATTTCTACGAGAATATAGGGAAATATGACCAATTTGTCGGCGGCTGGATTGATTGTTATGGCCTGGCAAATAACCAACTATGGTTTGAAGTAGAGAAAGATGTGGGCGACAGTACGGAGATAATTATTTCTACTCCAAATAAAGAGGATTACGTCAATCAAAGAGGACGTTCAAATGGTTACCTAAATATGGCGAAATACGCTGTAAGTGCGGTCATGTTTAACCATGTGATCAGTGCATTGGAAGCTGTGTGGTCTACCCAAATTAGAAACAGAACAAAAAAAGAACGAAAAGTCCAGACCAACGTAGGATTATTATATAATCAACATGCAAAATATGGCGTTGGAGGGATTGCGGTATCACTACATTGGTAAGAAAATATTATCTGTATCTAATTTTTATCACCTTAAGTTTGTTTTGGGGATGTGCTTCCTTTCAATCACAACAGGAAGAGGATATCGAAGTGCAATTTGAACGGGCAAAGAAATTCCTTGATAAGAAGAAGTATTTGCGTGCCCAGGAGGAATTTAATAATCTGGTGATTAGAGGCACCCATACTGACCTTGGTGATGATGCGCAATTCTACCTAGCGGAATCATATTATTTGAATAAAGAATATCTTTTGGCGATTGCTGAATATGACCGACTCATTAGGCGTATGGGATTTAGTCCGTATGTAGAAAAGGCTCGCTGGCGAGTGTGTCAAAGTTATGTGAAGGAGTCACCCAAATACTATAAAGATCAGACCAATACGGAAAAAGCATTGAGTAAGCTACAGGAGCTTCTTGATGATTATTCGAATTCAGAATACAGAGAAGAAGCGAAGGGATTGATTGATGAATTGCGCAATAAATTGGCCAGGAAGGAATATGCAACCGGTGTTCTCTACATAAAAATGGAGGAATACCAATCGGCAATTATGGCATTTGAGGGTTTAATCGATAATTACTATGATACAGATATACTGGAAATGGGACATGTTGGTATTATTCGCTGCTACAGTAAAATGAAGAAAAAGAAAGAAGCGGAACAATACTTCGCTGAACACGAGAGTCAAATAATTTCGACTGATTTACGGCAGGATGCATTAAGTTATATTCAAAAAATAAAAACTCCCGATTAGGTGTCTAGGAGAAAAAAGATTTGTTTGTTTGGTGGTACATTCGATCCACCGCACATTGGGCATCTGCTTGTTGCTCAGACAATTTTTGAAGTTGAAAACTTTGATAAAATTGTTTTTATTCCTACATTTAAAACTCCGGGGAAAAATAATATTACCGATATAAAAGATCGTCTGGCCATGTTAAGAATGGCTGTTATCAGTAATCCAAATTTTGAGATTAGTGATCTAGAAATTCAGCGAGGCGGCACCAGCTATACAATAGATACAATCAGTGAGTACAAAAGTGATCAAGATTGTGATTCTAGGGAATTGCACTATTTAATAGGTAGTGACTCACTGCAGATTTTTCATACCTGGAAAGAGCCAAGTGAAATCCTGGATGAATGTCAAGTTATTGTTGCCATAAGACCAGGGTTTCGTCCAAGTGATATATCAAATTGGATATTACGTAAGGTACGATTTGCCAGTATCCCGCGATTTGAAATATCTTCCTCAACGATCCGGTCGCGCTGGCAAGAAAATAAAACAATTCGCTACATGGTAACCCAGCCGGTATGGGAATATATTAATGACCACGGTATTTATAAGTGATATGTGATAATTTTTCAGTGCTTTTGTGAGCATCGGATACACCTACTTGATTATCGGCAGCGTAATGTTATTTTATGGCGCCAATTGGATTGTAAAGGGTGGCAGTCAATTAGCAAAATATTTTGGTCTCTCGGCCATGGTGATTGGTTTAACTGTAGTTGCATTTGGCACGTCATTACCCGAGTTGGTCGTAAGTCTTGCAGCGGCACTTGAAGGATCATCTACTATCGCAGTTGGTAATGTTGTCGGATCGAATATTGCCAATGTTGGGCTGGTCCTGGGATTAAGTTCGCTTGTCTTTCCCCTAACCATGAAATTTGCCCAGGTAAAAATAGACCTGGTTATTTACATAATTGTATGTTTGCTTTTCACTTACTTTTGCGCGGATGGTGAGATAATCCGCCAGGAAGGGCTGATCCTGTTCTCTTGTATAATAGCATATACCTGGTTTGCTATTACTCATCCTGCAAAGAACAGGGATCATGAAAATGGTCAAATGAACCCAAACGTACCTTTATCAAAATCATTATTACTGATCATGTTCGGAATCCTATCGCTTTCTTTTGGTGCAAATATATTTATCACTGGTGCGATCGATATCGCACGTTATTTTGGAATAAGCGAGGTAGTTATTGGTATGACTATTGTTGCCCTGGGTACTTCCTTACCAGAACTTGCTACTTCGGTCATTGCTTCATTTCGAAAAGAAAGTGCGATATCGATCGGTAATATCATTGGTTCCAATTTATTTAATCTACTATCAGTAATTGGACTTGTTTCAATGATAAGTCCACTGGAATCGCCAGTAGAAATCATACACTTTGAAATACCCTATATGATCGTTTATGGATTGATTTTAATCCCCATTGGTCTAATGCCCCAGCCTATCCACCGGGGAACGGCGCTTTTACTGCTACTAGGTTATGGTGTGTTTATCTCCCAGATGTTTTAAATAGTGAATTCAATTATGTATTCATGGACAAGCGCTAACACAAATCTTAGATTTAACGCATGATTCAGATGGAAAATGTGACCTATTCCTATGAGAAAGGTTACGGAGTGAAGAATGTCAACTTTACCATTGATGATGCTGAATTCACATTTTTAATCGGACCAACCGGGGCAGGCAAAACCACAATCATGAAATTAATCTACATGGCCTTGATACCGCAAAGTGGTGTTGTTACAACAGGCCGATTTCGGTCCGATAAAATCAAAAAACGAAAAATCCCCTTTTTACGTCGCAGTGTAGGGATGATATTTCAAGAATATCATTTACTGCGTGATCGGAATTTGTACGAAAATATAGCGCTACCTCTTTATGTAATTGGTACAAGACACAGTGAAATAGAGGATCGAGTGGAAAATATGATCGATCAGGTTGGACTTGTAGGAAAAGAAGATCATACGCCAGATGAATTATCTGGTGGAGAACAGCAACGTGCCTGCATAGCACGAGCCTTGGTAAAAGATCCTGAAATCATCCTGGCAGATGAACCCACTGGCAATCTTGACCCAATTACATCTTTCGAACTGCTGAAACTATTAGAAGCCGTTAATCATGAGGGAACCGCAGTCTTGATGGCCTCCCATAACTATAACCTGATAAAAGGGCGTGGACATAGAATTATGGAAATTCAACAAGGTCTTTTGCGGAAAAACTGATGCTTGATCGTGCATTATTTCTTATCGCTGAAGGTTTTCGCAATCTATTGCGGCATAAATTAACCGTGTTCGCTGCGGTATTCTCAGTGTTCCTGACCATGATCATTATTGGATCGCTTTTTATCGTTGGCAAGAACACGAATAAATTGATTTACTATTTGCGAACTAAATACAAAATAGAAGTGTTTTTCGAAGCCGATCTGGCTAAAGAAGAAGCACTTGACGTTGTCAAACAAATCGAATCGTTTCCCGGTGTTAGAAATACAACATTTATTGATAAGGAAAATGCCACAAAGATTTTTAAGAAACAGTTTGGAGAAAATATCCTCGACTATATTCAGCGCAATCCATTGCCGATGAGTTGCGTAATTAATTTAAATAGAACCGGGGATTATGAATTAGATATAATGCCAATTGTGACGCGCATCGAAAGTTTGTCAGGCATCGATAATATAGAGCATCAAGGGAAACTTATCCAGCGTATTGAGGGATTCCATAATCGTTTTACAACAATATTTTCAGTTGTATCCATTGGTATAATACTTATCACAATCAGTATTATATCAAACACAATTAAATTGACGATCTATGCTAAAAAAGATTTGATCCAGGACCTGCATATTATTGGTGCAACCAATGCATTCGTCAAAGTACCATTTTTAATTGAAGGAATTTTGCAAGGTTTCATTGGTTCATTTATCGCATTTCTGGTACTGTCATTATTTTTACAGATAGGTAACAATATTTTAACACAATTTAGCTCAATGACAATCCGTATGGATCCAGCTGCAGCATCATGGATGTTGCTTATTGGAATTTCTATAAGTTTCATTGGCAGTTTACGTGCTCTGGCTCGTTTTCTACCATAAATTCTTTGGTATGGTTGCCTTGTTGAAATATTATCAGATAATTATTTAATTTTCTTAGATACAATTAAATAAAAAATGATGCAACTGAATGATAGAGAAAATATGATCCTTAAAACAACCATTGAGGATTTCATATCTGCTGGCGTACCAATCAGCTCGCAAAAATTGCACAACCGCTATTTTCACTCAATCAGTTCGGCTACCATTCGAAATACACTGGCAACATTGGAGAAAAAAGGGCTGCTGAAGCATATGCATACCTCTTCGGGAAGATTACCTACGGATAGTGGTTACAGGTACTATGTGGATACACTTATCCCTGATAATACCAGTATGATCGATGAATATGATAATGTTTCAGAAAGATTATCTGCAGTTGCAGATAATCTTGAAGATTTACTGCAGGCAACCGCATTAATGCTTGGTAAGATCAGTCGGCTCTTTGGCGTAGTATTGGTTACCCATCAGCAAAGAAGTATTTTGACTGATATTGAGCTGGTGCAAATGGCGTCGGATCGTGTCATGATGGTATTGGCCTTAAAGTCCGGTTTCATACGCTCCATTGTGCTAAACCTTGATCTTGCTATAAAAGACTCGGTTCTTAAAATCATCAATCAAGCACTGAAAGATAGACTACTGGGACTGTCTTTAGATGAAATTCAGGATACGATACTGGATCGGATGAGGGAAACGGATGTATATGATCATGAGATCGTACAGGTGTTGATACAAAATTCCGATAAACATTTTGTTATTTCCGGTGACAAACTGATCTATACGTCATCATTTTCACAATTATTAGATTATCCCGAATTTCATGAAATTGAAAGATTGCAAACTTTGATGCCCCTGTTCAATGAAGAATCTCTGGAGGGGTATTTTGATAAATATTTGATGGCCGATAGTGAAAATCTCCTGATCGGAGAGGAAATGGGTGATTCCAATTTTACGGATTGTTCAATAGTGACCAATCCCTTTGGTAATGCGAATATTCGCGGTCAAATGGCAGTACTGGGACCGACGCGGCTGCCTTATGAACAAATCAAAACAATATTAACGAATTTCACAGAAATCATAGGCAATGTCTCCTAAAGAAGATAAAAAGAAGAAGCAAGTACGTAAGAAAGAAAATACACCCGTAAAAAAAGGTGCTAAACCTGTTGTAAAGATTAATAAGGATAAACTTGTTATCGAAGAGTTAGCCAAGCAACTTACAAAGTTGGAGGATAAGCAACTGCGGTTGAAAGCAGAATTTGAAAATTTTCGAAAAAGGAAAGAAAAAGAGATCTTAGATCTGATTCAGTATGAAGGTAAGGATGTTCTGAAGGCCATGATCAGCGTTGTAGATGACCTGGAAAGACTTTACGCTGCTGTAGAGAACAATGACGAGGTCGATCAAAGTTTAAAAGAAGGTATGGCACTTATTCTATCCAAAGTTGAAAAAATATTTTTTGACCGGGAGGTTGCGTCTTTTGGTGAAGCAGGTGAATTACTTGACTCGGAATTGCACGATGCATTAATGGTACGGCAGGAAGAAGATAAAAATGATAATGAGATTATTGAGGTCTTTGAAAAAGGATACAAGTATAGGGACCGTGTTATCCGTCACGCCAAGGTAGTGGTGAATAAAACATGAGAGATTTCTATGAAATCTTGGGTGTGAACCGCGGTGCTTCCAGCGATGAACTCAAGCGGGCTTACCGTAAAATTGCACTGAAGTATCATCCTGATAAAAACCCGGAAGACAAGAAAGCGGAAAAAACATTCAAGGAAGCTGCTGAGGCGTATGGTGTGTTGAGTGATAGTAATAAACGGGCGCAATATGATCAGTTTGGTCACGCTGGTGTAGGCATGGGACAGCAAGGCGGCGGGTTTAGCGGCGGTGTACATATGTCCATGGATGATATTTTCAGCCAATTTGGGGATATTTTTGGTGGCGATGATATATTCAGCAGTTTTTTTGGAGGTGGCAGACGCAGAGGCGGTCGTCAGCGCGGAAAGGATATACGAATACGGATACAATTGAAAATGGAAGACATTGCCAGCGGTGTGGAAAAAACGATTAAGATCAAGCGATCTGTAATAGCTCTGGATACGAAATTTACGAATTGTCCTACTTGTCACGGACACGGCCAGGTTTCGAAAATATCCAATACAATACTTGGTCAAATGCGTTCTTCGTCTACGTGCCCTCATTGTCGTGGAGCCGGAAAGGTAGTGGGTAATAGACCCATTGGTGCGGGACCGGATGGTATGATTAAAAAAGAGGAAACAATAAAAATTAAAATACCTGCTGGCGTTGAAGAGGGTAATTACATGACAGTTGACGGTAAGGGTAATGAAGATATCAATGGTGTGGCCGGGGACCTCATCGTATTGTTTGAGGAACAAGATCACACTTATTTTATTCGTAATGGTGATGATGTACTCATTGAAGCGCATATTGGTTTCTCGCAAGCAGCATTAGGTTCAACAATAGAAGTACCAACCTTAAATGGGAAGGCAAATCTAAAAATACCGGCTGGTATTCAATCGGGGCAAATTTTAAGAATGCGGAGCAAAGGGTTTCCCCAAGTACGTCGGTTGAGCAGGGGAGATCAATTAGTAAAAATTCATGTTGAAACACCGAAAAATCTTTCAAAAAATACACGTAAATTATTAAAGGAGCTGGCTGGCGCAGACGGTGTGCCAAAAAACATGTTCCGAAAGATAAAAATCTAGTACGACTGGTAACGAAACAGGAAAAATTAGTACTGAAGTTTTTATTGGCCTCATTAACGCTTGGCGTATTAGCAATGGTGTATAAAAATAATTTGCTTGAACCCGGCCCCTTACCAAAAGAGATCCAGCAGGCAGCCGTATTTCAAGCTGATGCAAATTCTGCACTTTTGGATCATTCCAGTGCGCCAATGATTATAAACACTGATGCCGCAGTACAAAAGCGCACAGAATCATCCCAGATTTTGGTTAATATTAATACGGCCGGGAAAGGTGAATTGATCAAATTACCATCAATTGAACCGGTGACTGCTGAGCGAATCATGCGCTACAGAGATGATTTCGGTAGATTTAACACAATTGAAGATCTTAAGAATGTCAAGGGGATTGGCAGTAAAACACTCGAAAAGTTGAAAACGCACATAACATTGAACTAAGGGATTTTATCACAATGGATGAGATCAAACGGAAACAGTACTCAGACCTGATAGAACTAAGCATTGTATTAGCATTTTTGTTCATGATCATTACCATATATGTGCCAAGTGCCATCTGGGTTGAAGAAGTAACGGCAGCCGAGGGAGCAAGGTTTAACATTCAGACTGTACATGACGTGGAATATTTTTATAAAATTTTGACTGATGGCTATGAAGAAAATGGACTTTGGGCCATGAATGTTGTGAATGCTGTCCGTGATTCTGTTATGGCCGATTCCACCTATTTGGGTGAACGCAACTTTGAATTAGCAGGGGAAAGCGTGAATGTAATAATACCCGAAGGATATGACGTAGAGTTTGACACAACATTTGGTATTCTCAAGACACGCCGTGATACGCTCATCGATACCATTCATACAGTGGTGACATACTCTGAAGAAATGTTCCGAAATGATACCGGTTTTGTCTCAAAGGAAGATTTACCAACCGTTATGATTGAGGAAGGGTTTATTGCTAATCTTGGTTTTGAAACGAAACAGCGATCTGAAGTGGTATTGTATTATGATAGTTACATGCCTGATTCTTCGAACTTTTACTGTCCCTTAACCGGAGAAAAAATAGTGGTCAGACTAAAAGAAGAAGGCGAGGTGTTACGCGTTGCCAGTCCGATAGAAGGCGTTTATAGCGAGGGAAGGTACCTTTTATTCTCATTCAAGACTCGTAGTCACGGATATATTGAAGACGGATCGCGCAGTTGGGACCAGTGACCTGCTGGTGTGATCGCCCTTTACATATCTGACACTCAGATATCACTTGCCCATTATTCACGGGTACATGGCAGTCCTCTATTAGTAAACACAACAGCGGTTGATCTCCAAGGCTCGCTTGTGGATGATCTTAGCCGCGAAGAACTCGCGGTAAATCATTTAATAAATGGCATCCAAGAAATAAATGATAAGGTTTTCATCGCTGGTAGTGAGATCCTGATAGCCTTAACAGATAACCTTGTATACCATGAGGCATTTCCAACTGAGCAGGAAATGTCTGATACAGATATAATTACCCTGGTAGAATGGAAAAAAGATAAACGTTGGGGAGCAACCGCAGAAAAGTTTCAGGCATTTATCGAACTATACAATGACAGACGCCAAGGACACATCATTTACGTGCATAATTTTCTAATCCAGGCCACAAAAAAGATTTTACAGACATTCTCTGGTTCTCCGGTATGGCTGGGTACCGAATCGATGGTACTGTCCGCGCTAGGGAAACTACCAATCATGACCATAAAGTTGACGGGCACTTATTACGATGTATTTCATATGGATAGGGATAATATCAATGGCGGTACGGTAATCCATGGGAAAAGTGGACTAAAGTGTATCGATTCCTTTGGCAATAAAAGCACCTTGCAACAACTGCTTACCGCAAAATTCACGATGCGGAATAAACCGCCCTGGACAATATGCCTTAATGATTTGTCTGCAGCCAGAAGTAAACACTGGGAACGATTCAAACCACAGCAACCTAGATTGTTTGCCGGTGTACGTATAGATGATACAAAGATTGATCCCGACCTGAAACTTGACCATAAAATTGTTTTATCAACCCTGATCACCCATCCCAATATCAATCAAGGATTGAACATGTTTGAACTCCCTGGAGTAGTTGACCGCTTGTATCATGAACATGAAAGTATTGCACGGCCTATAGAAGATGAACCAGTGGCCAGGACATTTCCAAAGTCTGTCACCGTGGATGTTTTTCCGCAGGAAAAAGAGGAAGAAAAACTGGTGTTAAAAAAACACGTAAAAAAGAGAAGAGATAGCATTCGTTGGTCAAGTGAACAGATCATATCATTCCTCAGTGCGCTGCTGCTGCTGGGATCATTTGGGGGCACCATTTATTACAAAGAAGTAATAGTAAGCAAAGTACCTCGCCTGGAATATGAATACATAAATGCGGTCGGTGAACTGAATGAGAAAAGTTTGGTTCCAGAACATATCCTTCCAAAAATAACTTCCCGGATGTCAGTAGGTGATTTGCTTTCCCTGGATGAAAAAATCCGTCTACAATCGGCTGCGGTGAAAAGGGGCCTGACTAAGGTATTTCTGACTATAGGACCAGGGAGACTAACCTATCTTTCATCGAGTGAAACAATCCTGAGCGTGGAATTTGTTGGTGGTGAAATTCCCGGGTGGCAACCGGAAGATATTGGCCTGATACTTGCTACTAATCGGGATGCGATAGATTGCTGCGGAGGATATAAACATTACGCCGATCTAGAATTAATATATACAGATCTGATTTCAGGGCCGCAAGGAGTAGAACTAGCGGTTGACGCTATTCTCAGTATTCTGAAAGCGGATTACTCTACACTTCGTTTTAACGAACAAAGTCCTAGAAAATTAGGTAATCGGTTGCAAACACCTCTTGTTGTGCAAGTGGAAGGCGAAATACAAGTGCGGGACGTGTTGAGAAAAGTATCTGGAATAGCAAGTAATCTGCTAATCAGAAAGCTGATCTATAAAGCGGATCCAGAAGTACTACAGGCCACCGGTACATTCTATCTTTCCATTATTCATCCCAAAATGCAACCGACACAAGACGATCCCCTGGCTATTGCAACTGTTCCATGAATATCATAGCTGGCCGTTTTAAAGGGCAAAAAATACGCACAAGCGCGAAAGCCAGCTACCGTCCTACTACATCCCGGGTAAGAAAAAGTATATTTGATATACTAGGTGATTTGGAGGGCTGTTCAGTGCTCGATCTTTTTGCGGGTAGCGGGATTCTTGGATTTGAGGCGGCCAGCCGGGGAGCAGCTGCGGTCACATTTGTTGATAACGACAGACGAAATGTACAATTAATCCACGTGAACAGCAAAATGTTGCAGGATCAGGTTGAGGTGAAGGTGGTATGTAAAGAGTGGATCCGCTACTTGCGAGTACGGCATGAGTATGATATCATTTTCGCTGACCCACCCTATGGAAAAATTGATATAGCCAAACTTGCGGAAAAATGTTTAACCACATTATTAAATAATGGTAGATTTGTTTTAGAGACATCATCTAGAGAATCGATTCCTGTGGGAGGTCGCAGTAAACGGTTCGGTGATACTTTGGTTACAATTTGGACTAAAACAGTATGAAGAAAATTATTTATCCAGGCACATTTGATCCCATCACCAATGGGCACCTAGATATCGCTAAACGGGCAGCCGTTCTGTTTGATCATGTGATTCTTGCCATCGCTAATCACCCCAAAAAAAATTCCTTATTCACAGTGGAAGAACGAATCGATCTGATCCAAGCGTCTATTGAGCATCTGGATAATGTCTCGGTCAGTTCAACCGATGCATTGATTGTAAGATTTGCCAAAGAGAATGAAGCGATAGCATTGATTAGGGGACTGCGCTCAATCAGTGATTTCGAGTATGAATTCCAGATGGCACTGATGAACCGTTCGCTGGCACCAGAAATCAGCACTGTTTTTATGATGCCTGATGAAAGATATATGCACTTAAACTCGACTGTAGTCAAGGAAATTGCAGCGCTGGAGGGCGACATATCCGCTTTTGTGCCGGCAATTGTAGAAGCGCAGTTAAAATCTAAATTAAATAAATAAACTATTATAAATTCCTGGTCTGATTTTCCCCCGGAATTAATCAAAAAAACATAAATTTATGCCTACATACGAATATATCTGCAATGAGTGCGGTGAGCGGTTTGAAAATTTTCAAACTATGTCTTCCAAACCATTAACGAAACGGCCTGATTGTGAGGAAAAGAATTGCGACGTAACCCGGGTTATAAGTGGTGGCACTGGACTAATATTTAAAGGTTCCGGTTTTTATCTCACCGACTACAAGGAACGACCAAAAGTGGACAAAAAAGAGAAGGAAAAGAAGAAAAAGGATGATAAACCAGCAAAAAAGGAAAAGACTGCAGCTACAGAGAAAACTGAGAAATAAACATGACGGATAAACATATAAATAAGGCAACTATACACTTCCAAAAGCTATTGCAGGATCAACTGGCGCGAGTAGACCGGATGAGCACCGTAGAAGAACAGACTGATTATGCGGCATTGAATCCAATTATTGTGGGTATCCTTGGCGGTGACGGGATCGGGCCATTTATCGCTGCTGAAGCACAGCGTGTGCTGGAAAGTCTGCTGCAGGTTCCGCTGGATGCGGGAAAAATTACATTTCGAGTTATTGAGGGCTTAACGATCGAAAAAAGAGCCGAAGTGCGCCAGGCGATTCCAGGTGATGTGCTGGAAGAAATAAAAGAATGCCACGTAACACTTAAAGGCCCAACTACGACGCCAAGAAAAGGGGACCCCTGGCCGAATATTGAAAGCGCAAATATAGCCATGCGCAAGGAATTGGATTTATTTGCCAATGTACGTCCGGTGCGTGTACCCAGCGAAGGGATAGACTGGGTATTTTTCAGGGAGAATACGGAAGGTGCCTATGCGCTGGGCAGTAATGGTATAGATGTAACAGATGACTTGGCCATGGATTTCACGGTTACGTCAACGCAAGGATCGGAGCGGTTGTTGCGCCTGGCATTCGAATACGCAAATAAAAATAATATTAACAAGGTTACCCTAGTCAGCAAAGCCAATGTTGTGAAGACCACCGACGGTAAATTTCTGAAGGTCGGCTATGAAATTGCTAAGGAATATCCTGATATCGAAGTAGATGACTGGTACATTGACATAATGACAGCGAAATTAATCGATCCGAAGCGGCGCACGCAGTTCCGGGTTATGGCCCTGCCTAACTTGTATGGCGATATTTTGACGGATGAAGCGGCTGAACTCCAGGGTGGTGTGGGTACGGCAGGCTCAGCAAATATTGGCAAGAAATATGCCATGTTTGAGGCAATACACGGTTCCGCGCCACGGATGGTAGTTGAAGGCCGGGCCCAGTATGCCGATCCATCGAGTATGATTCGGGCGGGGGCGATGCTGCTGCGGCACATCGGGTATGAAGGACAAGGTATTAGACTGGAAATGGCGCTGGATATAACCGGGCAATTCGAGAAGAAACTGGTAATGACCGGGCGCAAAGATGGCGCCAGCAGCAGGGAATTCTGTGATTATGTACTGGAAACGATTAATGCTCCGGACTTGGAACAAAGATGGAAGTCCCACCAACCCTAATTTACAGGCCATAAAATTCACTGAAAAAGGTGCGTGATTTTAGGCACCTTTTCTTTTTGGGTTCATTATGTTTATCGATTACGCTGAAATAACGTGTGCAAGTGGGAAGGGCGGCGCTGGCGCCGTTACTTTTCGGCGGGAAAAGTTCGTTCCCAAAGGGGGCCCTGACGGTGGGGATGGCGGTAAAGGTGGCTCCGTTATTTTTGTAGCGGATCAAAACCTGCATACCCTGCAGGATATTCGTTATAAGAAGTCCTACCAGGCGGATAACGGTGCGCCTGGGTCCTCCAACCAGAAAACAGGCCGGGATGGGGAAGATGTACGTATTCGGGTGCCGCTGGGCACACTCATTCGTGATAGAAATACGAGTAAGGTAGAAGCGGATCTGGTAATAGAGGGCGAAGAATTTGTTGCCTGCCCTGGCGGAAAAGGCGGGAAGGGAAATGCCCGCTTCAAAACCGCTACTCGCCAAACACCGCGACATGCGCAAAAAGGAATCCCGGGAGAAAAAAGAAATTTTACTATTGAACTAAAGGTATTGGCAGATGTGGGATTAGTAGGTTTACCCAACGCCGGTAAATCAACATTGCTAGCCGCGGTCTCGTCAGCTCGACCGAAGATCGCTGATTATCCTTTTACCACGCTGCAGCCCCACCTGGGTATCGTAAAATACGGTGAATACCAGTCATTTGTAATGGCGGATATACCCGGCTTGATCGAAGGTGCCAGTGAGGGTAAAGGTCTGGGTCATCAATTCCTGAAGCACATTGAACGAACCAAATTATTATTGTTCCTAATTGACACTATGGAATCCGATCCAGCTGATACGTACGAACTGCTGCAACAAGAGTTGCTTAGCCACAATCCGGATCTGTCCAAACGAAAGCATATAATTGTGCGGACAAAAATTGATACAAAAGCTGATCATACTGATTGGACCAAAATGGAGAATGAATACCTGGAAATATCTTCTGTGAGCGGTGCCGGTATACCGGCATTGATCAAACGGATTGGCAAATTGCTCAATGAACACTGAGCAATTAGCTGCGTTAATATTGTTACTACATGTGCCCCTGGCCGGGGCCTATAAAGCCCAGAAATCTGGTCACTGCCTTTCCCGAGATAAAGGATATTTTTACCGTATCGAAAACGGACTTGTGCCGCGTGGAGGGGATCGATGTTAAAACTGCCGCGCAGATCTGTAGCAATCATGACCTGGATCTAGGCCAGAAAGAACTGGAAAAAGCCGCTAAATATGAAGTGACGATCCTTTCGTTGTGGGAGAAGGCATTTCCGAACCTGTTGAAAAAGATTTATGACCCGCCGGCAGTACTCTATTGCCGAGGTCTACCCTTGCAAACTAAAGAAGACTGTATTGCGATTGTAGGCACACGGGCTATTACACCCTACGGCAGGGCAGTAACCAAACAGCTGGCAGCCGAACTTTCAGCTGTAGGGCTCTCACGATCGTTAGCGGTATGGCCCGGTGTATTGATACAGCAGCGCACAAAGCTACATTGGAAGCGGGGGGTCGGACCATTGCCGTACTGGGCTGTGGTGTGGATCGTGTTTATCCTGCTGAGAATAAGCAGGTTATGCAGCATATTATTGAACTGGGAACCGTCATTTCTGAATTCCCTTTTGGGACCAAGCCGGAAGGCGGCAATTTCCCACAGCGAAACCGCATTATTAGCGGACTCAGCCATGGAACCTTAATCGTTGAAGCAGGGCACAGGAGCGGCGCAATCCTGACCGCATTCAATGCACTGGACCAGAATCGGGAAGTTTTTGCCGTACCCGGCCGGATCGCGGATGAACGGAGCAAAGGTACCAATCGTTTGATACGTAATGGGGCTGTACTTGTGGGACGAACTGAGCATGTTCTGCAGGCTATTGAACCCCAGTTAACCAAGCGCATAAAACCAAGACAGCGCAGTATTGACCTGAATCTTTCTGATGAGGAGAGGTCCATATTTACCTTTCTGGAACACAGTCCCATCCACATTGATGAACTAGTGAAAAAATCAGAGATGGATCTGACTATACTGTTAACTATATTACTGAGCCTGGAACTGAAAGGTGCCGTGCTACAGTTCAGTGGTAAACAGTTTGTCCTGGCATAATTAGGAATTAATTTCGCGCAGCAATTTTATAGAATAATTCGATGGAGAGGTGGCCGAGCTGGCTGAAGGCGCTCGCCTGCTAAGTGAGTATACCTCTATAAAGGGTATCGAGGGTTCGAATCCCTCCCTCTCCGCAAAGTTTATTGATGATAAACTCTAAAGAACTCTAATTATTTACTTTATAGCCTGATTTAGTCTGATTATTCAATTTTAGTAC